>NZ_JBSVEM010000015.1:0-132567 GCF_056312285.1 Pseudoalteromonas sp. ABE4_541
GATATTAAGCGAAATATCATCATTGGATGTCGAAATAGTTGCAATGTTTCTATTGCTAGCTATCAAAACTCTTATCCGCAGCTGAGGTTAATTAGCATCTTTCTACTTCAATTTATCAGTCTCTTTGTCTCTATCACTATTTAAGAGTTCGAGTAAGGGCAATCATTTTTAGTGCTTACTCAGTGGCTTTTCACGTAAACGAAATAACAACATTTTTAAGCTGTCAGTTCTGACACCTCATAACGGCTGGATATGTCATTTCTGACAGCATCCAACTTTTCAATTTCGCGGTATTGTATTTTTAGCGACGCAGGATATGCGCAAAACTTTTGTTTCCACTTTTAGGATTAACGTAATGAATTTCACTGAAAGAACTGAAAACGACATTGTGAAGTTGATAAAGGAACAGGCCAATCAATTAGAGACGCCAGCATATATCTATTCAACCGAGAAAGTCGAGAATAACTACACGCAACTGAAAGCGAATCTAGGCACTCCTTTAGTCGTGTCAATTAAAGCAAACCATTGTCCTGAATTGCTTTCTCGCACTGCGTGTATTTTTGAGGACGGCTATGAGGTTGCTTCACTGGGAGAGTTAAGGTTGCGCTCAGGTACAAAGCAACGTGTATTTGTGAATACTCCAGCGTACACAGAAAAGTTTATTGAAGTGACATCACGTTATAACGCGGTATTGATCATCGATCATGTAGCGCAGTTCGATTTAATTGAGCGTGTTAAGCGTAAGCGTGCCGTCAATAACCCTGTACTGTTACGAGTGAATCTAGATGCAATTAGCAAAGGCGCTGAGGCGGTTCCGGGTGATCATTTCGGTATGGATGAGTCGGGCTTAAGGCAAGCCTTAGAGCGAGCGAAAATGCTTGAAATGAAGGTTGCTGGACTACATGTATTTTGCGGCTCAAATAACTTTGTTAAGCGTGCCCATGACTGTGTTGAAGTCATTAGTAATTTAGTCGATAGAGTGAATGAGTCGTTAGGTTACGAGCTGGAAATATTAAACCTAGGCGGCGGTTTTCCTGCCAATTGGGCATCGTTAGACATTGACTTTGCAGCTTACCGACAAGCCATTGCACCACTGCAAGCAAAAGCCGAAGTAATCCATGAATCTGGCCGCGGTATTTTTGGCTCTGCCGGCTATTTCTTAACTGAAGTGATTAGTCAAAAACAGATCAACCACTCTCACTTTCTCGTCTGTGACGGAGGCATGGCGCAGAATTTTCTACTCGCTAAAACCGAGCATGTTATCCGCAAATTTGATCAGCCAATCGTGCTATCTGAAGGTCAAGCCTGTGCGCCTGTTAGTTATAAGTTGGTTGGTGCATCGTGTAATCGTGACGATGTGATTGGCGAACTAAAGGCTTATTCAAAAACACTTTCGATTGGAGACAAAGTCTTGTTTAAAGACTGCGGGGCATACAACGCGCTGTACACCGTAAATAAGTTTTTGGCACTCAAAGAATACAAAGAATATATCGTTTAATTTAGCAGGTACCGATCGTGAAACTCGAACAAAGCATCATCCAAGGTTTATCTCAATTTGCAGAAATAAGCCCGTATTTAGAAAAACTGATTTACAACGGCGTTGTATCTACCGTGGATACACAAATGATCATTGACCATGATGACTTTCATGGCATTGAGCAAGGCAAAGTAATCGCACTGGAAAAGCAGCAACCACTTTCTGAGGCTGAAACCAACATCGAAAATATTTTAGCGGACTTTCCTCAAAAAGGACTTGTCGATGGCAACTTTCATGAGTTGGTGAGTAGCTTCGGTAAATTATTGTTTTCATATATTGCAAGCAAGGAACAAATTGCTCAGGTTGATGACTGGCATGCGCAAGGAATCGCTCAATATGGGGGCTTTTTAATGGCCGATGCTGGCGGGCCTTCAATTGAGCAATGGAACAGCGTATTTAAAAAAGAGGGGGATGATTTAACGGTCAATGTCGACAAGGTGTGGATCATTGAAGGCCATCGTTTGGACTATGGTTCGGTCTCAGCAGCGTCAACCCAAAAACTTTATCCTTCATCCATTTTGATCCCACCTTCGCAGTTCAAGCATCTGAAGAAAAGTAAAGTGGGTTTACCTTTTCTGGATGGCAGCTTACAGCTGGGTAACGTGAGTGGTGAAGTGACGGTGCATAAAAGCAATATGCTAACAGGTGGAGGATTGGCAGCAACGTCGGTGTTTTTATCGAAAGTTCGTCCTCGTTTTGTGCGTTCACTCATGGGTCATGTGCAATGGTTGCAGTCACAAGGTAGAGCCAACTTAAGCGCCGAACAGCTTGATGCAGTGAAAACCTTAGAAGGCATCGCCAAAAATTACTGTATGAGTCTACTTGAGCGTCAACCAAGTTTGCCATTGGCTTTGGCAATTAAATTTACCTCAAACCGTATTTTACTCGACCTCGTTTTGTCTGGCGCGGTTCAGGGGGTGATGGATCAGCGAGATTTGATGGCTTTCACACGTATGGAAGGTAGTTCCTACCGCTGTCTGTTTGAAATATATGCCAAGGCGAAAGTGAGATAGCTATGCATAGCCTCGAGATAAAAAGTATCCGTATTGAATCTAGTAAAGCCTTGCGAGGGATCACTCCTGAGCAGTTCACTGCACGGCTTTGCGAGCAGATACATGGGCAAATCGAGGCTGCGAAGTCGCTTCATTCTGTGACAAGTGCGGCGCATTACTTATGCAGTTCAACGCTTGATATTGTCAGCTCTGGTGGCTGGATAGAGCCGCATGCAATGTGTCAGCAGCTCAGTAAAAAAACAGCTTTGCCGAGTAGTTTTTCCAACGCGATGCAATGTGCAACTTGGGGGAGTTTAGTGCGTCAACACTTGCTCAATAAGCCACAGATAAAAGATATTTTTTTATCTGTAGTAGATGCAAACCCGCTCCAAATGCGCTTTTGGGAAGAGAACGAATCGTGGGGGAGAACGAGTCACCGAGTCACACTGGTGCATTTACGTCTACCAGAGTTAGAAGGCGCACAAATGCCAGCGCTATTGCAACTGGGCAAGTGCAACCCCGATGTCATGTTGTATGAATATGGCGCTGAATTACAAAAGGCAGCACAGAATAACGAAGGCTTTACGGTATGTGTTCCTTACTTTGCTGAAAAAATGCGAAAGGGTATTAAGCGGGCTCTCAGAGGCTACCCTCTACTGGCTGATAGGTACGAACAGTTCGGCCATGTATGCGGCTCTGATCCTTGGATTTCGGTCGCTTTAGAACAAGTCGATGGCGTGTGTAAAGCGCAGCATTACTTGCTCTCTTCCATCGCATCACACGGGTATTTTTGCTTTTTGAAAGCATGCACCTCAACAACAACACATGTCCAAATAGAAGAGTAATAACACCATGTATATTGAAGGATTTAAAGGAATTTTAAACCGCCATAAGCGAGAGAGAGAAGTGATCCCCGCATTACTAGGCAACGCCTTACTTGCGGAGGACGAGCTGCATATTGCTATGCAATTAGAGTTCAACGAGCGCTTACCCATCGTTATGTCATTTTATGAGTACTACCGTTTTGTTGATACGGCTGTGAACAAAATTCTAGAGGCACAAATTAGCGACAAACTTCTAGTAAGAATAAAAATGCCATCGACCATCGCTTTACCCAAGTCATTGTTAGACCCGCGTGTTGCTCTTTTTCATGATTTGGATGTAGAAAGCGCCGCTTTAATCGAGCTTGGTCATGATCATGTATGCATTGATGCCAACTTTAAGTTGTACTCCTGGTCTGCTGGGGATAATCATTTCGAGATCAAATATGTGAGCCCATCTTCATGTGCATTAAGTGAATCTCAAAAAGACATTTTAAAGTCACTGGTTGCTTTGTTACCGGCTGACACTGAGTACTTTTCGCACTCATCAAAAATGCAAGGATAAAAGTATGTTGGAACTTGTTGATGTGAGTAAAGCGTATCGCAATGGCAGTGTTAAGTCACTGGCTGTTAACCAAGCAAGTTTACGCATCGCCAAAGGTGAGTTGCTGTGCTTAACCGGTAAAAGTGGTAGCGGTAAAAGTACCTTGTTAAGCATGCTGGGATTAATCAATCGCCCAAGTTCTGGAGAGATCTTGTTTAACGACATGGATGTGACAACGCAAAGTGATAGTGCTTTAGCGCATATCCGACGTGACAAAATAGGAATTGTTTTTCAACAGTTCAACTTACATCCGGCGTTGTCGGCGTTAGAAAATGTGATGTATCCCTTGTATTTACTCAAAGACCCTGATGCTAAAGACAAAGCACACCAAGCGCTAAAAGAAGTTGGCATGGAGACGTTTGCAAAACGTCGTCCAAAGCAAATGTCAGGAGGCCAAATGCAACGAGTTTCAATTGCTCGTGCTTTTGTCAAAGATCCTGAATTGATCATTGCCGATGAGCCGACGGCGAATCTGGATAGCGAAAATACGCAGGTGGTGTACCAGCTGTTACAAAAGCTTAATCAAGAAAAGCAAGCCACAGTGGTGGTTGCGACTCATGACCAAGACTTTGCCACTAGTGGCGTGCGTAACGTGATTATGTGTGATGGTCAGATCATTTAAGGAATAAAAAGAATGTTCAAACGAATTGCATTGGCAGCCGTTGTGGTTGCTCTAACAGGGTGCTCGCAACCACAAGTGACGGAGCAAAGTTTTAATCCAAGCAGCTTAATTCAAGGTGAGTTGACAGCACAAAGCTACCTTACCTCAGCACAACAACTCGTTACGCAAGCGAGTCAGTTGATGGTGAATAAGGAGCTCACTTTAACGCAATTGCAGCTGCATATTACAAAGGTGAATGCCTTACTAAAAATGATGGACGAGTTAGAACAAGATCCCGCGCAGCTTTATGGCGCAGAATTGCTGTCAACTTTAGGCTCTCTGTATGCCAAGCAAGCCGTGTTTTACAGCAACAACGCCAAGCTAGCGGGGAGCTCTGCTGCAAAGGGGTTTCGCTATCTTGATAAAGCGGTTAGCCGCTATCCCAACAACATGACTGCGCGACTAAACAGAGGGCTTGTTTCGGCAATGGTACCTGAATTCATGAATAAGACCTCAGTCGCAAGAGCGGATTTAGAGTTTGTTGTGAATAACGCACAGTTTAGTGAATTACACGCTAATACACAGCAATCGGTTCGCACCATGTTGGCAAAAATGAACGCAAGGGTACAAGGATAAAGCGCTTGCTGGCGCAGGAGGTTGTAAATGTATATCACTTTTATCACAAAACTCATTTTACTCAACGTGCTACGAGATTGGCGTAAAAACTCAATTGCCTGTATAGCTATTTTGATTGGCACTGTCAGTTTGGTTTTGTTTGGCGGTTATGTCGCACAGATGTATGAAGGCATTCGCTTAGGCAGTATTTATTCGCAGCTAGGTCATTGGCAAGTCCAAGCACAGAAGCACTCTACAAGCGAGCAAGCATACGCAAAAGTGTTTATTGAGCCTCAGCAAGCGGATGAAGTTGAACGTCGTTTAGGGTCTCTTGATGAAATCAAGTTAGTGAGCCGACGAGTAGAAGCGCAAGGTTTAGTGTCTTTTGGTGACAGCGCCGTTGGTGTTATGGCCTATGGCGTGGAAGCTGATGAGGATGCACAGATCAGCGAGGCCATTTCCATTGTGGCAGGGACTGGACTATTCAGTGAGCAACAAGAAGGTGCCTTGATAGGTAAGGAGTTACTCGAGGAGCTAGGGGCACAGGTGGGTGATGTGCTGACATTCTTAACCACCACAGATTCAGGCGCAATTAATGCGCTAGATATTGTGGTTGTGGGTGTCATGGATACCGGCGCAAAAGAACTCAACAAACGTTTCATCAAGATTAATTTAAGTTTGATGCAAGAGTTAATGTACTCGCAAGCCGTAACTAGCCTTGTTGTACTGGCAGATGAAAATAAGCTGCGCGAAGACAGCGATCAGCGAGTACGAGCAGCGCTGTCAGGTGTCAGTGGCCTAGATGTTAAGTCATGGTCTGAGCTGTCTGATTCATATCATCAAATTGTGGCCATGTTTAACAACATATTCGGTTTTGTTACTGCTTTGGTCATCATCATTATCTTTGCTGCTATTTTCAACACGATGACCATGGGCGTAATGGAGCGCGTTACTGAACTGGCTACAAGCCGAGCGTTGGGGGCATCACGAGCAGAAGTATTATTAATTGTATTAATTGAAGGGCTTGTGGTCGGGGTTCTTGCCATCACGATAGGTGTGCTGGTGGGCGTGTTGATAAGTCAGGGTGTCAATCATGCAAACATCATTATGCCGAAGCCACCAGGGTCAACCTTTTCTTATCCACTGCGCATTTTAATTGATAGCCAAGTGGTGTTACTTCCAGCTGCATTAACGCTTATTGCGACGGCGCTGGGGGGACTTTTCCCAGCATTCAAAGCCGGTCGTTTACCAATCAATGAAGCAATGCAGCGCTAAGGCGACAAAGGAGAAATGTATGAAGATGAAATTATTAACATACGCATGTTGTTATTTCGGGTTTACCGCTTTGCCTGCAATGAGTTTGGCTGACTCATTACCAACTACTGAGCAAGCGGCACAGCATAGCGTTGAACATCAAGCCAGTAGCGAAATTGGTATGGAGAAAATTAGCGAAGTACTAGAGAGCATGGAGTATTTACGTGGATTTAAAGACTCTGGGTTTAGCTTCGTATCGGAAGTGCTGACGGTAAAAAACAACGAAGTAGTTGGCAAGCACCTTTTGGATGTGAAGATCAGTGAGCAAGGATACGCGTTGGTAGAGATTGAATCACCACGCACAGAGCGAGGCCGAAAAACGCTGATCCGTGATTCTGATCTATGGCTGTACTTGCCCTCTAGTTCCAACGTGATCCGTATCGCGCCGCTGCAAAGAGTTTTTGGTTCAGCCTCTATTGCAGACGTGTTGAACACCTCCTTTTTAAATAGCTACGAGGTAGAGCGCTACGAGCTAAATACGCAACGACAACTTGAAGTGACCTTGCTCAGCAAAACTCGGCAAAGTACCTACGCAAAAATAGAGTTGGTTTATGACCTAGATGCAGATCAACCCATTGCCACTCGCCACTTTACGGCATCGGGTCGGCTGTTAAAAACCATTGAGTACAAGTCATTTAAGCGCGGCACTGATGGCCAGAATAAAGTCGAAAAAATAGCAATCTATGACAGTTTGCGAAAGGACTCTGCGGTGTGGATCAAGATGAGTGAATACCAAACAGGTAATTACCCAGATGCATTATTCACAAAATCGGGTTTGACAAAAGTTTAACGTTAGGAGTACCGCACGTGCAAATGAATGAACAAGAATCCCATAGTTATATCAGTGGGTTAGCACAAACTGCGCCATTCAGATTTGTTGATCGCGTGGTATGGAAAACAGAACGTAAAATAATCACAGAACTAAATAAAGGAGGAATGCCGAACAGGTTTGCTGAGGCCGACTGCGTAGATACTTATGTGATGCTGGAGTATGTCGCACAGTCTTCGGGCCTGTTATTGAGAGAGAGAAAAGGCAAGGAACGGGGTGTGATCGCCTCTTTTAAGAAAGTAGAAAGATTGGAATTCAAGGAGATTGCTTTTCCAATTCGCTTGGAGTCCGTCTTAGTAGAAGAACGCGCACCTATGTATACATTTGATTTTACGGTTTTTTCTGAAGAGCAATGTGTTCTCAGAGGAACCACCAGCATATTTATTGGTGGCTAACATGCAGTGCATAGATCTTGATTCTCATTTGAGACAAACCGACCCATTTCGCTTTGTTGACGAGGTGAGCTTTTGTGAAGAACAAGGGTTAATCAAATCAGTGAGGATGTATATGGGTGATGAAGCCTTTTTCGAAGGGCATTTTCCCGGTGATCCCGTGGTGCCTGGTGTGATCTTAGTGGAGAGCATGGCGCAGTCATGTCGCGCTTGGCTCAATTCGCAGGTGGGCGATAAGGCCGGTGGCTTTATTGCGTCAATTGACCGAGCGAAGTTCATTAAGCCAGTCAGACCCGGTGATGTGGTGATCATAGAGTCGAAACCGCTCAATGATGTTTCAGAACTTCAACAAGGCGCAGCTCGCTTTTGTCGCTTTTCGTGTGTATCGAAATGTGGCGGTGAAGCTGTCGCGAAAGTGAGTTTGACACTTTACCAAAGCAACTAACTAAACATATAAAAATTAAGGAAATAATTATGAATATTCAACGTGCAGAAATTTTTGATTTTATCGTCAATTCAGTATTGCTAGATCGTTTAGAACTTGGCGATGAAGGGTACAGCGCTGACGATTTTAATGAAGATACGCTGATACTAAGTGATGAGGGACTGGGTCTTGATTCAGTGGACGTGCTGGACCTTATCGTTGGTGTTGAGAAAAAGTACGGGTTTAAGCCGATCGAAATCGATAGCGGCTACATCGAGGAAACCTGTGAAAAGGTATCAACCGTTATTGATATGGTTTTAGAACGCTTAAATCAGCAAGCGGCGTGATAGGGCAAGGAGCTAACATGTTGGATCTAATCATTAACAGTCAAGGTGTGACAGCCACATCTTTGATTGCCAAGCTGGAATCTAACGGTCATCACGTAGACACTCTGGCGTTGCCAGAGTGTCAGGACGACCTGCAGAGCGTGAAAGCG
Source organism: Pseudoalteromonas sp. ABE4_541 (assembly GCF_056312285.1). Taxonomy (NCBI): domain Bacteria; kingdom Pseudomonadati; phylum Pseudomonadota; class Gammaproteobacteria; order Alteromonadales; family Pseudoalteromonadaceae; genus Pseudoalteromonas; species Pseudoalteromonas sp. ABE4_541. The sequence goes on from NZ_JBSVEM010000015.1 coordinate 8,626, forward strand.
AAGTTCGATGCAATGACCGAAGCTGGTACTTACTATCGTAATATTTATCTGAATTTGACTGATGGTGTGTGTGAAGTTCAGCAGTTCAATCAAGATTCTGTGACGGCAATCGATGGTTTACAGAATCGGCTTACGCAGATCCTGAAAACATTGAAATACGGATCACAACATTTAGCTCGCACGGATGGGGGTCGAATTTGGGTGATGTGTTACGACCACAGCATTAAAAGCAGTATTGATGCGCCGTGCAACCCTATTGTCAATAACGCGGTGGTGGCGGCTGTGCAAAGTGTTGCCAAAGAAGTTGCGCGTTTTGACGTTAAGGTGAACGTGTTTTTGATCCATCCACCAAAAGAAAGCTTAGAGCCCGCTCAGTGGCGCGCTGCAAAAGGCAACTTGAAGGTCTACAACATGAAATATAAGCCACAAAGTGCCGAGCAGGTGAGTGAACTTATCAACATGTATGGCGAAGTCAGTCAATTGGCTACAACAGGCGGTGTTATTCCAGTGGGTACTGGGATCGCAATGTGCAATATATAGGACGGATCATGAAAAATATCATTATTACGGGTGGAACCCGAGGCATTGGCCGCGCCATTGTCGATACATTGGCTGACAAAATTTGTGCTCCTGACTCAAATTTGCAGCATGCCCAACTAATTGTGACTTATCGCAGTGGTCAAGCGCAAGCTCAAGCATTGGTTAAACAGCTCACTGAGCGTGGCGTAAAAGCGTGTGCGCTTGAAATGAACTTGAGCGACAGGGCATCCGTTGATGCGTTTGTGACTCAAGTAAAGACGCAGTTTTCTCAGATAGATGGATTAATTAACAACGCAGGTATGACCAATGATGGTTCATTCCTTGCGATGCCGGATAACGATTTTGCTCAGCTGTTGGCAACCAATCTATCGGGCACTATTTATCTCACCGAACAGTTATTGCCTTTGTTACGCAAAGCTTCTCAAGCTTCTGTTGTGTTGATGGCATCAGCCGCCGGTGTGTATGGCAAAGAAGGGCAAGTACCGTATGCGACAACCAAAGGTGGGTTGATTGGCTACTGTCAGTTACTGGCTCGACGTTATGGTCGAGAAGGTATTTTTGTTAATGCCGTTGCGCCTGGGTTTATTGAGACAGACATGGTGACAGAACTCGATCCAAGCATGTTTGAGCATACTTTAGAAAATGCATCGATTGGTTGTATGGGGCGTCCAAGTGATGTTGCTGATGTGGTCCATAGCCTATTAACCCCAGGATACATTCAAGCTACCACGATTAAAGTGGATGGCGGTCATTTAAGATAAGGAAGATATGTCATGACTTTTACAGACAATAAAGAACAACAAATTGTAATTTCAGGACTGGGCGTGTTTACGCCACTAGGTCGCGATGCCACGCAAATTGGTGAGGCGGTACTGGCGGAAAAAACCTCTATTGCGGTATCGCGAAACATCGACAGTGACCAGCTTATTAGCAATCTAACTTCAGAATTTTTGAATAACGATACGTTTGGGCTCAATTCGGCATTTACACAAAAAACAGATAGAGGTGTCTGGTTTACTGTCAAAGCGCTTGAAGAAGCGATGCGCAGTGCTGGATTGGATAAACAAGATATAGACCCTGAACGTACCGCCGTTGTGGTGGGCACTTCTCACAGTGGTATTCATCACGTCGAAAAAATTCTAAAAGCCGCAATTAATCAAGATACATCAGAACTCAGTGCCAACGATTTTTATGCCGGATTAACGGATCATGTGGCGACCATCGTGTGTGAATCGCTGGCGCTAAAAAGCATAAAAGTGACCATTTCATCGGCGTGTTCTTCAAGTAACACGGCTATTGGCTACGCAAGAGATTTATTGTTAAGTGGTGAGGCGGATAGGGTTATCGTAGTGGGGACCGATACGCTTTCCGAAAGTATTGCAGCTGGTTTCAACAGCTTAAAAGTGATGAGCAAAGAGCCCGCGGCACCGTTTTCTACGCCATCAGGCATCACCTTGGGTGAAGGCGCAGGTGTATTGATCATGGAATCGTTGGCAAGCACCGAACAGCGTGGGCAAGCGCACCGTGGTGAAGTGTTGGGTTATGCGTTGTCATCGGATGCATTTCATCAAACCTCAGTAGATGATGATGGCACAGGTATTGAGGCAGCAGTGATTCATTCTATGCAAAGCGCGGGGGTAAATGCTGCTGATATTGAGTATATTTCTGCACACGGCACAGGCACCGACTCCAACGATGTGCCAGAGTCAAAAGCCGTCGAAAGAGTGTTTGGTAACGAAGCCAAAATTTCCAGTGTGAAATCAAGCGTTGGTCACACTTTAGGTGCCAGCGGTGTGGTTGAATTAATCATCAGCTTAGTTTGCGCTGAAAAAGGCTATTACCCGCCTAATTGCCACTTTACCGAAGCGAGGGAAGGGTGTGCACCTTTAGACTACGTACATGGAGCACAAACACCGACAGATATAAACACCATCATGTGTAATAACTATGGCTTTGGTGGCAATAATTCGTCGTTGGTACTTTCTCGTGAAGCGGGAAAATATAGTAAAAAGTCATTGGCAGGTAACCGTGTTTTCTTAACTGCCTACGGTGACTTTTTAGGAGAAGATGTTGCTAATCAATGGCAATTAACTGAAGGCATTGAGCAGCGTTTATGTAATAACAATGAGGCGTTAAACACCTATCAAGGCTCGATTAAGTTGCCAAAAGGCTTGAAAGGAGTGTCTAGAAGAAGCTCTCCGAGTATCCAATTTGCACTAAAAGCTATGGCTAAAGCGATAGATGACTTTGCACTTAAGCCGCTGGTCGATAAGCGACTGTATCAAACGGGCGTCGTATCAGGCCTGCTTCATGGCGCACAAAAATCGCTAGAGAAATACATGTCCTCTGTGTTTGAAGATGGCCTTGCGTATGCCAGCTCAACCCAATTCCCTTTAACCACTTTAAATGCAGCTGCGGGCGCAGTGTCGATTGAATACGGTATTAAAGGCTTTAATACCACGCTATGTGGTCCTGTTGGAGCGATGAAATTTGCTTTTGATACTGTTAAAGCAGGCCACCAAGAACGTATGTTCAATTTCTCTACTGATGAATTGACCCCGATGGTTATGCAGTTTGCAGAGCAGTTTGATGTACTTGGCCATTTTGATTCTGGCAAACCGGGACGTGGTTTCTATTTAAGTGAAGGGGCAAGTGTGTGTTTGCTCGAGAGTGAAACCGCGCTTCACGCCAGAGAAGGAAAACCACTGGCTGAAGTGTTGGCGCTTAAAGTTACACAAGATGGTCATGGCCATGCTTTATCCAACTCAGGAGAAGGGTTAGCGCGTGTGGCAAAGCAAGTATTAGCTCAAGCTGGTCTTGCTACGCAAGATATTGATTTAGTGGTTGGTGTTGGGCAGGGCACAGAAACGTTTATGCAGAACGAACAGCATGCACTCGAAACGGTATTTGGTGCAAAACTGCCAGCGCTGACTTCTAGTGCAATGCATCTAGGTTATACACCCAGCGCTATTTTGGCACAAATGGTGAACCTAAGTGCATCAGTGTGTGCAGGCAATCCATGCTGGCAAGCAGATAACAGCGGTGCGATATGGACACCTGCGGAGAAAATGGATGTGCATGAGGTTAAACATATCTTGGTGCTATTCACTTCGGTCACGTTTGAACATTGTGCAATGGTTATAAAAAAGGTGGATTGATCATGAAAAGATATCTTGTGTCATACGCCGATACCGATGCAGGCGGTGTTTTACATCACGCTAAATACATTGAATTAGCCGAACGGGGCCGCCATCAGTGGCTAAAACGCCGCAAGCTGTCCTTCTCAAAGTTGACTAGGAAGTACGGTTTGGCGCTGGTGGTGCATGATATCTCCGCAAAATACAAGCAAGCGGTATTCTTGGAAGATGAAGTAGGGATCCGCACCAAGCTAAAGCACATCAATCGGGCTGGATTGGAGTGGGTGACTTATATCAATAAGTCAGAGCAGTTGTCATGTCAGGTTGTTACTAAGATGGTCTGTCTAAACGCAAAAACGAAATCGATAGTCTCTGTGCCTGAGTTTTTGATCACGAAGTTACAAGCTGAAGAATCACAGTCTTTATAGGAAATTACAATGGCAAAAATATTGTTGAAGGATGCATTTTACACCCCGTTTGATGATGCATTTGCAGATCAATCAATCACCCAATACAAGCAAAAGATCCAGACGGTGATCGAAGCGCATTGTGCTGCTATCGGTGAAAATCAAGCGCATCACTATGGTGATGCTAGCCACCATTACTTTTGTAGCACCATGATGGACTCGGTATTTTCGGCGGGAAGCATCAATAGTGCAGAAGTTTTTCAGTCTCAATACGAGGTGCCACAAAGCTTCAGCAACGCCTATGAATGTGCATGTTGGGGGTATTTACTTCGATATCATGTAACGCACAAACCGCAGCAGCGTTTCCTTGCAATTTCAATCTTGGATGTGAATGCGATGGAGATGAAATATTGGTCTGAGAATGAGCAATGGGGTAAATCAGGGTTTGGGATCTGTACGTTGTTTTTTGAAGTTTGTGACGCGCAAGCGCAAGAACTGCTTCACAATGGTGTTGCAAGTGGCGGCAACAACATTATCAGCTTTGCGAGTTTTGCTAAGCAGGTTGCTAAAAAGTGTAGTTCTAGCACGCTGTCATTGCCGTTTTTTCCTGACAGCATGTCGATCCCAGTCAGGCGCTCATTGAAAGATCTGACAGTATTAACTGAACGCCATTCCTATTATGGTCATGCCTTTGGTAGCGATCCTTGGATTGCGTTTATTCGTGACCATCAACTGCAAAGTTTATCTGGGCAGAACATTTTGTTCGGCTCCTTGGCTTTACGTGGCTATTACTGTTTTGCAGATATCACGATACCAAGCAACGTTAATGCGCACCATTTCCAACAACAAGCATAATAAAGAGAAGATAAAACAATGAAAGACGAAAAAAGCTTTTTAAAGCAGCCTTCCTCATTCAAGTTGGATGAAAGGGATTTACACTTCCAACTATTTGACGTACTGCAAGTAGAACAAAATGTCCTCGACTCCAACATGTTTGCGGGCGTCGATAAAGAAACTTGTATCCAGATCATGGAGTTGGCGATTAAGTTTGCGCGTGAATATTTGGGGCGCAGTTATCAACTTGCGGATAAGCAAGGTTGTACGCAAGTCTCCCCAACCGAAGTCAAAGCGCCGGATGTGTATCATTATGTGTGGAGCAAGTTTCAAGAACTCGGTTTATGTGGTGTATCAGCACCTGTGCAATATGGCGGTTGCGGCACACCGTATGTGATCAATCAGGCAATTTATAGTGTGCTATACGGTGCAGATCCTGCATTTTGTGTCTATCCAGGATTCAATGTTGGTGCCGTTTATCTACTTGAAAAATATGGCACAGAGGAACAAAAACAACAATTTTGCCAAGCACTTACAACACCGACAATGACGGCCGCTATGGTGATGACCGAATCTGAAGCTGGTTCCGATGTCGGCGTGTTGCGCACTCGAGCTATCCGTGAGGAAAACGGACAGTATCGTATAGAAGGCTCAAAAATATTCATTTCCTCTGGAATGCATAATCTAACTGATAATCATGTGTACTTCGTTTTAGCTCGTTTGCCAGATGCGCCTGAAGGCACACGTGGTTTGAGTTGCTTTGTGGTGACTAAATATCGTTTGAACGAAGATGGCAGCCCTGGTGAGTTCAACAACGTACGTTGTGATGTAGTTGAAAAGAAAATGGGTCTTAAGGGCAATGCCACGTCGCAGCTAACCTTTGGTAGTGAAGGGCCATGCTATGGCACGTTATTAGGAGATGCTGAGAATAAAGGCTTGTCTCAGTTGTTCTTATTGATGAACTTAGCCAGGATCGCGACCGGCACGTACGCGCTGGGACTGGCTTCGTCAGCTTATTACCAGTCTGTTGAATATGCGAATGAGCGCGTACAAGGGACCAGCATCCGAGCAATGGCAACACCTGGCGCTAAGCGATTACCCATTATTGAGCATTTAGATGTCAAACGTATGCTTTTGGACATGAAGTCTAAAGTGGAGGGTATGCGCTCGCTCGTGCTTAAAGCCGCCAATTATTCTTCAATGGCGTTGGTCCTACAAGAAAGTGGCGATGAGCAGAAACCATTGCGCCGTCGGTATGAAGCCGTTGCCGATCTTCTTACGCCCGTCGTCAAGGCATACTGCTCTGATCTTGCTTGGCAAGTCTGTGAAACCGCCATTCAAGTTCATGGGGGATACGGCTACATCAGCGACTTTCCGCTAGAGCAACGTGCTCGCGATGTGAAAATCATGAGTATTTGGGAAGGGACCAACTACATGCAGGCAGCCGATCTATTGCGCGGTAAATTATCCCTGGGTAAGAAATCTCGTGCTTTTGATTTTTGGCAAGAAGAACTCGTTGAATTTTATGAATTGAAGCACGAAGTGCCGGAGCTTTCGCCGTTGTTTGAGCAGCTCGCTCAAGTGGCATCGAGTCTATCAAGCACTCTGAGTCGTTATGGAAATTGGTTATCAAGTGGTGAGATGGAGCAGATCTACCTTATCTCGACACGCTTTATGTCATGTTTTGGCGATGTGGTTTTTGCTTGGTTATTGCTTGAAAACGCCGTTGTTGCAAGTAGAGCGTTGCAGCATGGCGAGGGTGACTACGATAGCGCTTTCTACGAAGGAAAAATACACAGTGCGAAGTTCTTTTTCGCCAACACATTGGCGCACGTTGATTCTAAGTTGAGTGCGATAGCGGATATAGATGAAGACTTTAAGTCCTTATCCAAAGAGCATTTTTCGCAAATTTAAGTGTAGGAAGTTGCTGTGATGATCAAACACGTAGTTTTTGGAAGTGTCCTGATAGTGAGCACTTGTGTACAAGCAGAGTCGTTTGATCCATTTGCGCAAATAGACCCTGCAGCCAAAAAAGTGCCTGAGATGTCAAATCTGACAACTAGTATAGATTTCATTTTTCAAGGAACATATACACCAGAAAAAGATTTACGAGCAGATAATGATTTTTATGAAAGCAGCTCGACGATCGATGCAATATTAAAATATGAATTAGATGATGCGAACTTATTTAAATTTCGCGCAATGTCTAATTATACAGAGCTAAAGTATGGAAATGTTAAAAGCTATGAAGATAATTCTTTGATGCTCGAATATTTCTATCGAAGTAGCTTTGCAAATAAAAGCCAATATCTGACGTTGGGTAGAAAGAACCTTGGCTGGAGTTCAGGTTTTCAATGGCGCCCAGCAGATGTTATTGACAATGGTTTTACCACGAAAAACTTCGACTCGATGGACCCGACTCGTTATAGAGGGATCGATTTATTGCAATATGAAGTGATTGGTGAAAGTTACGATTTCTCGGCTTTGCTCACAAATCACAATGAGGATTTTTTTAACGGTAAACAATCGGCGTTCAAGTTGAGTTTTAAAGGTGATTTGGATGGCGCTTTAATCTTGGCTAAAAACGGTAATTACTCAGATAAGGTGGGAATAACGCTGGATGCAAGCCTCCCTTGGGCCACCACTTTTGCTTTAGAAGCCGTGCATGTAGAAGTGGATGCAAATTACCTTTGGTCGCCACAGTATTTTGGTCAAACCCTTGAGAGTCTGAGTGCAAGGAATCGCTATCAAGATATCTACTTGGGTTTGACCAAATTTATTGACGATAAACAAAGGGTGAACTTGGAGTATTTTCACAATGGGCGTGGTTTTGCACATGGAAGATTACAAAACCAAATTGATGACTCGGTAAAGCATTATTTATCTTTGGGTCATGCAGATTTTAATATAAATCAATCAATTTTTAAAAATGAATATCTCGGTGTTAATTATTTATATAGCTCATTTACAGGGTTTTATGAGAGTTACGATGTTCAGTATAAGCCGAGTGTTCTTATTAATGTTGATGATGGTAGTTATATTTTTTCATTTTCGTTGAAAAAAGCAATTGGTGATAACTCTGAGTTATTACTGAAAACAAATTTTTATCGTGAGAATAAAGGTACCGATCTTGGCGAAATATCATCAGGTTTAGGTGTCAATCTCTCATATTTATTACATATATTTTAATAACAACAGGAATATAAAACATGTCTACAACTCAATACCCAGAATTACTTGAAAAACTAATCAATGTAACTGCAGAAGCACTTAAAACAGATACCGTTGATGCCACGGTACCTTTGGCCGATATTGGCATTGATTCACTCAATATTGTTGAGGTGATCATTGCGTGTGAAGAAATTTATAACGATTTTCAAATCGACCCATCGGAGCTTGAATTTGACGAGCTGACGACATTGTCTGATATGCATAATCAAATGATTTCTTTTGAATTGGCAGCTTAAGGGTTACGCCTTAATTTTAAGAGAGCGGATTATGAGTTTGATAAGTATCAATAAGTTAACCAAGCGCTATGCGGATACCCATGCGCTCAAGGGGGTGAGTTTTGAGGTTGGGCGGGGCGAGATCTTTGCCCTGCTTGGTCCAAATGGCTCGGGCAAGACCACCACACTTGAGATTTTAATGGGCCTGAAGTCGTATGACTCTGGAGATCTGCAGTTTTTCTCCGAAAGTGGACGAACCTGTAAAAAACTAAAAATTGGTCCCGTTTTTCAAACGCCAGTGTATTACGATAACCTGACGGTAAAAGAGTTAATTAAATACTACTGTTCATTCTACTCAACTCGAAGTGAACACTTGTCAGAATATCTTGCTTTGGTCAATTTAGATGACAAACAAAATTGCCAGTACAAGGACTTATCTGGAGGTCAAAAGCAGCAATTATCTATTTTATTGTCGCTCGTGAATGAACCAGATGTTCTATTCTTTGATGAGCCTTCGAATGCCTTAGATCCACAGATCCGTTTAAAGATTTGGGAATTAATCCGAGTACTTAAGAAACAAGGTAAAACGATTGTTTTTACTACCCATTATATTGAGGAAGCGGAAGCATTAGCGGATCGTGTGGCTATTTTGAATCGTGGAGAGATCCTCGTCACCGACACGCCTGAGCACATCATTCAAAAGTATAACGAAACCTATCATGTTGAGCTTGCTTTGGAAACGCCTGTTGCCATCGAAGATCTGGAGTTGGTTGGTATTAAAAATCCGCAGCAGCAACATGGCAAGTACTCATTTGATGTGGATGCAATTGATGGCAAAGTGCTCGGGATCATTGAACAAATCTCCCTACGCTTTCCAATTGCCAAGTTCAGTATCGGTAAATCTTCTTTAGAAGATGTTTTTGTTCGTCTTACAGAAGAAGGGAGCGTCGCATGAGCAAGTTAATGTCTTTTTTTCAAATGCAGTGCACGATTGCATCTCGCAGCAAAACAGCTTTGCTTTGGTCTTTTTTATATCCACTCGCCATGTTGGTATTAATGTTATCCGTATTTGGTGGCATGGCATCACAAGTCCCTGGTGGTGATGATCCTCGATTAATGAATGTTGCAGGTGTATTTGTGATCACGGTGATGTCTGGTGGTATCTTTGCCATCACAACAGTGTTGTCAGCTGATTACCAAAGCGGCGTTTATAAGCGCCTTAAGGTGACTGATCTTAACCAGTTTCACGTCATAGCTGGTTTAATCATGCGTCAGTTTGTGATCATTGTGCTAGGTGCATTATTGGTGATTAGCGGTGCATATGTATTTTTTTCAGTAAAACCCAATGGTGATCTGGCCAGCATTGTATTAATTCTTGCTTTGGGAAGCATTTTGTTTTGCTCGATTGGTTTTATTATTGCCAACGTGTGCAGTAGACCTCAAACGGCGACAGCCATCGCTAATGCTATCTTCCTTATTATGTTGTTTCTTAGTGGCTCAACATTTCCAAGAACTTTCTTTCCAGAGTGGCTTGATGCGGTTTCAAAAGTAATACCAGCAAGCTATTTGTATGACTTATTTGAGTCTCAGCTGTATTACAACGAGAGCTTAGCTGATAACAGTCAAACCTTTGTGGTTGTGGCAGTGATGAGCTTGGTAGCAATGATATTTGCGATAAAAACCTTCAAATGGGAATAATCTGGAGAAAGAGTATGGATAATTTGTTTACACTCAAGGACCTGATTGAACCAGTACTACAAGGTCACTGGCAGGGTCAAATTAGTAACGATAAGCAAGATAATGACACGCTACAACAAACACTACAAAATGCGTTAGTCATCTATCAAGGTATCGGTTATCAAGAAAAAGTGGTGGTAAAAGTTTCAAATGACATTGAAACAATTGCAGCGCTACTGAGTGTTTGGTACCAAGGTGGTGTGGTTGTGCCTGCGAAAAGTGATATGGCAAACTCGGCGTTACAAAATATTGTTGAAGATTGTAGTGCAAAGTATGTATTGGATCCGCAAGCGGGCAGCTTATCACGCACGATGAACCTTAACCACAAGCAGCAATCTCAGTTTGAATACCTAACTCCACCTAAACTAACAGGGGTGGATATAGCGCTGATCATTTATACCTCCGGTAGTACAGGGAAGCCTAAAGGGATAATGCTGACGCACAATAATGTGCTGACGGCATTGCGTTCTATAGTGGACTATCTTGGTGTGAAACAATCGGATCGTATTTTACTAATCTCTCCATTGTCGTTTGACTATGGTCTTTATCAGCTATTCTTTAGCCTCGCGACTGGTTGTGAATTAGTCGTGTCGAGCAAGCCCGTAAATGCGATGAGTTTAATTGGTATTGTTAAACGTCAAGGCATTACGATATTGCCGTTGATCCCAGCTTTAGCTACGAATTTAAATAAGTACTTGCAGCACTTTCCTAACTTAATCCCTGGTGTACGCTTAATCACCAGTACAGGGGGGGTGTTCCCTGCACACACAGCCAAAGGACTGGAAGAGAAGTTTGCAGGTTCTAAGGTAGTTAAAATGTACGGTTTGACGGAATCAAAACGTGTTTCATATCTACCACCTGAATATTTACATAGTAAAAGTGACTCCGTGGGTATTCCCATGCCAGGGCTTGAAGCAAAAATATTTTCAGAGCAAGAAGATAGCTCTGGCAATATGCGCTTAGTTGAGCTCGCCGCAGGGGAGATTGGTCAATTGTATGTGCGAGGCTCTTCGGTCTTTCAGCAATACTTTGACGTTAACAGTACTGGCGGTGCGCAGTTGATACGCGGTCAATATCGAGATGACAACTGGCTAGCAACTGGGGATTTATTTTCTCGTGATGCCGATGGTTTCTTATATTTTAAAGGGCGAGTGAAGGATCTCATTAAGCAAAAAGGCTTTTGCATTTACCCAAGAGATATGGAAAGCATTGTTTATCAACATGATAATGTTGAAATTTGTCAGGTTGCTGGCGTTAAAGATGAGTTAGACAATGAAATCGCAAAGCTGTTTTTGGTTTTAGTCGATAAAAGTGAAGCTGCTCAAGATGCATTCAAAGCTTGGTTAGAACAGAAAATAGACTCGGATTATATGTTTGGGGAAATCCAATTCTTATCTGCAATGCCATTGTCTGTGAATGGCAAAGTCGATGTATCACAACTTACCGCTGCTGCGTAGAACATAAAATAAGGAATAGCGTACGATGATTGGTATTGAAGAGTTAGTCCATTTTGTTCCCAAGCGCAGAGTCGCCATTAAAGATTTGCAAGAAGAGCTATCCCTGACGAAAGACGATCTTTTTGTACATACAACGTTTTTAGGTCAAAAGGAAATTGCTTACGACCCAGACCTGCCGTTGCTAGATTTGCTCACCGGTTCTCTGGATCAGTTGTTTGAAAAACCAGTGATGCAAAACTATAAGATAACGCATTTATTGTATACCCATACCGTAGGTGTAAATCAGGCGCCACTGGAGCCTTTGTTAAAGCAAATTGTAGCGCGTTATGGGCTAAAGCAGTGCAATGCAATGGCTGTTACGCAAGTTAGCTGTGCGGCTGCTATTACAGCATTAAAAAACGCACAGACGCTATTGCATGACGCGCCAGATGATGAAGCGGTCATTATTCTGTCCGGAGATAGAAGCTTTGGGAGCTGGCGTAAGCAGCCGGGGACCGCGATCACTGGGGATGCGTCAACTGCAGCTTTGGTGACTAAGCGCTCACCACGATGTCAGGTGTTAAACACCAATATGAAAATTGATAGTCGTTTTCATATGGGGTTTAACGATCCGGCGATACTTGAAGAGTTTAAAAAGGATAGCTTGGATAGACTCAAAGATTTTGTCACTGAGAGTATTGAGCAAGCTGGCTATAAGCTTGATGACGTCAAATTGATTTTGCCACCGATCACCAACAAGTCGTCATGGAAAACCGTGGCTCAGCACCTAGGCGTAGACCGTTCTTTGATATATGTCGACAATGTGCCACGCATCGGTCATTGCTTTACCGCTGACAACTTCTTGAACTATTGCACAGCAAAAAGTGAAGGAAAAATCAAAGCCGGTGATTTGTGTTTGCTGCTTGCTACGGGAACTGGCTTTTTCTATACCTCAGCTTTAATAAAAGAATAAAAGGAAAAGTGACATGTACTTACAAGATATACGTATAGAAAGTTTCCCTGTCGGTCACGGTCGAGTGCAAATGAATTACAGTGGCACCCAGTACTACATGAAGCAGTTGCAAAGCATTGGTACGGCAAAGGTCAGTGATACACCACAAGAAAGCATTGATATTATCAATCGCAGCAAGGTGCCATCGCACACTGAAATGGTTGAGAAACTGGCACCTAATGGTAACCCTGACTTGATCGTTTTGAGCTATTGGATGCCTGACTTAGATACGAGTGTTGGAAATGCATTAGTAACGACTATTTGTGCTATGTGTAATGTGGACGTACAAGAAACATTGGCACTAAGCGAAAATGGGCCTGGCGTGATTTTTAGTGCTTTGGAATATGCACAAAAAGCGCTGGAACGTGGCGATTACGATGAAGTTTGGCTGTTCTATCTCAATCAGTTTCAAGGCGGTAGTGCTGATGATGAGCGCATTTTTTGGCATGAACCAGGGAAAGGCGTTTGGTTGAAATTAACTCGAGAGCCCAGACAATCATCAACGAAAATGCATATTGAACGCGCTGGAGCTTCAATCACACATAAAGGTCATATTGATTTAAGCGATGCTTGGGATGAGATAGCTACGAAACTGAATGAGTTACAAACATTGGGGCAAGGTGATATTTGGCAGCATACTCACCATAATGAATATAGCCAATTGGTGACGTCGTTGAGTGCCGAGAAGTACTAAACCTTTGCAATAAAAAAACCAGCACTCGCTGGTTTTTTTATTTAAATCTATTGCTATCTAGCTCACGGCATCATTGCTGTTTTTAAATATTGGAACAGCTCTTTGTGACCTTTTGCTGGCTTTTCATCCTTGGCTTCTTTCGTCGCTTGGCGCACTAGCTGACGCATCTTTTGGCGTTCTAACGAAGGGTACTCGGCTAATAGTTCGTTGATTTTACTGTCACCTTGGGCGATCAGCTCATTTCTGACTAACTCTATTTTATTGAGCATGACATCCGCTTGATTATTTTTATTAAGCATTAAATCAATCGCGGCTTCAATTTCAGCTACATTGTCAGTCAAACGTAAAGTTTTGGTGATGTAGTTAATATGGCGTCGGTACGCTTCACTTTTTTGGCGGATTTTGTCTGCCACAACCATTGCCTCAAGCAAATCATCACTGAGCGGAAGTTTGTCGCGCTGTTTTTTTGCCATACCAGCAAGGTCTTGGGCCAATTGCTGATACTGTTGCGCGTCGCGTTTTAGCTCACTTTTTGATACGTAGATGATCTCTTCTTCAATGTCAGGTTTGTTTTGCTTAGCCATGATCTGTTTAGGTTTAACCAATTTGTCGTAAGTATATCAATTTTCCGACACAAATGCTTTGCTTGAATGGGGCGATAGTTTCGATGTGTGTTAGCATTAAAAGAGAATAACCATTTTTGAGAGATGATCAGCATGCAGGGATCTCAACATGACCCTATTTATAAGCAAATAGATGAAGTGAAAGAAGCGGTTTCTGAAGTTTTGAGCCTCGCTAAAAAATTAGGAGCAACTTCTGCTGAAGCTGCGATGTCGAGCACGTCGGGACTTTCGGTGAGCACGCGTATGGGTGAGGTAGATACGATTGAGTTCAATCAAGATGGGGGTCTAGGCATCAGTGTGTATGTTGGCAATCATAAAGGTAATGCGTCAACCGCTGATTTAAGTCCACAGGCACTAAAGAGTGTTGTTGAAAAAGCGATAGATATCGCGAAGTTTACCTCGGATGATCCATGCAATGGTGTTGCTGATAAAGCGCTAATGGAGATGAACCCGCCAGATTTAGATTTATATCATCCTTGGGAAGTGACGCCAGAGCAGGGTATTGAGCTGTGCTTGGAAGCTGAAAGAGCGGCGCTAAATGCTGATGAGCGTATTGTAAACTCGGATGGTGCGAGTTTTGCCAGTCATCAAGGTTTAAGGGTCTATGGCAACAGCCATGGTTTTTTAGCTGGTTTTCCTCGTACCCGTCTCACTTTAAGTACCATGGTGATCGGTAAAGAAGGTGAGCAAATGCAACGTGATTCTGCTTACTCAATTTCAAGAGAGCAACAAGGCTTAAAATCGGCGAAAGACATTGGCCTTGAAGCGGCGCAAGCCACTTTAGATAAACTGAATCCCCGCAAGCTCAACACGATGCAAACACCCGTTATATTTCGTGCTGATATCGCGAATAGTTTGTTTGGGCATCTGGTTTCCGCGATTGGCGGTGGCGCTTTATACCGAAAATCGAGCTTTTTACTCGACCAATTGGGCAAGCAAGTATTTAACCCCTGCGTGAATATTTTGGAACGCCCTCATCTACCAAAAGGCCTTGCATCGAGTCCGTTTGATAGCGAAGGGGTAAAAACGGTAGATAGAGATATTATCCACGGTGGTGAATTACGAACTTACCTGCTCGCCAGCTACGCTGCTCGCCGTTTGGGGATGACAGCAACAGGGCATGCGGGAGGTATCCACAACTGGTTAGTGCAACAAACGCATGATGATCTCAACGCGCTGTTAAGAGAGATGGGCACAGGCTTATTAGTGACTGAGTTGATGGGGCAAGGTGTGAGCACGGTGACAGGTGACTACTCTCGTGGCGCGGCTGGTTTTTGGGTTGAAAACGGGCAAATTCAATATCCAGTGAGTGAAATTACTATCGCGGGCAATTTACAAAATATGTTCAAAGGTATTCAAGCTTTAGGTGGCGATATTGAACATCGAGGTGCTGTACAAACGGGATCTGTGTTGATTGATTCGATGCAGGTTGCTGGCGCTTAGAGATAAATATGTCTAGAAAAGGGCCTATCAGGCCCTTTTCTAATGACTATTATATTAGGAACCAAGTAGCGGTGCCGAGGAATGCAAAGATCCCCACGATATCCGTTACCGTTGTAAGAACGACACTGCCAGCTAACGCTGGGTCAATATTCATGCGTTTAAGTATGATGGGAATACTGGCACCAGCGATCCCCGCAGCAAGTAAGTTCATAAACATGGCAAAGGCAATAACGGCACCCAGCACAAAATCCCACTGCCACAATGCGACTACGCCAGCAATCAATATTGACCATAAGACGCCGTTTAGTGCACCGATGGCCAGCTCTTTACCTAAAATAAAGTTTTGGTTGGTTTGGTTGATATGACCAAGTGCAATACCACGAATAACCAAAGTCAGGGTTTGACTCCCTGCAACCCCACCCATGCTTGGTACAATGCCGTTGAGTACCGCTAAGAAAGGCAAAATATCGAGGGTACTCTCGAAAAAGCTGGCGACAAAGGCGGCCAGCAATGCCGTGAGCAAGTTGATCCCTAGCCAAATTGAGCGACGTTTAGAGCTTTTAAAAACTGGTGCAAAGGTGTCCTCTTCGTCATCAAGACCCGCCATGCTCATGAGGCTGTGTTCGGCATCTTCACGGATAACATCAACGATATCATCGATGGTAATACGCCCTAATAGGTGAGCGTTGTCATCCACGACAGCGGCTGAGATCCAATTATGACGTTCAAATAACTGTGCGACTTCGGTTTCATCCATGGTGATTGGGATTGACTCTTTGTCCGTATCCATGAGATCGCGCACCAATTGTTCGGGGGAATTGGTCAATAAACTGTTGAGAGAGAGTGCGCCTATAAAACAGTTATCTTTGTCGACAACGTATAAATCATCAGTTCCGTCTGGCAGTTCTCCTCGAAGCCTTAAGTAACGAAGCACAACATCGAGTGACACGTCTGGACGAATGGTAACGGTGTCGGTATTCATCAAGGCGCCAGCTGAGCGTTCTTGATAGGATAGCGCTTGCGTTGCCCGCTCTCTATCCTGCGCGTCCATGGCCCCGACTACGTCTTGATAAACGGTTTCAGGCAAGCTTCTTAAAACTTCACCAAGGTCATCATCGTCCATGTCTTCCGTTGCTGCGGCGATCAGCTCGGGTTCCATTTGCACGATAATGCTTAAACGCACATCTTCAGATAGTTCTTCTAGAACATCACCTTGAATATCAGGATCAACGAGCTGCCAAAGTTGACGACGAACTTTATGAGGGGATGACTCAAGCAGTAGTGCTGTATCACACGGGGCTGTTTCGGCTAAAATACGCCTGACTTGAACAAATTGCCCACTATTTAGCGCCTGCGTGACCTGTTGCAGTTGTTGTAGTGTGTAGTCTTGTTCAAGGGCTTCAGGCATAGGCTTCCTATTTTTTGTATGTTCTAATTATAAAAATGCCTAATTAAGAAGAAGCTGAAGAAACAGCTATGATTTGAACGGGAAAGTTAGGCACGACATCTTGCATAAGAGTTTAACGTAAATTTAAATGCCTTACCAAGTATCTGGGAGGGAATTTATATTTGTTATCGAATCGCTAACTTATTCTTGCTCATGAAACTTTTGCGCAATTAAATCGCCAATCGCAGCGAGTGCACCTTGTGCATCAGGGCCATCGCACACGACTTTAATTTCCTTTCCTTGGCTACTTTCAAGTAGTAACAATGCGAGTACGCTGTTTCCATCCGCTGATTTATCATCTTGATATAGGGTGATTTGCGCATCAAACTTGTCGGCAAGTTGTGCAAGTACCGAAGCTGCACGTGCGTGTAAACCGCATTTATTCTGAATTAAAAAGGTGTCTTGGCAACGCATAATTCTACTTGTCTTGTTCTCTATGGCGGATCTTAATATTCGGGTGGGTGCGCGCAAAGCTCTCACCAATTGTTTGTGCTAAATAAACGGAGCGATGTTGTCCACCGGTACAACCAATTGCAATGGTGAGATAGCTGCGATTATTACGCTCTAAATGTGGTAACCAAGTTTGCACAAAGGTTTGAATTTGCCAAGTAAACTTTTGCACTATGCTATGGCTTGCTAAGTAATCTTTGACGGGTTGATCAAGGCCAGTTAGTGGTTTTAGCTCAGGCTCCCAGTGAGGGTTGGGTAAAAAGCGTGCATCAAATACATAATCCGCTTCCTTTGGAATGCCGTGTTTGAATCCAAAAGACTGAAAGGTAACGATGAGCTGTTTGTCTTTTTTACCTAGAATACGTTCTCTAATGGTTTCCGCTAATTGGTGAACACTGAGGTCAGTTGTATCGATAAGTACATCGGCACGTGAAGTGAGCACATCTAGTAGCTGTTTTTCTTCACGAATGGCTAAATCTAATGGCAAATCGTTCATCGACAGCGGATGTAAGCGACGAGTCTCAGAAAATCGCTTGATCAAGGTGTTATCATCACTGTCTAGGTAGAACAACATCGGATTAGCAAAGCCCGGTAGATACTCTAGAATATCGTTGAAATCTTGCTGCTCTTTTGGAAGGTTGCGCACGTCTATACTAACCGCAATTTTATCGAAGTTGTCAGATACGCTTCTAACTAATGAAGGTAGTAAGTTAACGGGGATATTATCGACGCAATAATAGCCTAGATCTTCAAGTACACGTAGCGCCACTGATTTTCCTGAACCAGAGCGGCCACTGACAATGATTAATTCCATAATGCTTCTCTTAGTTACCTAGTGTGCTGAAGCAATAATCTCATAAAGTTCATCATCATTGCTAGCGTTCCTTAGCTGTTTACAAAACTCTTTATCGTTGAGCTTGTCTGCAATTTCAGCCAACGTTTTAAGATGTTGTTGGTTATCGCCTTCAGGCACAATGAGCGCGAGAAAAATATCTACGGGCCTATTATCAATCGCATCGAATGGAATACCTTGCTGGTTGACTAACAGCATTGCTGTTACTTGTTCAATACCTGCCATTCTGCCATGAGGGATTGCGATCCCTTTGCCGATCCCTGTACTGCCCAACTTTTCTCTGGTCATTAATGCGTTCAAAATATCGTGCTGATTTAGTTGAGGCAACTGCTCATGCGCCAGTTCACTGATATATTCAAGTACACGTTTTTTGCTATTAAAAAGGACCGCAGCTTTACTGCAGTCCTTGTTTATAATCGAGCTTAGTTTCATGATTAGTGTCGAGTAAGCTTCTCTTTGTGTTTGATCACTTGACGATCTAGCTTATCAATAAGCCCGTCGATCGCCGCGTACATATCCTGATGTTCTGTTGAAGCAAATAATTCTCCACCATTTACGTGCAAGGTGGCTTCGGCCTTTTGGACCAGCTTTTCAACATCTAAGATCACATGTACATTATTGATGTGATCAAAATGCCTTTCTAGCTTCGCAAACTTGTTGTTGACATAGTCTCTTAATGAATCAGTGATTTCTACATGACGACCAGTTAAATTTAGTTGCATAAGCATTTTCCTTCTTTAGTAATACGTCTAAATCAAGCTTTTACGCTGGTTAGACGGTGGAATGGCTAACGACTCCCGATATTTTGCTATGGTGCGTCGGGCCACCTTAATTCCTTGCTCTGCTAATATGTCTGCTATTTTGCTATCGCTCAGCGGCTTGGCTGTATTTTCAGCAGCTATTAACTTTTTGATAAGCGCTCGAATCGCTGTTGATGAGCACTCACCTCCGTTTTCGGTACTTACATGGCTAGAGAAGAAATACTTCAGCTCAAAAATGCCCCTAGGTGTGTGCATGTATTTTTGTGTTGTTACGCGAGAGATAGTTGATTCGTGCATTTCGACCATCTCTGCAACATCGTTTAACACCATAGGTCGCATTGCTTCAGGGCCATGCTCAAAGAATGCCTGTTGTTGTTGCACAATGCAATTGGTAACTTTCATTAAAGTTTCATTTCTGCTCTCTAAGCTTTTAATAAACCATTTAGCTTCTTGTAAATGCGAGCGGATAAACTGACTATCTGAGCTTGATTTTACAGAGCGAGACATGGAGGCATAGTGGTCATTAACGCGAATTTTTGGCATGCATTCTGGGTTGAGCTCCACCACCCAGCGACCTTTCATTTTTTTCACGGATACGTCAGGAATGACGTACTCAGACTCTTCTCGAATGATACTGGCTGCTGGTTTTGGGTTTAAGCTGTGAATGAGTGTCATGACTTCTTTTAACTCGGCTTCTTTAAGCTTTGTTTTTTTCATCAACGTTCGATAATCACGGCTAGCGAGCAAATCTATGTGCTCGTTTAGAATCATTTTTGTTTCATTCAGCCAAGGAGTTGTCTTTTGGTCAAATTGGTTGAGCTGAATACACAAACATTCTTGCAGGTTGCGCGCACCAATCCCGACAGGGTCAAATAATTGAATGCGTTTAAGTACGGCTTCAACTTCATCAAGTTCTATGGGCTCACCAGAATGACCATCATTAATGCTGTCGAGTATTTCTTCGGTGCTTAAGGTTAATGTCCCGTTATCATCAATGGCCTCAACGATAGCCACTGCGATACCATGGTCAATAGGGCTAAATGGCGTTAATTCTAACTGCCACATAAGGTATTCATGCAAGGTTTCGGTGGTTTCACCTTGATAAATTGTTTCATCTTCAGGCATTGGGCCACTGCTAGCGGCTGGTGCCGCACTCATGTATTCGTCCCAAGTGACATCCATAGCCAATTCATCACTAACGGTATCTTTACTTAATGCCGCATCAGAGTCCATTTCATAATCGCTTACCGACTCACTGTCTAGGCCATCGTTATGCCCATCATCTTGGCTGTTATCTTTACCGTTTTTTTCTTGTAACGAGGTATCGAGATCCGCGTCAGATTCTTCTACTTCCAAAAGAGGATTACTGTCCAGTGCTTCTTGGATTTCCTGCTGAAGATCTAGCGTACTTAACTGCAACAGACGTATTGCCTGCTGTAGTTGTGGTGTCATGGTAAGTTGCTGCCCCATGCGCAGCTGTAACGATTGCCTCATGTACCTTTAACAATCCTTCTAATCTCTATTATTATTGTGACCTAGAATGTTTTAACTATAGCCTGAATTGCTCACCAAGGTAGACATCTCGCACGGTTTGATCCGCCAAAACATGCTCTGGCGTGCCCGAGGCGATAAGCTCACCATGTGATACAATATAAGCTTTTTCACATACATCAAGGGTTTCCCGAACATTGTGGTCGGTGATTAGTACACCAATGCCACGATTTTTTAAATGTTCGATAATTTTCTTTATATCTAACACTGAAATTGGATCAACACCAGCAAAAGGCTCATCTAATAGGATAAATTTAGGATTTGCGGCTAAAGCGCGAGCAATTTCTACTCTGCGACGCTCACCACCAGACAGAGCCATACCTAAACTATCTCTAATGTGTTGAATATTAAACTCATCTAACAACTCGTTCACTATTTGCTCGCGTGCTTCTTTATTAAGCGAGTTACGAGTTTCTAAAATAGCCATGAGATTTTGATAAACGGTTAGCTTTCTAAAAATGGATGACTCTTGAGGAAGATAGCCAATTCCAAGTC
Source organism: Pseudoalteromonas sp. ABE4_541 (assembly GCF_056312285.1). Classification (NCBI taxonomy): domain Bacteria; kingdom Pseudomonadati; phylum Pseudomonadota; class Gammaproteobacteria; order Alteromonadales; family Pseudoalteromonadaceae; genus Pseudoalteromonas; species Pseudoalteromonas sp. ABE4_541. The sequence goes on from NZ_JBSVEM010000015.1 coordinate 29,492, forward strand.
GAGCACGGTTGTGCATCGGCAGTAAGGTGATGTCGTGGTCATTGATGCATACAGAGCCATGATCGCTGGGTACTAATCCAACGATCATATAAAAGCTCGTTGTTTTTCCTGCACCATTTGGACCGAGCAGCCCAACAATGCTACCAGCTTCAACACTTAGGCTTACATTTTTAACGACCTGTCGCCCTTTATAGCTTTTTGCTAAAGCAGTTGCTGTTAACACGCTCATGCTTAATTACCTTTGCCTGTTTGCTTTGGGGCTTTTTCTGGAACCAAAATCGTGTGGACTCGCGCGTTGTCTTGCTCACCACGTTCTGCACTGATCAGCTGTTTTTCCATATCATATGTTATTGACTGTGCGCGAATAATTTGACCAGCTTGGTTGATTTTGGCATCTCCTTTGATCACTAAAGTGCGGTTGGCTACGTCATAGCGAATTTCTTGCGCACTTGCGGTCAGTTCTGTTCCGTCCGGCTGTTTTTCCGAAAATCGAGCAGGAGAACCCGTTGCCACCAGTAACTGTTTATTGTCACCAAGCTCTTCTCTTCGATGTACTTCTAGCTTATCGGCATTGATTTTTCGACTGCCGTGAATGATCTCGACATTTTGCTCGAAAATGCCAATATTGGTTTTCAATTGAGCTTGTTGTTTGCCTGCTTTAATTGATACCTCATTGACAGGGTTTGTTGATTGAGCTAGTGCGAGCTGGCCGAATAGTAGGCTGACCACCGCGAGAGAATACATGAGTTTATTGGTCATAATAAATAGTTCGAGTATGGTTAATTAGTTCGATAATATCTGTGTTTAAATCGGCGTAAAGGCCTTTGCCGTTAATTTTCAGGCTAGGTCCTGTGATCTCTACGGGTCGCTCCGATTGCATCAAACGTTCTTTTATTTCAACACGGATATTGTCTGCTTTTATCAAGTTAATCATTGCACCTGTCGTTAGGTTTTTTGCCTCAACATTGCCTTCCAACATAAGCGTATTATTTTCGTATAGCGTTGCTTCCGTTGCTGATATCAGCCAATTCTGTGGGCCGTTATAGAGCGTAAAAACGGGTTTAGTAAAATGACTAAAGCCCAGCTCTTGATACAATTCCATTTTGTCTGCAGTCACCGTGTAACTTTTGACGCCTGTTTCATTGTATGATGTTTGCTGTAATTGCATTGCGATGTAGTCGGGCTTAGCGATAACATCATTTTGCTTATTGTCTTGGCTATCATTTTGCGTCAAGTAAGGATACCAAAGCCATGTCATTGCGATGACAAAAATCGCGAATATGAGCACCCGAGTGTTACTCATAATACATATCTCAACATGAAAAGCTGCCAAATGCTGCACATATTATCACCATAGTCGTGGCGTTCTGAACTATTGATGAATGATTTCACTGTGTTTATAACGCGTGACATCATGCTAGAGCACTCCTGCACGTAACAAATCCTGTGTGTTTAGGGCCCCAATGGGACGCTTTTCATCATCTATGACTACCAAACCATTAATTCGTTTCGTTTCCATAATATTAAGTGCCTCTGCAGCTAACATGTGCTCTGTTGCTGTGGTGCAGTTAACTGTCATGGCTTTATGAATAAGTGTGGCATGTAAATCGATGCGTTGTTCGATAATACGGCGTAAATCACCATCGGTAAAAATACCGAGTAGCTGTCCTTGTTCATTGATGATGGTGGTCATACCAAGCCCCTTGGAAGACATTTCAAATAGGGCGTCCTTGATGCTACTTAAATGGGAAACTTTTGGGACTTGTTCATCTGTGTGCATGATATCACCCAGTGTGAGTAGTAAACGTTTGCCTAATGAGCCACCTGGATGAGAAAGGGCAAAGTCATCTGCCGTAAACCCTCTGGCTTCTAAAAGCGCGACGGCCAATGCGTCGCCCATTACCAGTGTTGCAGTCGTGCTGGCTGTTGGAGCAAGTCCAAGAGGACATGCTTCTTGGGATACGGCAATGCATAAATGAATATCAGATAATTTTGCCATCGAAGATTCAGTGTTTCCTGTCATAGAAATGGTTTTGGCACCAATGCGTTTGATGACAGGAATGATATTGAGTACTTCGCTTGTTTCACCCGAGTTTGAGATGAGCAGCACAACGTCTTGTTTGGTGATCATACCTAGGTCGCCATGACTTGCTTCACCCGGGTGAACAAAAAAGGCTGGGGTGCCGGTGCTAGCAAAGGTCGCTGCAATTTTATTGCCGATGTGGCCCGATTTACCCATACCTATAACTATGGTTCTGCCTTCACAATCAAAGATGGCCTGACATGCGGCAGCAAAATGTTGATCTATATATTGGCCAATTTCTTGGATCGCTTGACGCTCTATATCAATAACGCGTGTGGCTGTATCTTTAAACTGCTTAGATAGCATGGCTAAGATCCTAGATAATGTAATACATGTAACCAATAAAGCAGCCCAGTAACAAGGCCCCTTCAAAACGATTAATACGACGTGTCCCCGTCAAACTTAAGCTCATTAGCACTAGCGCTAATGTCGCTGTGAGCATTATATATATATCTCTTGTGGCAATATTGGCGTCGATAGTTGCAGGATTGATAATGCCAGCGATAGACAACACTGCGAGAATATTGAATATATTAGAGCCAATAATGTTGCCTAGTGCAAGATCGTCTTCTTTTTTTAACACGCCCGCCACACAGGCGGCTAACTCGGGCAAGCTGGTTCCAACCGCGATGATGGTTAAACCAATCAACAAATCGCTCATACCAAAATACTTGGCAATATCAACGGCTGCATCAACTAAGTAGCCTGAGCTTAAAGGCAAAAGCACCATACCAACAATAAGCCAAAACAGTGCTGTAGAGGTTGGCACATCATTCGGTACTTCGTCGCACGCTTCGCTAACGAGTGGGTCATCCCCACCATAGCCTTTTTTAGTGATAACTATCAGTGCAACAAGGAAAGCAATAAAGCCTATCAGCAGTGCTATACCTTCGTAAAAGCTAAAGTGGTTATCACTGACAATAAACCAAGCGGCCAGCGACACTAATATGAGTAATGGCATTTCTCTTTTTAAGATACCAGAACTGACTGACAGAGGCCTCAGTAGCGCTGTTATGCCCAAAACGAGTAATATATTAGCGATATTAGATCCTATCGCATTCCCTACAGCGGTGTCCGTTTTGTCAGCAAGCGCAGCCTGCCCAGCAACCATCATCTCAGGTGCTGACGATCCCATTGCTACGATTGTTAAGCCGACGATTAGGGTTGGCACGCCAAAGTTTTTAGCTAAGGCTGCTGCTCCGTATACGAAACGATCGGCGCTCCAAACAAGTGCTGCAAATCCAAGGATCAAAATGACAAAAGATAAAACCATAAAAAGAGAAGCCGATTGATTAACTAACGTTGGCGCAAATAGTATCAAATACACTTGCAAAAGTATAAGTAATTGAAGGCTTTTAGGGGGGAAGTGACAAGTTATTCAGGATTTACTCAGTCACGCTATATTACAAAATTTTACGAAAACTTTTTTCCTTAAAAGGGCAAAAAATCGTATTATGACAAAATCAGAAAAAGTAGATGTGGAGAGCGACTTGTCGCAAGCAATTGTAGAAATCAAGGATGTGACGTTTTCACGCGGTGATCGGATCATCTATAAAAACATGAGTTTCTCCGTTCCAAAGGGAAAAATCACGGCCATTATGGGCCCAAGTGGCATAGGTAAAACCACCATGCTGCGTTTGATTGGTGGGCAATTGAAGCCCGATCAAGGTGACATTCTTTTTGAAGGGCAAAGTATTCCCAGTATGTCGCGAAAAGCGCTATATGATATTCGCACCAAAATGAGTATGTTGTTTCAAAGTGGCGCATTGTTTACCGATATGTCGGTATTTGACAATGTGGCTTTTCCACTGCGTGAGCATACCAAGTTAAGTGAAGAATTAATCCGCCTTGTTGTATTGATGAAACTACAGGCAGTGGGGTTGCGCGGTGCTAAAGATTTAATGCCATCAGAATTGTCTGGAGGTATGGCGCGCCGTGCAGCATTGGCAAGAGCAATCGCCCTTGACCCTGAACTTATCATGTATGATGAGCCCTTTGCTGGGCAAGACCCAATTTCAATGGGGGTTTTGGTAAAGCTAATAAAATCACTTAATGAAGTACTTGGACTATCATCGCTTATCGTTACCCACGATGTGACCGAAGTATTGAGTATCGCGGATCATGTCGTGATCATCGCTGAGCAGGGCGTAATAGGTAGCGGTACACCAGAACAGATGCTTCAGCATGAATCTGAGTTGGTGCAGCAGTTTTTACAAGGTCTTTCAGATGGCCCGGTACCATTTCACTATCGCGCGAAAGGTTACGAAGAGGAGTTGTTATCGGGAGTGGCATCGTGATTAATTTATTACAAACCATCGGTCACAAAACGCTTAGTCGTTTTGCTTCTCTTGGCCGTGCTACACGTATGTTACTTGGTGCTCTGGTGAGTGTGCCTAATTTACGTAAAGGACCTGCTTTATTAATCCGTCAACTTTATATGGTAGGCCATCAGTCATTGCTGATCATCATGGTATCGGGTTTATTCATTGGCATGGTGTTAGCACTTCAGGGCTATACCGTATTAGTCGGTTACGGCGCTGAGGATAGCTTAGGGCCTCTGGTTGCATTGAGTTTGTTACGAGAGCTTGGCCCTGTGGTAACGGCATTATTGTTTGCAGGCCGAGCTGGTAGTGCTCTGACTGCAGAAATAGGCTTGATGAAAGCAACGGAACAGCTCTCTAGCTTAGAGATGATGGCAATAGACCCATTGCGTCGCGTGATTTCGCCACGTTTCTGGGCTGGCTTTATCAGTATGCCATTACTGGCACTAATATTTTCTGCGGTTGCTATCTTAGGGGCTCATTTGGTTGGAGTTGATTGGTTAGGTGTTGATTCAGGTAGTTTCTGGTCAATTATGCAGTCGCAAGTTTCGTTCGAAAAAGATATTTTAAATGGCATGATTAAGAGCTTTGTGTTTGCCCTTATCGTGACGTGGATAGCGCTCTATAAAGGCTATGATTGTATTCCCACATCGGAAGGGATCAGCAAAGCAACAACAGAGACTGTGGTGCATTCTTCATTGGCGGTATTAGGGTTTGACTTCCTACTAACTGCTGTGATGTTTTCAGGTTAAAAGGTTTTAAATACAAATGAATACACGGAAAATTGAAATATTAGTAGGGTTGTTTGTGGCGCTTGGTGTTGCTGCTTTTGCTGTTTTAGCACTTAAGGTCGCTAACTCAGGCATCAGCGGTAATGGAGAGACTTACACGTTAAACGCCAAGTTCGAAAATATTGGTTCATTAAAAACACGCGCACCGATAAAAGTCGGTGGTGTGGTGGTCGGCCGAGTAGATGGCATTAGCATTCATCCACAAGAATTTGTGCCTGTGGTGTCAATGAGTATCGATGCAAGCTATGAATGTCAGTTTTCAGATACGACGTCAGTGTCTATTCTTACTTCAGGCATTTTAGGTGAACAATACTTAGGTATTTCTCCTGTTATTGCCTCAGAGTCGGCAAAACAAACTTGTTTAGGTAATGAAGTATCTGGAAACGCTGGCTCTGAGCTAGATGACTTGTTTGGTGTTGAAAGTAAGGCGTTGAAAGATGGTGATCTTGTGACAGATACGAAATCAGCGCTAGTACTGGAAGAGCTAATAGGCCAGTTCTTATTTAACCAAGGTAGTGAGTAATAGTGATGATTGTTAGATTATTTTTTGCTGTTGTGGCGCTTGTAGCAAGCTCGTTTGCAATTGCTAAAGCTCCAGTTGATTTAAATGATCCTTATAAGATGGTGCAGCAAGTTGCGGACAATACCTTCAAACGCATTGCCAAAGATCAAGCTATCATTACGCAAGATAAAGAACACCTGAGAGTGATTGTAGAGGAAGAGCTTTTACCCTACATAGACTATAAATATGCATCGTATCGTGTGTTGGGAAGCTACATTCAAAAGGTGAGAAATATCACAAACAAAGAAGAGAAGCGCCAAGCTGTAGAGCACATCAAAACCTTTATCGAGGTATTTAAAAATTATCTTGTAGCCACGTATGCTGGGGTGTTTACTCAGTATACAAATCAACAAGTTGAATTTGGACAAGCCAAAGACTTTGCTGATGATCAAGTTGCGATAGTTAAGACCAAAATTGTTGAAGCGGGCAAGCCTGACATTAAAATAGACTTTAAAGTTCGACGTGGCTCAGATAACGAATGGCGCGCTTACGATATGATGGCTGAAGGGATCAGTTTACTCGACGCAAAACAAAGTGAGTTACATGGCATATTGCGCCAGCAAGGTATAGAACATGTGATTGATTTACTCGATAAAAAAAGCCAACTTCCTGTGCAATTTAGGGGGGATGATGGCAGTAAATAAGTTAGAGTTTGTTCGACAAGATGAACAGCTCGTTGTTATTAAAGGTGAGCTGACACGAAATAGCTTGGTGGATGAACGCCTTCTTAATCAACAGATAGAAAATGTGCAGTCAACACGCTATTTTGACCTTTCTGAGGTCTCAAGGGTTGACACAGCGGGCTTAGCTTGGTTAATTCACTCTTTAGGTCAATTGCAGCGTCAAGGTAAACGCCTTGAGCTTAAAAATATCCCTGAACAGCTCCATAATTTGATGGCACTGGGTCAGGTATCTAATTTATTTGAGTGAGTCTAATGGAAACAAACCAAGTCGAAACTTTACTACGTGATGCACTATCACTTGAAGAAGTTATAGTTAAAGCGAATGGCAATCACTATGAAGTGATTGCAGTTGGAGAGTGCTTTGACGGTTTAAGCCGAGTGAAAAAGCAGCAGCTTGTGTATGGACCATTAATGAGTACTATTTCAGATGGCACGATCCACGCGGTGAGCATTAAAGCTTTTACACCGACGGAATGGCAGCGCGAGCGCAAATTTATTCTTCCACAATAATGGAGCCACGATGGATCAGTTTGTTATCCAAGGTGGCACCACTTTAGCCGGTGAAGTCACTATTTCAGGTGCCAAAAATGCGGCACTGCCTATTTTATTCGCCGCTTTGCTAGCAGATGGGCAAAGTCGTTTTTCTAACGTTCCTCAACTTCGTGACATTGGTACCACCGAAGCGCTTTTGAAAACGCTCGGTGCAGGTATCAAATGGCAAGGCGATGTATTGCTAGTAGATGGGAGTACGGTGGATAAAGTGCTTGCACCGTACGAGCTTGTCAAGCAAATGCGTGCATCTGTATTGGCACTAGGCCCTCTTTTAGCTAGGTTTGGGGAAGCGCAGGTTTCGTTACCTGGTGGTTGTGCTATCGGCGCTCGTCCAGTTGATATACATATTAGCGGACTTGAGCGTATGGGCGCTCAGATCAGCGTAGATAATGGCTACATTAACGCACAAGTTAATGGTCGTTTAAAAGGCGCTGAAATTTATATGGAAACGGTGAGTGTAGGTGCGACGGAAAACCTGCTCATGGCAGCGACCCTTGCTGAAGGTACAACTGTACTAGAAAATGCTGCTCGAGAGCCAGAAATTATTAATTTAGCCGAGTGTTTAATGGCTATGGGTGCAAAGATTTCGGGTGCTGGTACAAACCGAATCGAAGTGCAGGGTGTTGAGAAATTGACCGGTTGTGAGCACAAAATTTTGCCTGATCGCATCGAAACAGGGACTTTCCTTGTTGCAGCTGCGATGACGCAAGGGGAGGTGCTGTGTCAAAATACCGATCATACTAGCCTAGAGCCAGTGTTGGATAAACTCAGAGCAGCTAATGCTAAGTTGGAAATAACCCAAGACAGTATTTATCTGGATATGCGTGGCCGTGAGCTTAAAGCTGTTAATATTAAGACTATGCCGCACCCAGGTTTTCCAACTGACATGCAAGCCCAGTTCACAGCAATGAATGTAGTTGCTCAGGGTAGTGCAACGATCACAGAAACTATCTTTGAAAACCGCTTTATGCACGTACCTGAGTTGCAACGTATGGGTGCAAACATTCGCTTAGAAGGTAACACCGCTATTTGTGGTGATACTGATAAGCTTAGTGGTGCTCAGGTTATGGCGACAGATTTACGCGCTTCTGCCAGCCTGATCCTAACGGGAATTGTCGCCAGTGGTGAAACGGTTGTAGACCGCATTTATCATGTCGATCGTGGTTACCAGCGTATTGAAAACAAGCTCAGTAAGTTGGGTGCGAAAATAAAACGTAAGCATAATTAAGCTACTGAATTATTGAAAAAGCGAGTAAGATGTTTACTCGCTTTTTTGTATCCGCTTGGCTGAATTTCGCTGGTCAATTTGCTCTGGTTTCAAGCTCTGCTACTACCAAGGTAAAAGTACGTAACGCATCCCCTCGGTACACTTGGAACTCAAGACGTGTTCCAGGTCTAGTATTACCAATAAACTTCAATGTTCGTTGTGGGTTAGTTACAGGCTCGCCTGCTACTTTTACTATGATATCTCCCTCTTGCATACCAGCTTGCCAAGCTGGCCCTAACGGATCTAAATCACTGATCCTCAAGCCTACAATGCGGGTATATAAATCGGTAACTTCTTTTCCTGTGTTGTCAACCGCAGAGCCGGTAAAACCGAGGTAGCCACGTACAACGCGTCCATCTCGGATCAATTTTTCCATGACTTCTTTGGCGAGTTTATAAGGTACTGCAAATGAAATACCTTGAATATCAATATTGTATCGAGTTCTAAATTGAGCTGAAGTGATGCCAACAAGTACTCCGTTTGAGTTGACCAGCGCGCCACCAGAGTTACCGACATTCACCGCAGCATCCATTTGTAGCAAGTTATTGTAGGGGCTGTCTGTAAGCGCTTGTTTACCCGTTGCACTGATCACGCCTTGGGTAATTGTTTGACCTAAATTAAGCGGGTTACCAATAGCAAGCACAACATCGCCAACGCGGGGGCTGAATGTGTCATCGATAGGGATGACAGGAAGGTGTTGGGCATCAATTTTCAATAAGGCTAAATCTGAAATGGTATCATAACCAATCACCTGTACATCATCAAAGCGGCGCCCATCGGTTAAGATCACCATGATCTGATCGGCATCATTGACGACATGATAATTAGTTAAAATATAACCATCAGCAGACATGATCACGCCTGAGCCTAGCTCTTGAGTGGTATTGGCGCGCATGTAGCGTGGTACAGAGGTAATGCTTTCGGAAAAAATAGTCGCTACAGCTGGAGAGGCTTTTTGTACCGCGTCAGCAAAGCTCATATGCCGACTGGTGTAATGACTGGAAACATCCAGCTTAGGTAAGATGGAATGCTTCAAACTAGGCGTAAACCAAATGATTAAAAACGCGATAAATAGGCCGCCTACAAAAGGCGGAAGTAGAAAACGAATTAGCTTAAACACGAGCGCAGTCTTTATGAATTAAAGTTTGTAGTTTTATGATGCACAAAGAAAAACACAGCGGCAAGGGCCACTGTGTTTTTAATGTTAATTTATTTTATTGAATGAGTAAGAATACCGAGTCTCGGCCTCGCTTAATTCCTAACACGATATTCCCCTGAATATCTTCAATCAGGTTGCTCATGTCGCGAATACTATCTACTCGTTGGCGATTAACCTGCATAATCACGTCGCCTTCTTCTAGCCCAACGCGAGCTGCTGGAGAGCGTGGCTCTACGGAAGTTACAACCACGCCTTTATTACCGTTTCGCTCACCACTTTCAAGTACTGCGCCACGGAGCATAGGGTGTACTTTATCTGCTGGGGCCTGAGCTTCCCCTTGACCTTTGAGGGTTACTTTAATTGTGCGTTCTTTACCATCGCGATATACACCCAGTTTTACGGTGCGGCCTTCACCTATTGTAGCTATTTTGCTTGCTAGTTCCGCAAAGCTATGAATTTCATCACCATTCACGCTCACAATAACATCATTCGCCTGAATGCCGGCTTCTGATGCCGCAGAGTCATTAATGACACGCGCAACATAGGCACCTTGTTTAACATCAAATCCTTGCGCTTTCGCGATACCGGCATCTAACGTGCGGCCTTCAATGCCCAAAGAACCACGTCGAACTTGGCCGAATTCAACAATTTGATCCACTAGGTTCTTCATCATGTTAGATGGGATCGCAAAGCCAATACCTACGTTACCGCCAGATGCACCTAAAATGGCTGTGTTGATACCAATCAGTTCGCCTCGCAAGTTAACAAGTGCACCGCCTGAGTTACCTTGGTTAATTGCAGCATCTGTTTGAATAAAGTCTTCGTAACCTTCAATATTCAATCCACTTCGACCTAGCGCACTGATAATCCCTGAGGTGACTGTGTGGCTAAGACCAAATGGATTGCCAATTGCGACAGAGAAGTCACCCACTCGCAACTTGTCTGAATCGGCTAACTTCACTTCAGTCAGATCATCGCCGTCGATTTCAAGTAAGGCGATGTCCGACTCTTTGTCTGTTCCAACCAGCTTGGCTTCAAACTCACGACCATCTTCTAAAGTAACAATGATCTTTTCGGCATCGGCAATAACGTGATTGTTGGTAACGACATAACCTTCATCTGCATCGATAATAACGCCTGAGCCTAGTCCACTAAATTGACGCTTTTGGCTACGCGGTTGTGGGTTGCCAAAAAAGTAATCAAATGGATCAACTCGGCGTCTCACTTCTTTCGCACCTGACACTTGAATGCTGACGACACCCGGTGTGACGCGCTCAAGCATCGGTGCTAAGGTTGGAAGGCTTTGCCCATCTACTGCAACGGGTAATTTTGCAAGGGCTACGTTAGAGCCTAGTAATAATGAAGTGGAAAGAATAGCTGCTGTTAATAACGAGTGTTTCAATTTCATAGTCAGTAAATACTCCGCAAAAGCGTTAAAGCATTGAAAAAGCGAGCGTAACTTAAAAGAGCTACGCGCTATTTCGCTATTGTAAAAAACTATATTTACTGACTATGGGGTCAAAAAAAAGTTCATCAAGAGGCTTTTGATTGCTCAACGTTTAACCGTTCACCCGAAAATAAGCCGCTTTCGCCGTCAACGTAATCGGTTGGCTGAGCGACGCCTTCATTGTTTCTGTCGCTGCGACGGCGCTCGGGACGACTTTTTAATGATGCATGAAGTTGTTCCGTAGTCTCTTTTGAGAAAAAAGGCTCACTAGGATGGCTTGGCTTCTCTGTAAGTAGTACCTGATTAGTTTCTTCAAAATGGTTTAATAGCTGGCCGTAGCTGTCCTGCATTTTGCTCATTAACTTTTTAGTACTGGCTAAATGATCGGCAACTTCTTGGCGGTATTGCTCGAGCTCATGTTTTGCTTGTTGCGTTTGTTGTTCCAGCTCTCCATGCTTGAACTGCTTTTTAGTCCATATAGAACCAATAAAAAAGGCCGCTACGGCAACGATAATGATAAGTCCTACCCAAGCTAATGAAGTCATGTATTTCTCCTAATAATCGCGAGGCGCTGTGAAATGCAGGGCTAGAATGCGATAAATGCTAAATTCAATTGGTAACCTAAATATACGCTTAGAATCGATGCGTGTTAATATAGCAAGCAAATAAAAACGTAGAACTATGTAAATTGTTATGACACCTTGGGAAAAATATCAACAAGACTTGTTACGCGAAGACTTTCAATATGATGCTGCTCAAGAAAATGCGGTAAAGCATTTACAGCGTCTGTATGATGATTTAACTGCACCAAGCATTAAACCAAGTGGGCTGTTTGCAAAGCTATTTAACAAGCCTAAGGAATTACACGTAAAGGGTCTATACTTTTGGGGCGGTGTGGGTCGTGGCAAAACCTACTTAGTTGACACTTTTTACGAAGCATTACCAACAGAGCGCAAAATGCGTGTGCACTTTCACCGCTTTATGCACCGAGTTCATGATGAACTTACACTACTCAAAGACGTTAAAAATCCTCTAGAAACCGTCGCAGATAAATTTAAGCAAGAAACCGACATTATTTGTTTTGATGAATTTTTTGTCCAAGACATCACTGACGCCATGTTATTAGGTGGCTTAATGCAAGCATTGTTTGCTCGAGGCATTGTACTGGTTGCAACGTCCAACATTGTGCCTGATGAGTTATACCGAAATGGCTTGCAGCGTGCTCGTTTCTTACCCGCCATCGAACTTGTAAAAGCGAATACCGAAGTGGTTAATGTAGATTCAGGTATTGATTACCGTTTACGTACACTTGAACAAGCTGAAATTTTCCACAGCCCGCTAGACACGCAAGCAGATCAAAATTTATTTGAATATTTTGATAAACTTTCGCCTGAACCAGGTCGTTTGAATGAGAAAATAGAGATTGAAGGTCGCTTGATCCAAACACGTAAAGTGTCTGATTGCATCGTGATGTTTGATTTCAGCCAACTATGCGAAACCGCACGTTCGCAAGTTGACTATATGGAAATCAGTCGTCTTTATAACACGGTAATTTTGTCGAACGTTAAGCAATTGGGGCAGCATAATGATGATGCCGCAAGGCGATTTATTGCGCTGGTTGATGAGTTTTACGAGCGTAATGTCACTTTAATTATCTCAGCTGCGGCACCTATCACTGAATTGTATACGCAAGGTACACTCAATTTTGAGTTTAAACGCTGTATTAGCCGTCTTCAGGAGATGCAATCTCTTGAATATTTGGCGCGTGAGCACCTTGCATAGAAGATAGCCGGTTAATGGATAAGCACTTAACAATTAATTTGTAGAAAAAACAGTCTCGCGCTAGTCAAGCCAAGATAGAGTTGCTATAATCCGCGGCCTGCCACGTTGCGTTCTATTGCCCTCGTCGGCTTAGCCACTGACTTGAGCGGCAAAAAAGTCTTAAACTCGAAGGGGTTAAAGCACTCATATAGTAAGCGGTAATCATTCGATTACCTGTGGTTTTAAATTGAAAACATTGGATTTTTAAATGAAAACGTTTGTTGCTAAACCAGAAACTGTAAAACGTGACTGGTACGTAGTTGACGCTGAAGGTAAAACTTTAGGTCGCATCGCTACTGAAATCGCTCGTCGCCTTCGCGGTAAGCATAAAGCTGAGTACACTCCTCATGTAGATACTGGTGATTACATCATCGTTATCAACGCTGAAAAAGTTACTGTAACTGGTAACAAAACTCAGGACAAAATGTACTACGCTCACACTGGCTTCCCTGGCGGTCTTAAGTCTGTGAACTTCGAGAAACTTCAAGCTAAAAAGCCTGAAATGATCATCGAAAAAGCGGTTAAAGGCATGTTACCTCGCGGTCCTCTAGGTCGTGAAATGTACCGTAAACTTAAAGTTTACGCAGGTAGCGAGCACAACCACGCGGCACAACAGCCGCAGGTTCTAGACATTTAAGGAGCACACTCATGGCAAATCAATACTACGGTACAGGTCGTCGTAAAAGTTCAAGTGCTCGCGTATTCTTACGCCCAGGCACTGGCAGCATCGTAATTAATCAGCGTTCTATCGAAGAATACTTCGGTCGTGAAACTTCTCGCATGGTTGTTCGTCAGCCTCTAGAGCTAGTTGAAATGACAGAGAAGTTTGACCTTTACATCACTGTTGAAGGTGGTGGTATGACTGGTCAAGCTGGCGCAATCCGCCACGGTATCACGCGTGCACTAATGGAATTCGACGAGTCACTTCGTCCTACTCTTCGTAAAGCTGGCTTTGTTACTCGTGACGCTCGTAAAGTTGAGCGTAAGAAAGTTGGTCTTAAGAAAGCACGTAAGAAGACACAGTTCTCAAAACGTTAATTTTTTACGTTTCAAGAATTCAAAAACCCAGCTTATGCTGGGTTTTTTGTTTTTTAATGCTTTTAATAACAGTGATAAATATTTCTTACATCTTGCTCTCTTCGCTCAATTAACCATCGTTTTTGCTAATCCTCAGATTTGCTAATAAAAAAAGTGCAATATTTAGCGTATTTAGTGCAAATCGGGCGATAACTCAGCGTATTTTTTTGCTACAATTGCAGGGCAAGTAAAGTGAGCGAGTTCAAACCTACTCATGTGATGGGTTTTGGGCCTCAGTGGAGGTTGATCTTGGTCAGTATATTGTTTTTTAGATTAGCGTATCATATACCATCGGCCTCATGCTCAAAGTAACCTAACCAAGTTTGGGTTTATTGGGGCATGGGTCTGTAATAACCTTGTTTTAATCAAGGGATTTATTTATGATCGCTTCTATTTTGTAGTTTCTTAAAATTAACCTGCTGTAACTGATGTTCTCAATATAGCAAGTGTTGAGAATCATAGTGGAGATAAGTGGATGAGCAATGCGCCTGTAGACAATGGCCGACGTCGCTTTTTAACCATAGCTACCTCTGTTGTTGGTGGTGTTGGTGCGGCTGGGGCTGCTGTTCCTTTTATTGCGTCTTGGAATCCAAGTGAGCGAGCTAAATCTGCAGGTGCGCCTGTAGAAGTAGATATCAGCAAGCTTGAACCTGGACAATTAATTCGTGTTGAGTGGCGAGGCAAACCAGTTTGGATTGTATCTCGTACACCTAAGATGCTTGAGCAAATGAAAGCTCACGAAGGTCAACTTCGTGATCCAGCATCTGAAGAACCTCAACAGCTAGATTCAGCTAAAAACCCATATCGTTCTAAGCGTCCAGAAATATTTGTGGCGGTTGGTATCTGTACTCACCTTGGATGCTCACCTAGTTTCCTACAAGGTGGTTTTGGTGAAAAGGTTGAAGGCACTGAAGATGGTTTCTTCTGTCCATGTCATGGCTCTAAGTTTGATATGGCAGGTCGAGTATTCCAATCTGTTCCGGCTCCATTAAACCTAGAGATCCCGCCGTATACCTTTATTGATGAAACAACCATTATGGTTGGTGAAGAAGAAGGGGTTGCGTAATGTTCGGTAATCTTATTAATTGGATTGATGAACGTATTCCAATGACTCGCGTCTGGAATATGCACATTGCTCAATATCCAGCACCAAAAAACTTTAACTTTTGGTACCTGTTTGGCTCACTTGCCATTCTTGTTCTAGTTAACCAAATTTTAACTGGTATTTGGCTTACTATGAACTTTGTTCCTTCAGCTGAAGGAGCATTTGCCTCTGTAGAATACATCATGCGTGATGTTGAGTATGGTTGGTTACTACGCTACTTGCATTCAACTGGCGCTTCTGCGTTCTTTATCGTTGTTTACTTGCATATGTTCCGTGGCATGATCTACGGCTCTTACCAAAAACCGCGTGAACTACTGTGGTTATTCGGTATGTTCATTTTCTTAGCATTGATGGCTGAGGCGTTTATGGGTTACCTACTTCCTTGGGGACAAATGTCGTTCTGGGGTGCTCAGGTAATTATCTCGCTATTTGGTGCTATTCCAGTTATTGGTGATGACTTAACACTTTGGATCCGTGGTGACTATGTTATCTCAGGTGCGACGCTTAACCGTTTCTTTGCGCTTCACGTAATCGCGTTACCGCTTGTTTTGGTTATCTTGGTGTTTTTACACATTGTTGCGCTTCATGAAGTGGGCTCAAATAACCCTGACGGCGTTGAAATCAAACGTAAAAAAGGCACTGTGGCTGAAGAAGATAAGCCTAAGTTCCAATTCCATGAGTATTACACCAGCAAAAAAGACATTGTTGATGCAATTCCGTTCCACCCATACTACACCGTAAAAGATATCTTGGGTGTTGCTGGATTTTTGATTATTTTCTGTTGGGTTGTGTTCTTTGCTCCAGAGATGAATGGTTTCTTCTTAGAAGCGCCTAACTTTGAAGCGGCTAACCCACTGAAGACGCCAGAACATATTTTCCCTGTTTGGTATTTCACACCTTTCTATGCAATCTTACGTGCTATTCCTAATAAGTTATTAGGTGTTGTAGCTATGGGTGCGTCAATTGTAGTACTTGCCCTATTGCCTTGGATTGACCGTGGTAAAGTGAAGTCGATTCGTTATCGCTGTGGTTTGCACAAGCTTAATATCGCACAGTTCGTCGTTACATTTGTGATCTTAGGTTGGATTGGTGCAACGCCTCAAACAGACTTTAAGACGCTGTTGTCTCAAATCACGACAGTAACGTACTTTATGTTCTTTGTGTTACTATTCTTCTACTCGAAGAATGAAAACACTAAACCATTGCCAACGAGGTTGACGAAATGATGAAAAAGCTAGTTATCGGTTTATTCGCATTGTTGCCAACGTTTGCAATGGCAGCAGGACCTTCTGTGCCAACTTTAGATGCTAATATAGATTTAACAGATAAGGCATCTTTGCAACGTGGTGCAAAGTTATTTATGAACTATTGCCTTGGTTGTCACCAAATGCAATACCAGCGCTATGAGCGCACGTTCAGAGACATCGGAATTCCAACTGAAGTTGGTAAAGAGCAACTGATTTTTGATGACTCAAAAGTGGGTAGCCACATTTTGAATGCCATTGAGACTGATGATGCAGCGAAATGGTTTGGTGCTGCGCCACCTGATCTAACATTGGTTGCTCGTGTTCGTGGTGCTGATTGGATTTACACTTATCTTAAGTCTTTCTATAAAGATGAGTCTCGTCCATTTGGCGTAAATAACATCATCTTCCCTTCGGTAGGTATGCCTCATGTACTTCAAGAGTTACAAGGTTTACCAATGCCAATCACTGAAGAAGTGGAAGAACATGGACAGACGGTAACTAAAGTTGTTGGTGTTGAAACCGATGGTTCAGGCGAGATGAGTACTGATGAGTATGATCAAGCTGCACGTGACCTAACAAACTTCTTGGCATATGTAGGCGAGCCATCTCGCTTAGAGTCGGAAGCACTAGGTATGAAGGTGTTAGGATTCTTAGTTATTCTATTTATCTTGGCATTCTTATTGAAAAAAGAATACTGGAGAGATGTTCACTAAGTTGAGCAAATCTAAAGTAATTTTGTAATAGGGGCATTTGCCCCTATTGCTGTTTAAAGTGATTTATTACTTTTGTAATTATTAATGGAGGTAGGCATGGCCGTTGCTGCCAATAAGCGCCCTGTAATGACTCTTTTCTCTGGTGCAAACTGCATGTATAGCCACCAAGTACGTATCGTATTGGCTGAGAAAGGGGTAAGTGTTGATATTCATCTAGCAGAGAAGGATAACCTGCCAGAGGCTTTACATGAGATTAACCCATATGGCACTGTGCCAACGTTAATTGACCGTGAGTTGGGTTTATATGAAGCGAATATCATCAATGAGTACCTTGATGAGCGTTTCCCGCACCCACCACTTATGCCTGTCTACCCAGTAATGCGTGGCCGTAGCCGTCTAATGATGCATCGTATTGATACTGACTGGTATAGTCTTGCTGCGAAAATTATGCAAGGTGGTGCTGAAGAAGTACAAGCTCGTAAAGAGTTAACAGAAGCTTTACTTGCGGTTGCTCCTATCTTTAATGAAGCTCCCTATTTTATGAGCGAAGAATTCAGCTTAGTTGACTGCTACCTTGCACCTCTGCTTTGGCGCCTGCCTCAATTAGGCATTGAGCTAAATGGTGCCGGTGCGAAAGAGCTGAAAGACTATATGCTACGTTTATTTGAACGTGATTCATTCCAAGCTTCACTAACCGAAGCAGAACGTGAGATCCGCGCATAATGACACCTAATCGCCCATACTTACTGAGAGCCTTCTATGACTGGATAGTAGACAACGAGTGTACACCACATCTTGTTGTTAACGCTGAATATCCAGCGGTTCAAGTGCCGATACAGTTTGTGCAGGATGGGCAGATTGTGTTGAATATTAGCCCGTCAGCGGTTACACAGTTTGCAATGGATAATCACCAGCTAAGCTTTAATGCACGCTTTAGTGGTCAGCCTATGCAAGTGTATGTACCAATCGGTGCGGTATTAGCGATTTATGCACGAGAGAATGGCGAAGGCACTGTCTTTACTCAAGAAGAGTTTCTAGAGGAAGAACCACAAACGCCAGAAATTGAAGAAGTATCACCGAGTGATGAACCTGAGAAGAAAAAAGGTTCCCACTTGCGCGTAATAAAGTAAGCTTCAATTCAATCGAATAATAAAAAACCTGCCAATTGGCAGGTTTTTTATTAGCTCTTATAGGTATTCAAATGCCTTAACGACACGTGCCACGCCATTGATGTGGCGCGCGATTTCGACCGCTTTGCTCGCTTCTTTTTTGCTGACCAGACCCATCAAAAAGACTTCGCTATTTTCTGTCACGACTTTGATGTTATTGCCACTCACTTCCTCATTGGTGAGTAAGCGAGTCTTCACTTTTGAGGTAAGCCATACATCATGAGTTTGTGTCGTGATACTGATGTTGCTGCCGATACGGATTTGATTATGTATCTGGCGAATCGCTGGTACTTGCTTGAGTGCATTTTGCGCCTCTTGGCGCATTTCTTCATTGGCAACTTGGCCGACTAATAACACAATACCATTCACACTGATCAGGTTGATATTGGCATGTTCTTTTAAACGTTCAACATCTCTAATGGCCATCATGCCTTTAATTTCGATGTTGTTATCATCAATTTGAGTGCCAATGGTACGGCGGTCATCTGCGGCTGAAATAGCGCCAGCCGTTCCAGCTACCACTGCAGCTGCACAACCTTGAAGTAAAGAAACACATAACAGCAGCGCTACTGGTTTTATACTCATTACTGCTCCCCTTGTGGAAATAGAGTATTGTCTATTAGTTGGCTTAAACAGTGGGTGATAAATAAATGAGATTCGACAATGCGGCTAGGACGCTTGCTCGGTACACGTATTTCCACATCATTAGGGCCTAGTAACCCAGTCAGTTCACCGCCATCATCGCCCACCAATGCTATTACTTTCATATCTTTGGTTAAGGCGGCCTCTGTGGCGCTTACCACCTCCTTTTCATTGCCGTTTACAGCAATGACCAGCAGCAAGTCACCTTGTTGTGCAAAGGCCCTTACTTGGCGAGCGAATCGATCCGCATCGTCATAATTTGACTGGCCGCCCAGTTGAATGCTCGACTGGCTTAACGCCACTGCCGGAAGGCAAGGGCGCTCAGTTTCATAAAAGTTTACCAACAGGCCTGCCATATGCTGTGCCAGCATATGGCAACTTTCTACACCACAGCACAGAAGTTTATTGCCGTTAATTAAACCCTGCACTATGGTGAGGGCTGAAGCCTCTAGTGCATCGGGCAGTACTTCACCAGCGGCTATTTGCGCTTGGATACTTTCTGTAAAAATGCTTTTAATAGATTCTTGCATACTAAAAAACGCTCTTAATCCATTGTATATTTGGAGGATTTTGGCCCTCAATTGCGATAAAGTCTACGCGTAATGGCACATTATGCAACTTTTGCTCGGTGAGGTAATGATAAATACTTCGTTTCAAGCGCTGTTGCTTGGTGCGCCCCAGCGCTGATAAGGCACCGCCAAAGTGGCTAGACTGTCTGTATTTTACTTCCACAAAGACCCATTGCTTAGCGTCTTTCATGATCAAATCAATTTCACCAAATTTGCAATAATAATTACGAGCAACGCAACGCATTCCCTGTTTCTTCAAGAAGGACTCTGCAAGTTGCTCGTAATAATTGCCTTTTTCTTTACTGTTATTGAATAATCCTTTAAACATTGGCTTCCTGCCTTAATCTAGTAATTGCTCCTTAGACAGCGTTTGCTTCATAAACAAAGGTGTAGGAGGCGTTTCATCTAAATTCACAAGACGGATCTGGTTCTTTTGGTATCGAGCCCAACGAAGCTGTCTTGTTAATGTATTATTTTGTTTAATGCTCAGTTGTCCTGTTAGGCCCTTAAACTCTTTACCTGGGATATGTGCTAATTGCTTTATCTCTGGAATGAGTGTGAGTGCATCGTATGCCATTGCGAATAGACGTTGCTCAATATCTGCCTGTTCAGGCCAAAGTGACACATATTCTTCGCGTAATGTCTTATTATGTAGCGCTTCGGGTAGCATCCATGGCTGCTCGGTAAAATACAAACCTTCTAGGTCGCCTTTGTCAGTGCTATCAATTCGACGACTATAGCTTCTAGAAGTCGCGTATAGAGGAATGCGCGGCGCAAATGTACTTACGTTGACATCTAAGTAAGGTTTAAGTAAG
Source organism: Pseudoalteromonas sp. ABE4_541 (assembly GCF_056312285.1). Classification (NCBI taxonomy): domain Bacteria; kingdom Pseudomonadati; phylum Pseudomonadota; class Gammaproteobacteria; order Alteromonadales; family Pseudoalteromonadaceae; genus Pseudoalteromonas; species Pseudoalteromonas sp. ABE4_541. The sequence continues at coordinate 49,515 of NZ_JBSVEM010000015.1, forward strand.
CGAGTTTCTATGGCGTCACCAAGAATGTACACCACGTCAATATCGCCTCGAGAGCGTGTTTCACTTTCAACCTCTTGAGTGAAAAGTTTTTTAACTGTTTTTATTCGTTGTTTCGATTCGTCTACTTCAAGCAAGTCCGCAACAACTTCAGCCATATTTTTGCTGTCTGTATACAAGCCTACCTCGGGTTGCGCTTCGCTATAACGTTGCCATTGTTGTTGAAAATGAGCGATCAAGCGGTGGCCCGCATTATTGTCGGGCGCAAGTAACATTGGCTTTTGATACTCTTTGGCGAGGAAATGCACTAGCGCTTGCTCTACTTCGTGCTCAGGGTTAAGAGCGAAAGAGTAATGTTCAGGTGCTTGAATTGCATTGCTTGGTGTATTTAGGAATATGGTAGGCAAAGCGTTAAGTACGGCATTATGGGCCAATTTATCAATGTTGTTTTTTAATAATGGGCCTATTACAAAATCCGCATGATGTAGGGCAAGCGCGCGCTCAATTTCTTCGACACTTTGCATTTCGTCAATAAAAAAGACTTCATCAATGGCGCTTTTGTCTAATGCCGCCAAAAAGCCATTTTTCAAGGCAATGCCAAAACGTTCACTACTGCCTGACTGCGGGAGTAAAATAGCCAGTTTTTGGGCTTGATAAGGGACTAAATTGACAGAAGTTGCCACTTGCTCTGGTAGCAGATAGCTTGCAGGGTGATTGATAAATCGGCGCTGCCAGTTATTTAATGCTTGGTGTAATTGTACACCTGCCCCCAAATAAATTTGCTGATATTTAGCCAGCTTAACCCAGCCTTGCTGGATCACCGTCCCTGTATCTATGCGTTCGAGTGCATAAGAGGAAAGTTGCTGTAAGGCATGCCATATATCGTCATTGAGGTTAGGAATGCTCAAGTTATTTTGCGCGCTAATATCAGCCGCATTGAAATAGTATTGCAGAGCTTGATTAGGGAGCTGCTCAGACGCGTATATGCTACCAGTAAGAAATTGATGCCAAGCTTCGTGTTCTGGCAAGCTGAGCTGTGTTTCAATGGTGCTAAGCGTAGCTAAAGCGGCACTCGCTCGCCCTTGCTCTTTTCTCGCGAGTGCGGCGTAAAGCTTGTTTTGAACGTGATCGACACTTGCTTTACTTTCAAGCGCTAAGCAGACCTGTTCAAGAACTTGCCAGTCTTTGTTTTTGATCGCCGCTTCACGGGCCAAGTAGAGCAGCTGAATTTTATTAATGCCTTGTTTTAATAAAGCTTTTTCGTACAAGGTGTGGGCGTTAGAGGTATCCAACGTTTCCTGAACTTGTACTTTATTTAGCTTAGCATTTGTCACGGGGGCTTTTTCGGTTGTACTACAAGCCGATAACCCCGACAATATGGCAATTACAAGACTAATTTTTTTCAGTCGCACAATAACGGCCCTAGTTGAATTATGTTCTGAGGGCTATCTTACCTGACTGAACTTGGAGAGCTCAATGATAAAAGCACAGAACCCGGATAAAATAGGCACACTCTACGTGGTCGCAACACCCATTGGCAACCTTGCTGACATCAGTGAGCGTGCATTGAGCACCCTAGCAGAAGTAGACTTAATCGCTGCTGAAGATACGCGCCATACTGGAAAACTACTGAGCCACTTTAACATTAAAGCGAAGACTTTCGCCTTACATGATCACAATGAGAAGCAAAAAGCTCAGCAAGTTGTTGATTGGTTGAATGAAGGGTTAGACATTGCGCTGGTATCCGATGCGGGCACGCCGCTGATTAGTGATCCTGGTTATGCCGTCGTTAACTTATGTCGTGAGCAAGGCGCCAATGTTACACCTGTACCGGGCGCTTGCGCTGCGATCACCGCGCTTAGTTGTTCTGGGTTACCAACAGATCGTTTTCAATTTATTGGCTTTACGCCGGCAAAAAGCCAAGCAAGACAGCAGTTTTTTGTAGATGCATATGAAAGTGGTATCACCAGCATCATGTATGAAAGTACCCACCGTATTATGGCCAGCCTCAACGACTTACTCGCTGCTCTTGGGGAAGAACAACAGGTTGTGTTTGCCAAAGAACTAACCAAAACCTATGAAACATTTTTCAGTGGTTCGGTGGGCCAGTTAATTGAATTTCTAACCGAAGAGCCAGAAAAGCAACGAGGTGAATTGGTGTTGATGCTGCCGGGTAAGCCGAAGCAGCAAGAAGAAATTCCGGCCGACGCCAAACGTATGTTGTCACTGCTAGAGCGTGAAATGCCACTTAAAAAAGCGTGTGGTGTGGTGGCAGATTACTTCAATTTAAAGAAAAATGCCCTTTATAAATCGGCAATTGCGGAAAAAGACGCGTAAAAAGCGTGAGCTTTACTCGATAATCCTGTATTATCGCCGCCCTGAGTCAGCCGGATAATCGCTGCCTGTGACGAAAATGATCAGGGGGAGGAAAGTCCGGGCTCCACAGGGCAGGGTGCCAGCTAACGGCTGGGGGGCGTGAGCCTACGACAAGTGCAGCAGAGAGGAGACCGCCAACTTTCGAGTTGGTAAGGGTGAAAGGGTGCGGTAAGAGCGCACCGGGCCACTGGTAACAGTTGGTTGCAAGGTAAACTCCACCCGGAGCAAGACCAAATAGGGTTCCTTATGGTGTGGCCCACATCGGAACCGGGTAGGTTGCTTGAGCCTAGGAGCAATCCTAGGCCTAGACGAATGATTATCGCTCGCAAGAGTACAGAACCCGGCTTATAGGCTGACTCACCAATTTTTAGCAGCCGCTTGCTTTACTGATGTAAATCAAGCGGTTTTCTAAACTCCTTTGAATCATTCCATTAATGAATGAACATCAATAAACTATTTGGTGACGATATTATTGTCAAAGCGAATATCGAAACTTTGAATGGCTTTTCTGCACATGCAGGACAGGCCGCACTCATTCGTTGGGTTAACCATTTTAAAAGCTGCCCTAAAGTCGTGTTGTTACATGGCGAACCAGATGCTTTAACGACTTTGGCTGTGAGGCTGGAGCAGTTGCATGGTATTAAAGCAGATATTCCGATCCTAGGCGATACAATTGAATTCTAGTCAGTACTTTGGTTGTCTAATTACACGTGTTACTGGCACTCAGCCCTAATTAAAAAGTAGCTTGCCCCCAAAGACGTTTTAACTGGTTTCTGAAGATTATTGCATTTTTGTTATGATACACTGCCTAAGTTTACTTGCTCTTGGCTTAAGGGCGCAGTACGGATAATGGAAGCCTTATGAATAAAAATTATAAATCGCTCTGGTCAATTATTTGCTCTAGCACACTCTTTAGTTTGTTACTTGCTTCGTCGCTTGTTTATGCGGATCCCATTGATGAACTCATTAGAAGTAAAATGAGTGAAAGGCACATTCCTGGTGTACAGCTTGTTGTTATTAAAGGAAATAAAGTGGTGAAGCAAGCTGAATATGGTTTTGCGGATCTTCAGCATCAAGTGCCAGTGACAGAGAAAACACTATTCCCTATTAATTCAATGACCAAAGCTTTTACAGGTGTGGCAATTGTACAATTGGCTGAAAAAGGTGTTTTGAAAATTGATGATGAAGTGGGTAAGCACCTGCCTGATTTACCCGTAGCTTGGAAAGTTCTAAAAATCCATCAATTGATGGGGCATAGCACGGGCCTTCCTTATATTTTGGAATCAAATTATCCGGTGGATACCATAGTTGCAAATGATGCTGAAGCATCTTGGCAGGCAGTGCAAAAAAGGCCATTTCAGTTTAAGCCAAATTCTCGCTTTGCATATAACCAAACGGGCTATGTGATCTTAGGTAAAATCATTGATAAGTATGTGCCTGAAGGCTTTCCTAGCTATATCACCAAAATGCAGTTAGATGTGTCAAACATGAAGCAAACAGCTCAGGCAGGTTTTGATAATTTAGAATTGATGGTTCCGCATCAAGCTCGTCAATATATTCACCTTGGGGATGGCAAATATAAAAATGTCTACATAGAGTTTCCATATATGCTGAGAACCGCAGCAGGTATGAGTTCAACGGCGACTGAATTGGCAAATTACCTGATGACTTTACAACAAGAAAAGTTAGTAAAGAACCTTGATTCGTTATGGACACCAGTTAAGTTAGACAGTGGTCGCACAGAAGGGTTTAACAATTTAGAAAATGGTTATGCCATGGGGTGGCAAGTAGTCCAGCGGAAGTATCATCCTGCCATTAGCGCCAGTGGCGCCAATGCGGCAACGATGATCACATATCCACGAGATAAGGTGTCAATTGTTGTACTGACGAACTTGTTAGGTGGAATGCCAATAGAGTTTGTTGATGAAATTGCAGCGCACTATATTCCCGACTTTTATTCTGAAGCTAAGAAAAAAGCTTACCAGCCAATGGATTACCTTAAAGAGTTGACGAAAAAGCAAGGCTTTGAACACTTTGCACGGACGTTTGCGCAAGCGCAAGCTGATACCGGTGTGATGTACGACTTAGAAATTTTGACTGGCTGGGGCAATCAATTACTTGAAAAAGATCAAGTTGATGATGCCATTGCAGTATTTAAGGTGGCGCTTTCATTCAACGAAGCGCAGCCTTATTTTCTAAGCAGCTTAGCCGAAGCTTATGAAATGAAGAAAGAATACGATGTAGCACTCAACTATTATCAGCGCATTTTGAACATTAATCCCAACAGCAAGTATGCAAGTGAGCAAATTACTCGAGTAAAAGGCCTTTTATAAGTTTTTAATCAGTGCCAACAGGTTGCATGTTGGCACTGATTTATTAGCGTGAATATCGCTTAGGCTAAGTTAACGGCAACCATAGTCACGCTCAATATGACCAACCCTTATTCGGTAACTTTCAAATAGTTGTGTTTTCCCTAGTTGTTGTGCCGTTTGATGCGCTTCAAATTCGCGCCATGTTTTAATGGCTTGCTCCGTTTGCCAAAACGACAAAGAAAGAAATTTGTTAGGGTCAGTTAAACTTTGAAACCGCTCAATACTAATAAAACCATCAATTTGCTCTAGTGCGCTTTTGAGTGATTGTGCGAGCTGAAAATAGTCTGTTTTGCCTGTGGCCGTTGGTGTTACTTCAAAAATAACGGCAATCATTATTTGGGCTCCGTCAGTTTTAAATAACTTTCTGGCAGCGCTTTTAAAAAAGTGCGCTTTTCGCTGATGATAAATCGAGCTTGCTTGGCGAAATCGAAGTTATTTGCACCCTGTGTAGATTGACGCAACGTTGCGCGATATTGTTCATAGTGAGCGAGCGATTCAAAACTGATCAATCCATAAGCAATATTGTTAGTACCTTCATGGGGAAGAAAATAGCCCAATAGCTCACCGCCACATTGAGGAATGATTGTTCCCCAATTTTTTGCATACGCTTCAAATTGCGCGATTTGAAAAGGATCGATTTGGTATTCAATGAAGCATGTGATTTTCATAATAGTTGTCTCTTGTGTTGTTTTACGTCAGTCTACGGAAAATCAAAATGCTTGCTTCGATGATGGTCGAAGTATGGAGTCAAAGTTGGAACCAAACATTGCTTTTGTCGCGAGCCTAATCGCCGATAACGCACGCGCTAAAATGCTGACTGCGCTCATGAGCGGTAAAGCTTTAACAGCCACTGAGTTAGCTTTGGAAGCGGATATAACCGCACAAACGGCAAGCAGTCACTTATCAAAGCTGTTGGATGGTGAACTACTTATCGTTCGAAAGCAGGGGCGACACAAATATTTTCAATTGAAGAATAGCTATGTTGCTGAGTTAATAGAAAAACTACTGAATGTCAGTGCAACGCTGGTAAATGAACGGGCAAAAACCGGACCTCAAGACCCAAGCTTAAGAAAGGCGCGGGTATGTTATGACCATTTGGCGGGTGAAATAGGCGTTGTTTTATTTGATTCTTTAATTGCACGTGAAGTTTTACTTGAGCGAGATGGACTGGTCATCGTGACGCAAACGGGCGTGGATTTTTTTAGTCAGCTAGGTGTAGATTTTGATGAAATTAATAAGTCGCGTAGACCGCTTTGTAAAGCGTGTTTAGATTGGAGCGAACGCAGAAGTCATCTTGCAGGCAGTTTGGGTAAGTGGATCTTGGAACAAGTTATTCACAAAGAATGGGCGAAAAGGGTAAATGATTCGAGAATGATTAGCTTTTCGGTATGTGGAATGGCGTTATTTAAAAAGACTTATGGTATAAAAATAGAACACTTTTAATATTTACTTTTAAGCATACTGTGGCATTAGCTCGTTTTTTTACTTTATCCGAGAGTGACGGGAGAGTTACTTTACAAGTACCTAAGTATTCGATTAACCCTTTAGTCTCTTATGCATAAAGAGGAGTATTTTTATCCACCAATCTGCCTTTTTAAGCGGTGCTGTATCTGTCGATAAACAATAGAAACGACGGTTCTCTTAGTGCTTACTGATTGTTTTTTATACGGATGGAAACTTGAACTGAGTCCATCGAGTTTAAAGAGGTATTTGATATGTATGAACGTAATAACAGCTGTATTAGTGTAAAAACTATTAACAGTGAATTAAGTGAAGCCATAAACCAATGAGATCTTTTTCATCGGCTTTTGTAACTAACAACAAGCCAAGCTTTTGGTTTTTAAATTTAACAAGGAAAACATTATGCCAAGAACAGTTAATGGCGCAATCACTGACTCAGTGACGCAAGTAAATACTAAAGTTTTAGGTGAAATGCCGGCGACCGCAATGGGCAACTTGATGATGACAACGAGCCAAGCACTAGGTGTGAGCGCTCAAAACCTGACTATAGGTCAGCAACAAGCCAATGTGATGTGGCAAGCCGCAACAGTGCAAGGCATTAATGCTTTAATGAATACGGGTGATGCAGTGACTGGCAAGGTAACAACTCAAATACTTGATGTGCCTAATCGTTAGTACTGAGTACAACTCCAACCAATATGATGCCGAAGCAAAGGTGGAGGTATCATTTTAGATGATCAATTTCATGCAAGGGAAGTCAAATGTCTAAAAACAATAATGAAAACAATCAAACGCAAGCTATTGCTGATAAATCATTGGCACAAACGGGCGCATTAGCCGTGCAAGATGCGGCAACTAATATGCGCGATATGAATACGCTTTTATCCACGGCTTCAGGTGTGGCACTGGCAAAATTTATAGAGCAAGGTGACGTTAAGTACTTAAAAGCACTGGAAGATTTAAACCAACAGGCTAAAACCTCAGCGGACCATTTTATCGATTTATTCAATAGCGTTACAAGTTCACAAAAAAGACAATTAAGTGAAAAAAGTAATGAAAGCAATCAAGACAATCAAGAACAAGCTATTGCTGATAAATCATTAGCACAGACGGGCGCGTTAGTAGTTCAAGATGCAGCCAACAATATGCGTGATATGAATACACTTTTGTCGACGGCCTCAGGTGTGGCATTGGAAAAGTTTATAGAACAAGGTGATATTAAGTACTTAAAAGCATTGGAGGATTTAAATCAACAAGCTAAAATCTCAACGGATCACTTTATCGATTTATTTAATAGCGTCACAAACTCACAAAAAAGTTAGCTGATTAGCGTTGGCAGAACATCCAGGGCTGGATGAAACAAACACGACATCGAATGATGGATACGATCTTAGGGAAGAAACATGTTGGCTGTGAGAATAGCGCCTTATCATTTGTGAAGGTTTAAGGAGTGAGGAAGCTGGCTTGTATCTTTTAAAGTTGGCTTGGCAGCATGTGCCAAGCCGTGGTTTATAGAGTATTAGTTACCTTGGTTAAGCTGCGTTAACTTATCGCCAATTGGTTTGGAGAAGTTATAGCCGTCAAACTTATCCCAGTTAATTGACCAAGTCATCACCCCACCAAAATTAGGGTAGCGTTTAGTCGGTACAATAGAAGAGCACGTGATGCCTTTAATTAAGCAATCTAGCGCAGCTGTTATATTACCAATAGGTGCTTGACCAGAGTTGGCTGATTGGGGTCCTGATGGTAGGCCAATGGCTACTTGGTCATCACGCAGTGGCATAAAGCGTGAGCCGTCTGCTAAATCAAACCCTTCAACGAGCATTTTTGCATGGGCTACCATCATGTTGATAGAGCCTTCTGGTGCACTGCCTGGTTCATAGGGGTTAGGCAAACCGCCGTTGTTGTAAAGTTGAACATGTAGTAAGTCTAAGGTATCCCTTAGTTCATCAATCAGCGGAATATAAGCGCCCCAAATACCAGAGTAGGCTATCATGCCTCCGTGTACATAAGGATGCTCAGGCGCCATAGTGAGCACCATATCACCACCAATGTTTTGCTCAATTTGTTTTAATGCACGTGGTAAACGGGCTTGAATTTGTGAGCCATGTACTAGGTTAGAGCCACTTTCTAAGTCAATATCTAAACCATCAAATCCCCACTCTTTGATTATATCGGTCAGGCTTGATACAAAATTGACTTCGTCACTGTCTGTGTTGAGTGTGATTGTGCCTTCGGCACCACCTAAGCTCAGTACAAACACCTTACCTTGTGCTTGTAAGTTCCTCATATCTTGTTTGAATTGCGCAGGGTCTACTGGCGGACAATTAGAGTGAATGTCTTTTTCAAACAAGTTGAAATGTACAGTACCATTAGAGTTTCTGTCGTTGTCTGCAAAGGCGATATCTATAATGTCCCATGCATCGGAAATTTGGTTTAGTGGAATAGGACAGCCGGCTGGATTAACAAAATTATGCCAGTAACCAATCAGTTTATGAGTTTTACCCAGAGGCTTGTCGATAACTTTAACGCTGATACCTTCGCTTTGTGCTGTGTTGCCTAGGTTATCTGTAGCGGTTGCGATAATCGTCTTGTTCCCTAAGCTGGCAGGTTTGTAAGTAGCAGCATAAGGAGCACTGGTATCTGTCGAAATAACGATACCGTCAACTGCAAAGCTCACTTGCGTTACTTGCCCGAGCAAGGCTGAAGCGTCGGCTTTGATCTGCACTGCATTGCCCAAAGTCAACTGACTGCCAGCGCTTGGTGAAGTGATAGAAGTAACAAGCGGTTTATCCGTCACCGTGACAGTTTGTGCCTTGTTTGTGCTGTTTCCTTCATTGTCTGTCGCAATGGCTGTTAGCGAAATAGCTCCGAGTTGTTGCGCTTGCCAATTGACTGTGTAAGGTGCTTGTGTGAGGTTGGCGAGTAGGGTGTCATTGGCGTATAGCTCAACTTGGCTGATTTGCCCGTCGGCATCTTGTGCTTGCACGGTGATATCGTATTGGTTGCCTTTTAGTAAGGTACTGTTTGGCGCTGGCGTTACAAAGCTAACTTCTGGTGCAATGGCGCAAATACCTTGGTCGCTCCATGCATCCTGCCAGTGTTGCCCAACACCTGGCTCATACGCCCAAAGTGCCGATGAGCTGCACCAAGGGCCAACATCGCACAGGTATTTATGATTATTATGCGATACTAGATCGCCCGCGCTGTAGTTGCCGCCCGCTTGATAGGCAGGAATATTGGTACAGCCACCAGAGCTTGCTTCTATCACATCCACTGAAACGATAGCGCTGGCAGATGCGCCTTTATCATCGGTGGCAACGGCTTTTATTTGTTGCTTACCTACCGTAGCTTGCCAGAGATATTCATAAGGTGCCTGTTCGTCGGTGGCTAGCAGGGTATTGTTGAGCCAAAACTCAACAGACTTCACTTCGCCATCGCGGTCTTTTGCATCGGCACTAACGCGCACAGACTCACCTTTTTTGAATTGCGCATTGTTCGTAGGATTGAGCAGTTCCACGGTGGGTGGCAGATTTTCCATGCCATTGCGAACAGTCAGTTGTGCGAGGGTGCTAGTTTTTGTTGCTCCCTTATCATCGGTTGCTACCGCACTTACCATATACTGTCCTGCAACAGTTAGCCAGGTGACCTTGTATGGCGCTTGAGTAGACACGCCAATAGATTGTGAATCTAAAAAGAACTCCACTTGGCTAACTTGACCGTCTGGATCACTGGCTTGCGCACTAAAAACAGCGCTGTCATTTTCAGGTAAAACAGAACCATCTGCGGGGCTTGTTAGGGTAACTACGGGAGTTTGATTACCACCACAAGCTCCCAAATTTTTCCAAACTGAATAGGGCGCAGAGTTCTCAGATGGTAGTTCATTCAATGTCCACCATTGCGCTTCGAACGCCTCATTGTTTTGCGTTACTTTGTTGCCCTTAAGATAGACTGCACTGCTTGACCAAGCTGTTAAGCCGTCACAGTTATACGCCAGCGCTTGAAGCGGCAACATACTGGCGCCTAATAGGGCGTTCAGTAAGATTGTTTTCTTAGAGATTTTCATGATGTTTCCTTTACAGTTGTATTATTTTTGCACAAGGCAAATTTCAGCATATAGCCTAGGTACATGTTAATCAATTGTGATTTGGTTATAAGCGTCCGTCTTTTGGGCATAATGCGTTGTGGTATATCAGCGATAGGGAGATTGTGAGATATCTGTTATACTCACTAATCTTGTTCGTACAAAGCGCGGTTGTTTTGCTGCGGAATAAGCGCAGTTGGCTTAATAGAAACACCTGTGTTCTATTAGGGCTTATGCCTACTGTAGTTGTCCTATCTTTTGTTGACGATAAGCCCCAACACACGAGAGTTTAAATGACATTTTCTGACTTGGGATTATCACCCTCTATCGTTCAATGTATTACAGAAAAAGGCTACACAGAGCCAACACCTATCCAAGCAAAAGGCATTCCTGCGGTTTTAACTGGCCGTGATGTGATGGCTGCTGCACAAACTGGTACGGGTAAAACAGCAGCATTTACTTTACCGATTATTGAGCAATTACTGCATCATGAGCGGCCTAGGGCGAACCAAGCATTGGCTTTAGTACTCGCTCCCACCAGAGAACTGGCGTTACAAATTGCCGAGAATGTAGAAGCTTATAGTCAAGGCACTCGCTTACGTTCTGCAGTGGTTTACGGTGGTGTTAAAATTAACCCGCAGATGATGCAGTTACGCAAAGGTGTGGATATTCTAATTGCGACTCCTGGCCGTTTACTCGATTTATATAATCAAAATGCCGTTAAGTTTAACCAGTTGACGACTTTAGTGTTGGATGAAGCCGATCGTATGCTAGATATGGGCTTTATTCATGACATTAAAAAGATCATCAAGTTATTGCCTAAGAAACGTCAAAACTTGCTGTTTTCCGCCACCTTCTCGGATCCAATCCAAGAGCTGGCAAAAGGTTTGATTGTAGACCCACTTGAGGTGTCGGTCACTCCTAAAAATACCGCCTCTAAAACAGTCACTCAGTTTGCCTATGGAGTAGATAAATCAAGTAAAACCAAATTACTTAGCCATCTGATCCGCAGTAAAAAGTGGCAACAAGTTTTAGTCTTTTGCCGCACCAAACATGGCGCAAACCGATTAGTGACACAGTTAGAAAGAGACAAAATCTCTGGCGCGGCGATTCATGGTAATAAGTCCCAAGCAGCTCGAGTAAAAGCATTAAATGGTTTTAAATCGGGTGATATTTCGGTGTTGGTTGCCACCGACATTGTGGCGCGAGGTCTAGATATTGCGGAGCTGCCTTATGTGGTGAATTACGACTTACCGAACGTATACGAAGATTATGTACATCGAATTGGCCGAACAGGGCGGGCGGGGAGTGACGGACTCGCCGTGTCATTTGTAACCATTGATGATGCGAATGATCTCTACGGCATTGAACGTTTTATTGGTGCTTTGATCCCAAGGGCCCATGAAGCGGGTTTTGAGCCGACGCATCCAGTTCCTGAAAAAGAGTTGGATACACGGCCAATTAAAGCGAAAAAGCCAAAGAAACCGAAAAAACCAAAAGAAAATCATGATCACCAAGCGGTGGATCAAACTAAACGTCAGCAAAACCCTGCTGCGAAACGAGCAAAACCAAGTAATAGCAAGAGTAAGCCATCTCAGCGTGTACAAAATGCAATTGATAATCCAACCAATGCTAAACCTAAGCGTCGCCGTTTTAGGCCTAAAGCAAAAGCGTAAATAACCACTGCATATTCACCATCAGTTCGTGCTAGAGTAGTGTCAAAGCCGTGCGAATAGCGCGGCTTCACCATAAAAGCAATTTAAGTGAGCAAGGAAACGTCATGACGGACTATGCACTGGCATGTATTGGTATTGCGATTTTTGTTTACTCAATTAGCGTTCGACAACTCAAACGTGCTGAGCTGACGGGCCCCATCTGGTTTGTTTCACTGGGTGGCTTGCTTGGCTGGTGGTTTAATAGCTCGTTATATTTTCAAATCCATGATAGCGGCTTAGTTCTCCCAATCATTGAAGTAACTCTGGCTATTGTATTGTTCAGTGACGCAGCCAAAACACGCCTGCGTGTGTTGCTCCATTCATTTCAACTTCCCTTACTTTTGTTGATAGTTGCATTGCCGCTCACCATGCTACTGGGCACTTTGTTTGCACACTGGATCTTGGGGTTATCGTGGCTTTATGCCGCGTTGCTCGCGGTGATCATCACACCTACGGATGCCGCATTATGCAAAGGTTTTATCACGCAAAAAAAAGTGCCAGAGAAGCTCAGAGAAGCCATTAATATTGAGAGTGGTCTTAATGATGGCCTATGTATTCCCATTTTTATTTTTGTCTTAGCGGTGATAATGGGCAATGCGCAAGCAAGCTGGTTGGAACTGGCAGGCTTATTTAGTAAAGAAGTTGGCGTGGCTTTGGTTGTGAGTGGTTCGATGACATTTACTGCGATAAAGTTAATTAAGCTAGCTCACGCAAAACACTTGTTTGCGCTCAATTCTAGTCCATTTTTATTTGTTGGTATTGCCATTGCTATTTTTTCTTTGACGCAGGCATTACAGGGCAGTGGCTTTATCGCCGTTTTTATCAGCGGACTATTGTTTGATAGGTTTTATCAGCATGCTTTTAAAGATCAGCTGATTGAAGATAGTGAGCACATTGCCGATTTCGCGACTTTTTTGATTTGGATATTTTTTGGCATGGTCGTCAGTCAGATCATAATATTGAGTGATAGCTGGTTACCTTGGTTGTATGCGATGCTTGCGATGTCTGTGACTCGCATTATACCTGTGCTGATTAGTCTGGTAACAACACAACTAAGCCTTAGTGAAAAATTGACTCTGGCTTGGTTTGGGCCTAAAGGACTAGCGTCTGTTATTCTAACTTTAATGTTATTGCAAGCGGGTATTGATGGTACGCAATTGATAGCCGAAGTGGCAGCTTACACTATTTTATTAAGTGTATTTTTACACGGTGTGAGTACACGGCCAATTTCGTTGCGATTTAATCAAGGGTGAGTATTTTGAAATTGCTTTGGTTGTTTTGTTAATCTGAATTAAATTGTTACGATATAACATATTAAGCTGTTGAAATAAAAGGCCTTTAAAATTTCACTCAGAGAATGATTATTTTAGAGCCTGCACTCAAACTGTCATGTTGTTGAAATTAAAAAGTCATAATTCCTCCCTAGACTGTGCCGCGTTTAGTCAGTTGCGATTTTAGCAACTGAAAGTTCACGTTACAGGAAATTAACCATGAATAAGAAGTTGCTGGCTGTTGCCGTATCTGCTGTTTTACTATCAGCATGTAATGATGATGACACTAAAACCGTCCAAGTCATTAAAGAAGTAGAAGTTGTAAAAGAAGTTGAAGTCCCTGCCAAGCCAGTAACTTCAGTGAAAAATGTGATCTTAATGATCGGTGATGGTATGGGGGCTCAGCAGGTGGGCTTGCTTGAAGAGTATGCACGTCGTGCACCCAACTCAACTTACAACTCTCGTGGTAATCAAACGTCCTTATCGAAGTTAGCCAATGAAGGCCATTTAGGTTTGTCATTAAACGCACCTTTTGGTCCTAACGGTAGCCTAGTGACAGATTCAGCTTGTTCTGCCACTCAGCTTGCAACAGGTAAAGCCGCTGGCTCTGAAATGATTGGTTTAGACGAGCAAGGCTATATCGTAGAAACAATTTTAGAAAAAGCGAAAAAAGCGGGTAAAGCAACGGGGTTAGTGTCTGATACTCGTATCACACATGCAACTCCGGCTGCTTTTGCTGCACACCAACCACATCGTTCATACGAGCCTGAAATTGCAGAGCAATTAATTGAAGGGGGCATGGTTGACGTTCTTTTATCTGGTGGTGCACGTGTATTCATGCCTTCAGATATTAAGACAGATGAAGCCGATAGAAAAGTTATGGCTGATTTAGGTGCCCCTTCAAGCGTTTATAAAAAATCTAAACGTAGCGATGACCGTAATTTAGTCGTAGAAGCAAAGGAACAGCATGGTTATGCACTTGCTTTTGATAAAGCGCAATTAGCCAGTAGTGAAGCAACGAAAGTTCTAGGTTTATTTGCCAACTCTGGCATGGATGACGGTATTGCCTATAAAGCGTGTAAAGCGGATAACAGCTGTACACAACCTTCATTGAAAGAAATGACAGTGAAAGCGCTTGATATTTTGTCAAAAGATGAAGATGGTTTCTTCTTGATGATCGAAGGTGGCCAAATTGACTGGGCAGGTCACGCAAACGATGCTGGTTGGATGCTAAACGAACTATTAAAGTTTGATGAAGCGGTTGAAGCGGTATATGATTGGGTGAAAGATCGTAACGATACATTAGTGGTTGTCACTGCTGACCACGAAACGGGTAGTTTCGGCTTCAGTTACTCGCGTAAAAATATGCCTTCAACGGGTGAGCAATTACCAGGCGATGGCATGAATGGTAAAGATTATAAGCCTAATTTCAATTTTGGTTCATTATCTCATCTGGACAAGCTTTACAGCCAGTCTGGTACGTTCTTCGATATGATGGACGCTGCGAATGCCGATTGGGATTTTGCCGCTGCAACACCTGCAGATTGGATGGATGCGGTAAACAAATATAGTTCATACAAGGTTGATATCGATCAGGCTACTGAAATTGGTGAGCGTGAAGTGAATGAGTACTATCAAGCGGATCACAAATATCAAAGTGCTGAAATGGTACCTAAATTCAATGACTTCAAAGAGTTCTATGTATATGCAGATGAAGACTTTACAGCCAAAATTGGTCGTGCATTAGCGGCAGATCAAAACGTTGTTTGGGGTACAGGTACCCACACCGCGGCGCCGGTTCCTGTGTATGCATTTGGTCCTGAAGGGGTTACACAGCAATTTTCTACCATGCAGCACCACGTAGAGATTGGTCAGAAAATGATGAAAGCACTTGGCGTGGCTGAAGAGTAATTAATTTAGTAAGTAAGGTCCCCCAGACTTTATTTTCAAGCCACCCTCGGGTGGCTTTTTTAGTTTTCTAACAACGTTAAAAATTCATCTTTCGGCATTGGTTTGGCATAAAAATAACCTTGACCGAAGTCGCAACCAGCTTGTTTCAAAATTTGATGTTGTACTTCTGTTTCAATCCCTTCAGCAATCACTTGTAACCCCAACTGGTGGGCCATCATGATCATGGCTTCGCATAGGGCAAGATCATCACGGCTGTGGGCAATGCCATCTACAAAGCGCTTATCGATTTTGATGTAATCCGTATCCATCTGCTTTAAATAAGCCAGTGATGAATAGCCAGTACCAAAATCATCCAGTGCCAAAGAAAAACCCTGCTCAGTCAGCGCTTGCAGTCGTTTTTGCGTTCTGGACTGAGCATTCATCATTAAGCCTTCCGTGATCTCAATCACAATATGCTCTGGTGAGAGCTGATAATTTTGCATTTTCTTCTGCCAGCGACTGACATGGCATTGCTTTGAGGTAAACTGTACGGGTGACACGTTGATACTGAGCTGAACTTGTTTACCTAACGCATGTACATCGAGAAGTGTTTTACAAGAACTATCGAAGATAAAGTCACCAATTTTATGAATGAGCTGTGTCTCTTCCGCTAGAGGAATAAAATTATCTGGGCGGATCAACCCTTTGCTTGGATGGCTCCAGCGGATCAAAGCTTCCGCCTTAACGACCTTCTTGTCTTGCAAGCAAACAATAGGTTGGTAGTAAAGGCTAAACTGCCTTTGTTGTACAGCAATACGCAAATCTTTTAGCAAATTCATGCGAATTTCAGCTTGCTCGCGCATTTCACTGCTAAAGAAAGCATAGCCACTGCGGCCTTGTTGTTTGGCCAGATACATGGCTTGATCGGCCGCTTTAAGTAAGTGTTCACTACTCACTCCATCTTTAGGCGAGCGAGATATACCGATACTTGCGCTAATGTGACATTGCTCGTTATCCAGCTCAATGGCAGGTTGCAAATAAGCCAATACTTTGTCTGCTAACTCGCCTAGCGCATCATCATCGGTATGGCTGTCGGTAACCAATACAAATTCATCACCACCAATTCGAGAGATAAGAGTACATTCATCACCTAATCGGTTTAAGCGCGTAGCCACTTCGCTCAACAATTGATCGCCATAGTAATGCCCTAGCGTGTCGTTGATGTCTTTAAAATGATCGAGATCGAGCAACAAAATTGCGATAGGACGATCCGTTTCTTCTAGTTTATTTTGTAAGTGGCCTTTTAGCTGATTGCGGTTCGCCAGTTCCGTTAGCTGATCAAAATGGGCTTGATGCCAGATCAATTCATCTTGTTTTTTCTTTTCGGTGATGTCGGTAAAAATAGCCACTCGACGATAGGCATCGCCATTGGCATCGTAGACACTATTGATCGTGAGCCATTCGGTATAGAGCTCGCCACTTTTGCGGCGATTAATTATTTCACCTTGCCATTTTCCGACGCTTTCGAGTTGGTACCACATATTTTTATAAAAGGCTTGCTCATGTTTACCTGAACCGAGCACTGCGGTGGTTTTACCTATCACTTCCGCACGCTTATAACCGGTAACATGACTGAATGCTGGGTTGGTATCGAGAATGTAGCCATTTGCATCAGTGATCACCATGCCCTCGCTGCTGTTATTATAAACAAGGGCCGCGAGATTAATGGCTTCTTCTTGCTTTTTGCGTTGGCTAATATCCCGAATAACCAGTATTGCTTGTTGGTGATGTGCAATAGGACTAAGTCGGCACTCGAATACCCGTCGCAAATCGTTCTCAGTCATTGAAAACTCAAACTGGCAATGTGACTTTTCATCCAGTGTATTGAGCAGTTTTGCTAGGCGTTTAAAGGTATGCTCAGGAAACAAATCAGATAGAGCGTTGGCTCTTGACGCAAAATCGCCATGACGGGTCAGAATACTCCCTTGCTTATCAATTCGTAAATAACTATCGGGAAGTGAACTCAATAGTGCGCTTAGTTCCGCATGTTTGTGAGCGAGCGCTGACTCTACGCTCAATCGAATGTTCGCCATTTGTTCAAATCGGGCGGCAATTGCTTTAAATTCAGGAGTTTGAGAATGTGCAGACCAACTAACAGGTTGTCCTTGAGACAGGGCATTAATGGCTTCTACTAAGCGTTCAAGCGGCTTTAAAATGATCCTTTTTAGATTCCACTGTGCCTGCCATATTAACACTGCGATGGCCAACACAAATAGTGCAAGTATGATTGCTACTTCTCGGTTTGCATAGCTGATAGCGTGTTCGAAAGGCAACGAGATAAAGATAGTTAGCGTATTTTGCTGATTAACCCTCTCTAGTGGCAGTGAATAATAAAACCGCCTTTCATTTTTTTGATCAGGCAAGATATGTATTGTGTTTTTCGATATTTCTGGCCAACTTTGACTTTTGGAGGTGCCTAACAGTCCTGGGTGATAAGGTGAATGTGCAATAATATTATTATCGATATCACTGATCATCACTTGACTTCCCTTAGGTAAGTCCAGCTCATCCAGCGTTTTACTCCAATGATCAAGTGGCTTAACGGCAACGAGAACAAATTTAAGATTGCGATCTTGTGTAAAAACAGGCATCGCAAAATTGACTGTGGCACGATGTACAGAGCGATCTGTTTGAAATTGGCCAATTGAGAATTGCTGAGTTCTAATTACCGTTTGGAAATACTTTCGATCGCTTATGTTGATATCGTTTTGGTGATTACTCAATGAGCATAGAACGTTTCCATCCAAGGATACGATACCTATATTGGCTATGTTTTCAGAGAGTAAGCGCGCATGGTTTAGTAACGCAGGACAAGGTCCATTATTAAAATTGACAATATCTTGTTGTAATGTCAGCTTACTCAGCTGTTTTTTGGTGTTTTCAATGTCCATCAGTTGCACTGCGGCAACCTGCTTTGCCAATAAAACAGCATGATGTTCGCTTTGCTCTAAGATCTCTGAGCGCTCATCTAATAGCTGAATCAGGATCACGATTAAGCCAGGAAGACAAATAAGAAAAAGCAAACGGTAGAATCGTTGCGGTATTGATAAATTAGAAATAACCACACCCAAGCGCGTTAAATTGAAAGCATTACATAATACTAAACAGTGAGCTGTACCTACAAGTATTTGGGAGTTTTTTCGTAAATTTAACGTTTCTTATAGACGAATTTATATTCATTTTCTTGTGCCTAAATATGGAATTTATTATTTTATGGACTGCTAAATTCCTGTAATTTTTTTGTTAGTTGACATCATGGTTTTTGTCTTCCCACTTTTTTCCACCTAATTCATATACTTTGCGTAAAGCCGCATTTTTTCTGGCTTCAAAAGCCATATCCATGTCCATATTTGCTTGACAAAAAGTGCTGTCAAGCCCTAGACTGTACTATTGTGGTAAAAAGTGGTTTTTAGTGGATCAAATTGGATCTTGAGCGCTAGATGGAGTAAAGGTTGGTTTTTTAATGTTCAAAGGTGCAAGCTCGCTGAGCTTAGATGACAAAGGGCGTTTTGCGGTACCAACCAAGTACCGTCAGCAACTGCTGTCTGAAGAGCAGGGCGCACTGATCTGCACTATTGCTATAAATGAACCATGCTTGTGGTTGTACCCAATGAGCGAATGGTACGAAATCGAAGCTCGCTTACAAAAACTATCCAATATGAACCCAAGGGCAAGGCGGTTACAACGCATGCTTCTGGGCCACGCGACTGAATATCAATTAGACAAAAATGGCCGCATTTTATTAGCACCATCATTACGTACCCATGCTGGGTTGAGTAAAAAGATCATGCTAGTGGGGCTATTAAACAAATTTGAGATCTGGGATGAGGATCGTTGGCACCAACAAATGCAGCTTGATACTGAGCTGGAGCGCAGTGGTGACTTTGAATCGTCCGAGGAACTCGATAATTTTTCGTTGTAGTAAAAGAAAAGGCTAATTTTGAGCATGACTGCACAATTTCAACATGTGTCAGTGCTGATGGCAGAAACGCTAGACGCGCTCGCCATTAAAGAGCAAGGCATATACATAGATGGCACATTTGGCCGAGGTGGTCACTCAGGGCAGATTTTATCACGCTTAGGCGAAGAAGGTCGTTTGCAAGCAATTGACCAAGATCCGCAAGCAATTGAAGCTGCCAAAAAATTCGCTGATGATCAACGTTTTTCGATTGCGCATTCTCGCTTTTCAAACATCAAAGATGTAGCAACCCAAGCGGGTTTATTAGGTAAAGTAGACGGTATTTTGCTGGATATTGGTGTGTCTTCTCCTCAGCTAGATGATGCGCAGCGTGGCTTTAGTTTTATGCACGATGGCCCATTAGACATGCGTATGGACCCTACGTCTGGGCGCAGCGCAGCCGAGTGGTTAGCTGAGGCTGATTTAGAAGATATTACCTTTGTGATTAAAAAGTACGGAGAAGAAAAGTTTGGTCGCCGTATTGCACATAAAATCATTGAAACGCGAGTGCATACACCCATTACGACAACCAAACAATTGGCTGATTTAGTCGATGAGGCAGTACCTGTAAAGGATAAGCATAAACATCCAGCAACGCGCACCTTCCAAGCTATACGCATTTATATCAATAGCGAATTAGAAGAAATTCAAACAGCATTGCAAGCATCACTGGAGGTACTTAAACCTGGTGGTCGTTTGGTGGTGATCTCGTTTCACTCTTTAGAAGATAGAATCGTGAAACAGTTCATCAAAAAACAGAGTAAGGGAGAGGCGATACCCAGAGGTCTGCCTTTAACGGACGCACAACTTAAACAAAATCTGACGTTAAAGGCAGTGGGTAAAGCCATCAAACCTAGCGCTGAAGAAATCACTGAAAACCCAAGAGCAAGAAGCTCAGTACTCAGGGTGGCGCAAAAACTCTGATGAATAAGCCAGTAGATCGACAACCCAAATTATTTGTGGAAATTTTACAAGGTTTGCTTGCTAATAAGCTGACCTTGTTTTTGCTGTTGTTGATTTTTGGTTCCGCGCTGGCGGTTGTGCAGGTGACGCATTTAACAAGGCAGCAATTAATTGCGCAAGATGAGTTGCTACAGCAGCGAGATGAACTAGATCTCGAGTGGCGGTACTTGTTGGTGGAAGAAGAGTTTTACTCACAGCACTCTCGCATTGAAGAGATAGCAAAAACACAATTGAGTATGAAACGCCCAACGAGCAAAGATGAACAAGTGGTGGTGGTGCCATGAGCAAGGTCAAAACAGTAACTAGCTTAATCACTTGGCGTTTTGCTTTGGTATGTACGTTATTGGTGATGGTATTTATCACCTTAATGGCCAGAGCGGCGTATTTGCAAGTCATTGAACCTGATAAAGCGCGAGAAGAAAACGCCAAACGTACGGTGCGGGTAGAAAAGCTCAAAGTCCAGCGAGGGATGATCTTTGATCGAAATGGCAAAGAGTTAGCAGTAAGCGTCCCTGTGGTGAGTGTTTATGCTGATCCGCTTGCTTTGGATAAATCGATTGGCAAAAAAGTTATCAAAGCGGCCCGTAAAAATGGTGAAGATCATAAAACTTTAGCGCAAAACGAATCAGAAATGATCCGCCGTAAGCAAGCTTGGTACGACAACGAGCTACGTTGGCGAGAGCTTGCCGATGTGTTGCAAATAAAAAATGAAGAAGTTGACTCGCGTTTACGAGATGATACAACACGGCGCTTTGTCTATTTAAAACGCCAAGTCACGCCTGCAGTTGCAAATTATATTCGCCAGCTACGTTTGCCGGGAATTCATTTACTAGACGAGTCTAAGCGCTTTTACCCCAGCGGTGAAGTCACAGCACACATTCTTGGCTTTACCAATATTGATGGTCAGGGCATTGAAGGTGTTGAAAGGTTATTTGACAAAGCGCTGACCGGAACTGAAGGCAAACGTACCATCCGTAAAGATGCGCAAGGCCGTGAAATCCAAGTGTTATCAGAAGAGCAACGTGTTGAACCTGAGAATATAGAGCTGAGTATAGATCTGCGTATTCAGGCGATTGCTTATAAAGCACTTAAAAGTGCGGTACTCAGTTATAAAGCGACTTCTGGTTCTGCCATGGTGGTTGATGTCAAAACGGGTGAAGTATTGGCGATGGTCAATAGCCCAAGCTTTAATCCGAACGATATGAGTGATGCAGCGCCTTATAAACGCAGAAATCGAGCTATTACGGACTTGTTTGAGCCGGGATCGACTTTAAAACCATTGGCTGTTTTGGCTGGGCTCGACTTCGGCGCTATCAAGGCTGATGACGTTGTTGATACATATCCCGGTTGGATGCGCTTAGGTGGTAGTTTGGTGCAAGATACACGCAATCACGGTGAAATGAGCCTAAGAGAGATCCTGAAGGTTTCCAGTAATATGGGAGTGGCAAAAATCAGTCAAATGCTACCCAAAGACTATATGGTGGGGTTGTATCAAAAAGTGGGCTTTGGTGAAGAAACCGGCACCATGATGGTCGGTGAAAGTAGTGGCTTGTTTTATCCTAACCGCCGCTGGTCAGACTTTGAAATAGCGACTTTAGCCTATGGTTATGCTGTCTCAGCAAGCACAGCGCAAATTGCTCGCTTTTATGCAACCTTGGGTTCTGGTGGCGTTCAGCGTCCATTGACGATTTTAAAGCAAACATCTGTTCCAGAAGGTGAGCGAGTGTTCAAAGAGGAAGACGTTCGTGCTGTGGTTAAAATGATGGAATCCGTGTTTGAAAAAGGAGGAACCGCAGATAATGTCAAAGTTGATGGCTATCGTGCAGCGGGTAAGACGGGGACCTCCAAAAAAGCGGTCGCGGGTGGCTATGGTGATGAATATGTTGGGTATTTTGCTGGCGTCGCGCCCATAAGCAACCCTCGCTTAGCAGTTGTTGTAATGGTTAATGAACCCGGTGAAGATGTTTATTACGGCGGCCAAACATCGGGCCCTGCTTTTGCAGAAATTATGTCAAACGCACTACGTATTTTAAATGTTGCACCAGATAAAACACGCGTTGCTTATATCTCGGAGCAAAGTAATGACCTGTGATATTAGCCAAGTTTTGGGCAAATATGGCGTAATTTGTGATGCTTTAGAGGTATCAAATTTGCGCTTGGATAGCCGAGTTGTAATGCCTGGGGATGCTTTTGTCGCTTTGCAAGGTCATGTGCAAAATGGTGAGTTGTTTGCAACAAATGCAGCAGAAAAAGGGGCACAATGTATCTTAGTTGACGTTAATAGCACGGTAAGACTTGATTCAGTGCCTGTGATCAAAGTACCAAATTTACAGCAAAATATTGCCGCTATTGCGAATGATTTTTACCAACACCCGAGTGAAAAATTGTCTGTGATAGGCGTGACAGGCACCAATGGTAAGTCGACGACAACCGCAATGATCGCCAATCTAGCGCAGCTGTGCGATACGCCATCAGCGGTGATTGGCACATTGGGCTATGGCCAACCAGAACAGCTGACACCACTTGCCAACACCACACCTTCTAACGTGGATTTACAAAGGATCTTAGCTGAACTTGCGGGTAAAAATGAGCTAGTGGCGATGGAGGTGTCGTCGCATGGTCTGGTACAAGGTCGTTTACATGCGACCAAATTTGATGTTGGCGTATTCACTAACTTATCTCGCGATCACCTTGATTATCACGGTGATATGACTGAGTACGCAAAAGCTAAATTGAAACTGTTTACTGAGCACAAGCCTGCATTTAGCGTACTCAATGTCGATGATAAAGTGGCTCAGCAGTGGTTACAACAGCATGAATTTGATGGTCTAGTAGTGTATGGACAAAAACCAAATTCACACAAGTTCAAGCAATATGTTTGGTTTGATGAGGTACGCTTTGACGCGCAAGGTATTCAGGCCAATATTCTATCGAGCTGGGGGGAGGGGAAGTTAAAAGCACCGCTTTATGGCTTATTCAACCTTTATAATATTGCCGCGGCATTAGCGACCTTGCTTGCGCAAGGTTACTCCCTCTCACGTTTACTAGAGGCAATAGGTCAATTAAAGCCCGTTGCGGGACGCATGCAGCCTTTCAGTGCGCCCAATTTGCCGACTTGTATTGTTGATTATGCCCATACACCGGAAGCTCTGGAGTTGGCATTACAAGCCTTGCAGCAACACGTCCCCGGAAATGTGGTTTGTGTGTTTGGCTGTGGTGGTGACCGGGACAAAGGTAAGCGTCCTTTAATGGCAAGAGCAGCGGAGCAAAATGCCGATAAATTGGTTGTCACCAGTGATAACCCGCGTAGTGAAGATCCACAAGCAATAATCGATGACGTTAAGGCTGGACTCAGCAACCCTGAGTATGCTGTATGTAAAATTGATAGAGCCGATGCTATTCGTTATGCAATTGAGCACGCGCCAAAAAGTGGTGTTGTGCTGATTGCCGGCAAAGGGCACGAAGACTATCAAATAATTGGAGATAAACGTTTACCTTTTTGCGATAGGCAATGGGTTGAAAAAGTTTTGCAGGAGAAAAGTGCATGATCAAAGTAGATTTAGCTTGGCTTGCAGCAGTACTTGATACTCCTCTAAATGGGGAAAATTTGGCTGTCGCCAATATCAACACCGACACTCGAACAATAAAAAACAACGAGGTGTTTTTGGCGTTGAGAGGACCTAATTTTAACGGTCATGAGTTTGTTGAGCAGGCCAAAGAAAAAGGCGCGATTGCGGCGATTGTTGATACACCTGTTGCGTGTGATATTACACAATTTGTGGTGAAAGATACCCGTTTGGCGCTCGGCACATTAGGCAAAGCGGTGATGGATAAAGTAGCGCCTAAAACCATTGCCATCACAGGTAGCGTAGGTAAAACCACTGTTAAAGAAATGTGCGCTGCTATTTTAGCGCGCAAAGGTAAAGTACTGGCAACAAACGGTAACTTCAACAATGATATTGGCGTGCCGCTCACTTTACTTCGCCTGGCCGAAGACGATGAATATGCGGTGATTGAATTGGGAGCAAATCACATTGGTGAAATTGCTTATACCACAGCGCTAACTAGCCCCGATGTGGCTGTTGTGTGTAATGTAGCACCAGCGCATATTGAAGGTTTTGGCTCAATTGAAGGTGTCGGTCAAGCCAAAGGGGAGATTTTCTCTGGTTTGAAAAGTGGGGGGGTTGCAGTACTGAACTGCGACTGTGAATTTGTCGATATGTGGCGTACCAGTTTACATGATGTGCGCAGCAAGTGCTTTTCCATGTCATCAAAGCTCGATGTTTGGGCTGAAGATGTTCGTTTAAGCGAAACCGCACATGCAAACTTCACTTTATGTACAGCAAAAGAGCGAGTATTGGTAAACCTAGCTTTGCCAGGAGAGCACAATGTGACGAATGCGGTTATTGCCGCAGCTTTGACCTCAGAACTCGGCGCATCATTGCAAGATGTTGCGTTAGGCTTGGAAAACATGACTCCGGTCAAAGGGCGTGTGAATCTTGTCAAAGTCAACGCGTCTCTAAATGTCATCGATGATACATACAATGCGAATGTTCGATCGGTGAAGGCGGGTATTGACTTGTTAACGAACATGCCGGGGTATCGAATTTTAGCGTTAGGTGATATGGGCGAGCTGGGTGAACAGGCGAGAGAATATCACATTGAAGTAGGTGAATATGCCAAGCAAAAAGGTATAGATACACTTTTTTCTCTCGGTGTATTAAGCCGAGACGCCAGTGACGTGTTTGGACAAGCAAACAGACACTTTTCAACACGTGAGCATCTATTGAGTGAGCTTAAGCAAATGATTAAAGCGCAGAACGGGGTATGTACTGTGTTAGTAAAGGGCTCCCGCAGCTCACGTATGGAATTAATCGTTCAAGATTTAATAAGCAGTGGCCGTAACTCGGGCACTGATGAGGCCTCAGCATGTTAGTTTGGTTAGCGGAATACTTAACACAGTACTATAGCGGCTTTAATGTTTTTTCGTATCTCACACTCAGGGCGATATTGGGCATATTAACAGCACTGTTTATTTCATTATATTTTGGTCCCAAATTAATTTTGGCATTGCAGCGTATGCAGATAGGGCAAACAGTACGTGACGATGGACCACAATCGCATTTGTCTAAGTCGGGCACGCCAACGATGGGGGGATTATTGATTTTGGCATCAATTTTCACCAGCACACTCATGTGGGGCGACCTTGATAACAAATATGTTTGGGTGACTTTATTTGTTATTGGTAGCTTGGGCATTGTGGGGTTTGTGGATGATTACCGCAAAGTGATCCGTAAAGACAGTAAGGGCCTTATTGCCAGGTGGAAGTACTTTTGGCAATCTGTGATTGCAATCTCGGTTGCAAGCTTTATGTACTTTACTTCTCACTCCGCTGCTGAAACAACGCTTGTGGTGCCATTTTTGAAAGATGTTTTACCACAATTGGGATTATTTTACTTAGTGATGTGTTATTTCGTGATTGTGGGTACCTCAAATGCGGTTAATTTAACCGATGGTTTGGATGGACTCGCAATCGTGCCAACTATTTTGGTTGCATCCGCTTTAGCAATCATTGCTTACCTAACTGGTAACGTGAACTTTTCTAGCTACCTACATATTCCGCATTTACCTTTAGCCAGCGAGTTAGTGGTTGTTTGTACAGCAATAGTTGGTGCAGGACTTGGATTTTTATGGTTTAACACCTATCCAGCGCAAGTTTTCATGGGGGATGTGGGATCACTCGCATTGGGTGGTGCACTTGGCATCATCGCTATCCTTGTACGTCAAGAGCTCGTGCTGTTGATCATGGGTGGTGTCTTTGTGATGGAAGCCTTGTCAGTTATTTTACAAGTAGGTTCATATAAACTGCGTGGGCAGCGAATTTTCAGAATGGCGCCTATTCATCATCACTATGAACTTAAAGGTTGGCCGGAGCCGCGCGTGATTGTGCGTTTTTGGATTATCTCAATTGTCTTGGTGCTTGCAGGGCTCGCGACTTTGAAGATCAGATAAATGCAGTATTTAGATACGCTTAAAAACAAGAAAATAACAGTGCTTGGACTTGGGGTAACCGGTTTGGGCATTGTGCGTTTTTTACTGTCGCATAATATTGTCCCGCGTGTCGTGGATAGTCGCGTTGCGCCGCCGGGCGCACAGTGGCTCGCTGATAATGAACCAAACTGTGAGGCTGTCTTTGGTCCGCTTGCCCAAGCAAGCTTATCTAGCGCCGATATGATCATTATCAGCCCTGGTATTGCGTTGTATGAGGTAACGGTTGCTAAGGCCATTGCGGATGGGGTTGAAGTCATTGGTGACATTGAACTATTTGCCCGTTTAACCGACAAACCAATTGTGGCTGTAACGGGCTCCAACGGCAAGTCGACCGTGGTTACTTTAGCGGCCAACGTACTAAGCGAAGCAGGTATGAAAGTGGGGGTTGGAGGTAATATTGGTACGGCTGCATTGGATTTGCTTGAGCAGGACTATGATGTATTTGTACTTGAGCTATCTAGCTTTCAATTGGAGACGACACACAGTTTACACTGCACCAGCGCAATGATCCTTAATGTGACTGAAGATCATATGGATAGATATCCTGATTTTGCAGCTTACTGTGCTGCAAAGCAGCGTATTTATCGGCATACGGAGCATTTGGTTTATAACGCCCAAGATGAAAATACCTTTCATTGTGATAAAAAAGGCGTGAGCGTAGCGTTAAATAATGCAGATTATCAGTTATTGTCACACAAAGGTGAACACTATTTCAGCGCATTTGGCGTGCCAAAAGTACATGCCTCTTGTATGAGATTGCAAGGAACACATAACCAATTTAATGCGCTTGCGGTGATGGCGCTTTTAGCGCCATTTGACATTGCCAATGCTGTTTTTAAAAAGGCCTTTGAGCAATTTTCTGGTCTTGCGCATCGTTGTCAGCTTGTTGCTGATTATCATGGTATTAAATACTTTAATGACTCCAAAGCGACCAATGTGGGGGCAACGGTTGCTGCATTAGAAAGTTTAGCTTCCACATCAGGTAAAATTATTCTTATCGTCGGGGGGGATGCCAAAGGCGCAGACCTAACACCTCTTGCTGAGCCTATGCGCCAATACTGTAAAGCAATTTATGGCTTTGGTCAGGATGGCTCCCTGTTCTTGTCGCTACACCGTAATAGCCACCTGGTTGCCACGTTGGAAGACGCGTTGAAGCAAGCTCAAGCAATAGCAGATAACGGAGATTGCATTTTGCTTGCGCCAGCGTGTGCCAGTATTGATATGTACCCAAATTACATGGCCCGTGGAGAAGAGTTTTGCCGTTTAGTGAATGAGGTAACTCAGTAATGGCACTATCTCAGCTTCGTTTCAATTTTCGCTTAGAGCAATCAAACGCATTGTATGATGTACCTTTGTTATATGCGATGTTGTGCTTGTTGGGCGTTGGGTTTGTCATGGTGACAAGTGCCTCCATGCCGGTGGCGGAGCGTTTATTTAATAACCCGTACCATATCAGTATTCGACATGCTGCCTTTTTATGTATGGGGTTTGTACTTTTTTGGATAAGTACGAGTGCCCCTATGGCATGGTGGAAGCGTTGCAACCCTTATCTTTTATTACTTGGGCTTGGTTTATTGGTACTTGTACTGCTTATTGGTCGAGAGGTGAATGGTTCAAAGCGTTGGATCCCTGTAGGACCTGTTGGCATCCAAGCTGCTGAGCTAGCAAAGCTGTTTTTCTTTAGCTATATCGCAGGTTACTTGGTTCGAAAACGAGAAGAAGTACAAGAAAACTTGAAAGGCTTTGCTAAACCTATCGCGGTATTCGCGGTTTATGCATTTTTAATTTTAATGCAACCGGATTTAGGCACAGTGGTGGTGATGTTCGTTACTACCGTCGGCCTGTTATTTTTGGCTGGGGCGAAGCTTTGGCAGTTTTTTGCATTGATCTTAACTGGTGCTTTGTTAGTGGTTTTGTTGATTATTTTCGAGCCGTACCGCATGGCTCGGGTTGTGGGTTTTTTGGAGCCTTGGGATGATCCATTCGGCAAAGGCTACCAGCTAGTGCAATCACTGATGGCTTATGGACAAGGGGGTTGGCTAGGTCAAGGTTTGGGTAATAGTGTGCAAAAATTACAATATCTACCAGAAGCGCACAATGATTTTATTTTTGCCGTTATTGCTGAAGAGTTAGGTTTTATTGGTGTTGTGAGCATTATCGTGCTTCTTGCAACCTTGGTATTTAGAGCGTTATTGATTGGCCAAAAAGCACTAAAACATGGCAAAGAGTACGAAGGGTATTTTGCCTTAGCGATTGGTATTTGGTTTGCGTTTCAAACCATGGTTAATATTGGTGCCAGCGCAGGGATATTGCCGACAAAAGGCCTAACCCTCCCGTTTGTATCTTATGGTGGCTCAAGCTTATTGGTTATGGTTGTAGCAGCAGGTGTATTACAAAGGGTTGACTTTGAAACAAAAATGGCAACTAAACAAGCAACATCAAGAGGTGGAAAGCGATGAATAAGCGATTACTTGTGGTTGCTGGAGGCACTGGCGGACATATTTTCCCAGGTATTGCGGTAGCTAATGAGCTAAAAGCGCAAGGCTGGCAGGTTTCATGGGTTGGCACGTCTGACCGTATGGAAGCGCAAGTTGTACCTAAGCATGACATTGAAATCGACTATATCAATGTACAAGGCGTGCGAGGCAATGGCTTAAAGCGTTTATTAAAAGCCCCATTTATGGTGATCCAAGCCATTGTGGATGCGAGAAAGGTGATCAGAGAAAGGCGTCCTAATGTAGTACTTGCGATGGGGGGCTATGTAACTGGCCCCGTCGGCATCGCTGCAAAGTTGATGGGCGTACCTTTGGTGATCCATGAACAAAATGCTGTCGCGGGTTTAAGCAATAAATTATTGGCAAAAATCGCTAATCGCGTGTTGGCAGCATTTCCAAGCGCGTTTGACAATGACAGAGTGCAAGTCGTTGGTAACCCTATCAGGCATTCGGTTGCAGGTATTTTGCCAAAAGAAGCGACACAAACCATCAATTGTTTAGTGGTGGGAGGTTCGTTAGGGGCGAAAGTGCTCAATGACATACTGCCAACTGCTGTTGCTAGATTGCAGCAAGAAGCTGTATTGCCTTTGTTGGTAAAGCATCAAAGTGGAAAGGGACAAAGTGCCACTGTGCAAGAGAGCTATGAAAAGTTAGGGTTCAAAGCTGAAGTGACAGAGTTTATTGACAATATGGATGCGGCCTATGATTGGGCCGATATTGTTATTTGCAGAGCCGGTGCTTTAACTGTGAGTGAGATTGCCGCGGCCGGAAAAATGGCACTATTTGTACCTTATCCCCATGCTGTGGATGATCATCAAACAGCCAATGCGTCTTATTTGGTAGACACAAATGCGGCATTATTACTGGCACAAAACAACTTTAATGAGCAAAGTATTTGTGAACAACTTTTGCCTTATTTAAAGCAACCATCATTGATAAAAAACCTTGCTGAACGAGCAAAACAGAAGGCGAGGTTAGAGGCTACTTTTGAAGTAGCGAAAGTGTGTGAGCAAGTTTGTTCGCCAACATGAATTTGAAAGATGAAAGAGTAGCGTGTGAAAGAAACCAATAATCGTCGAGCCATGAGAAGAATTAACACAATTCACTTTATCGGAATTGGTGGCGCTGGTATGGGCGGCATTGCTGAAGTATTAGCATTTGAAGGTTATCGTATAACAGGATCTGATATTGCACAAAATGCGATGACAGAGCGTTTACTAAAAGCAGGCGCGGAAGTATTTATTGGTCATCATGAAAATAATATAAAAGATGCCAATGTGGTTGTAGTTTCAAGCGCTATTGATGAACAAAACCCTGAAATAAAGGCGGCTAAAGCGGCACGTATTCCCATCGTTCGTCGTGCCGAGATGTTAGCTGAATTGATGCGTTTTAGGCATGGAATTGCAATTGCTGGTACCCATGGGAAAACCACAACAACGAGTTTGATTGCGAGTATTTTTGCGCAAGCGAATTTAGACCCTACCTTTGTGATTGGCGGCCTTTTGAATAGTGCGGGTACAAACGCCAAGTTGGGCACAGGTGATGTATTGATTGCGGAAGCTGATGAGAGTGATGCATCGTTTTTGCATTTGCAGCCGATGGTTTCGGTGGTCACTAATATTGAAGCGGACCATATGGATACGTACGATGGTGATTTCGAAAAAATGAAAGACACTTACGTCGATTTTATTCATAACTTACCGTTTTACGGCCTTGCAGTGGTGTGTATTGATTCGCCTGTCGCTGCGGAGTTGATCCCTCGATTTGCTCGTCCAACAATCACTTACGGTGAGTCAGAGCAGGCGGATTATCGACTGCAAGATTTCAAACAGACTGTAAATAGCAGTGAGTTTACTGTGCTGCATAAATCTGGTGAAGCGATAAAAGTCAAACTCAACATGCCTGGCAAGCACAATGCTTTAAATGCAACCGCCGCAATCGCGGTCGCAAAGGATCACCATATTGATAATGCATCAATTTTAGCTGCATTAGAACAATTTGAAGGGATTGGCCGACGTTTTCAACATTATGGAGAGTTTGAAAATGAGCGCGGCAGTGTGATGTTGGTGGATGATTATGGTCATCATCCGTCAGAAGTGTCAGTCACCATTCAGGCGGCCCGTTCAGGCTGGCAAGATAAGCGCCTAGTCATGATATATCAGCCACATCGATATACGCGAACACGCGATTTGTATGAAGATTTTATTAAAGTGCTAGCAGAAGTTGATCAACTTATTTTATTAGATGTTTATAGTGCAGGTGAAACGCCAATTGTGGGGGCTGATAGTAAGAGCTTGTGTCGCAGCTTGAGAAAAAGAGGTATCGAACCCATTCATGTTGCGAACAATGATGAGCTATCAGCTGTGTTAGCTGAAACACTCCAAGACAATGATTTAGTGATTACCCAGGGCGCTGGCAACATTGGGCAAATTGTTAAACAACTGGCTGCAACGAAAATGTCGATAGCAGCTTTGCAACAAGGTGGCGTATGAGCACGTTTGGAAAAGTAGCAGTTTTACTTGGTGGCAGCTCTGCAGAGCGTGAAGTTTCACTGAAATCAGGGGCCGCCGTACTAAAAGGGTTATTGAAAGCAGGGGTTGATGCCATTGCTTTTGATCCCGCAGAGCGGAATTTGTGGGAGTTGAAAAGCTTAAATGTAGAGCGTGTATTTATTGCTTTACATGGTCGTGGTGGTGAAGATGGCACTATTCAAGGCGCGCTAGAGTATATGGGGCTGCCATATACCGGCAGTGGGGTGCTAGGTAGCGCCCTAGCGATGGACAAAGTACGTTGTAAGCATCTATTCCAAAGTGCCAAACTCAGTACGGCTGCTTATGCGGTCGTGAACGCGCATGCGGGTTTTAATGCCCATGCCATTATCAATGAACTTGGAAATGTGATGGTAAAACCTTCTCATGAAGGTTCAAGCATCGGGATGGCAAAAGCAACTAATGCTCAAGAACTTACAGAAGCGTTAAATGACGCGTTTAAGTTTGACGACCAAGTACTTGTTGAGCAGTGGATCACGGGAAGGGAGTTTACCGTTGCTATGTTGGGTGACGATGCGCTGCCTGTTATAGAAATGAAAACCCCACGTGGTTTTTATGATTATGAGGCTAAGTACCAAGTCAACAGTACACAGTATTTTTGTCCTGCCGATATTTCAGCGGTTTACACTGAGCAGCTACAAGTAATGGCTAAACATGCATTTGAGTTAGTTGGGGCTAAAGGTTGGGGTCGTGTAGATGCAATGCAAGATGAAAATGGTCAGTTTTATTTACTTGAAGTGAATACTGTCCCAGGCATGACAGAAAAATCCTTGGTGCCAATGGCCGCGAAAGCAAAAGGCATAAGTTTTGAACAATTAGTTGTTCGCATTTTGGAGCAAACCCTTTAAGATGCGTGCATTTTTTGAAAAGGCTCAACAATTAAACCAGCGTCTTAATTGGTCGCTGATTTTAGGTGTGAGTTTTTTCATTTGTGTTGTGCTGTCGTTAGTTAAAGGCGCATTTTGGGTGAGTGATTGGCTGGTTGAGCATAAAGATGCGCAAATTAAGCAGTTAACTGTGCTAGGCAAGCCTTACTACACCAAAGAAAAAGATATTATTGCGGCCATTAAAAAAGTTGACTTGAGCAGCTATTTTGAACTGGATGTGCAGTCGGTTCACGAAAAAGTATATGACTTGCCGTGGGTTGCACATGTTTCGGTACGCAAGCAATGGCCGGATCAGTTACAGGTTTATGTTGTAGAACATCAGCCTGTTGCGATCTGGAACAGTGATTTATTGCTAAACCAGCAAGGTCAAGTATTTCAGGCTCAAAGTGACCTGCTTCCCGAAGGGTTGCCACAGTTATATGGCCCAGAAGGCAGTGAGCGAGAAGCTTGGCAAACATTTTTGCAATTTAAAGACATGCTCGGCGTCAATCACTTTAAGTTAGTGAGTTTGGCATTGTCGGAGCGCTTTGCTTGGCAGCTATGGCTAGATAATGGTATTCGCCTTAATTTAGGTCGAGCCAAAATAGGCAAACGAGTACAGAGGTTTATTGATGTTTATCCAAAAATGGTGCGTCCTGATGGTGCCATCATTGATGTGATAGACCTGCGCTATGATACTGGCCTTGCGGTAAGCTGGAAGCAGCCGCAAGAACAAGAACAAAAAAGTAAGAGTGAAGCATGACTAAGTCAGCAGAAAGAAATTTAGTGATTGGATTAGATGTCGGCACCTCCAAAGTTGTGGCGACTGTCGGTGAGATCACCGCAGATAATCAGCTGAGTATTGTAGGTGTGGGTAATCAAGTTTCTCATGGTATGGATAAAGGTGGAGTAAATGACCTGAACCTTGTTTCAGAGTCGATCCGCCGTGCTGTAGATGAAGCGGAGCTTATGGCCGATTGCCGTATTAGTTCCGTGTACTTGGGGATTTCAGGTAAACATATTCAGTGCCAAAATGAAAGTGGTGTTGTCGCGATTAATAATGCTGAAGTCAGTGATGATGATATCGCCAATGTGATCCATATTGCTCGGTCGGTACCCATATCAGCAGAGCGCAAAATGTTGCACTCACTGCCTCAAGAATACAGCATCGACATGCAAGAAGGGATCAAGAACCCATTAGGCATGAGTGGTGTTCGCATGGAAGCTAAAGCACACATTATTACGTGCTCAAACGATATGGCAAAAAATATCGAAAAGTGTGTAGAGCGTTGTGGTCTGCAAGTCGATCAGCTGACATTCAGTGCGCTAGCATCTTGTTATTCGGTTTTGACTGAAGATGAAAAAGAGTTGGGGGTAGCGGTACTCGATATTGGTGGTGGCACCATGGATATTGCTATTTATCTTAATGGGGCGTTACGTCATTCGGCGGTCATACCTGTTGCAGGAAATCAAGTAACAGGCGATATTGCAAAAATTTTCAGAACGCCTATCTCTCATGCTGAATCGCTCAAGGTACAATATGCGTGTGCGAGCAGCCAAATGGCGAGTAATGAAGAGACAATTGAGGTGCCAAGTGTGGGTGGGCGTCCGGCACGGTTGATGTCGCGTCATACACTGTCTGAGGTTGTAGAGCCACGATTTAGAGAATTATTAGAGTTGGCACTTGAAGAGATTCGCCGCTCAGGTTTTGAAGACCAAATAGCTGCAGGGCTTGTGATCACAGGCGGCAGTGCGAAAATGACAGGGGCGCTAGAAGTTGCCGAAGATATTTGTCAAATGCCTGTGCGCATTGGTAAACCCATTGGTGTGACAGGTTTAACTGATTATGTTGACGATCCTGCATATGCAACTGCGGTAGGTTTGTTACAATATGGCCGAACTTTGCAATCGATGAATGCACAGAAGTCGAAAGTAGAGTCGGAAGGAAGTTGGTGGAGCCGAGTAACAAAGTGGTTCCAAGGTGAGTTTTAAGCTCAAGTCGGAGAGTGAAGATGTTTGATATTATGGAACAACACAGCGAAGAAGCTGTAATTAAAGTCATCGGTGTTGGTGGCGGTGGTGGTAATGCCGTTGAACACATGGTGAAACAAGAAATCGAAGGTGTTCGCTTTATTGCAGCAAACACTGATGCACAGGCTTTACGCAAGTCCTCTGCCGATGTCACGGTGCAACTCGGTACACAGATAACCTCTGGTTTAGGCGCTGGCGCTAACCCTGAGGTGGGTCGTAAATCGGCTGAAGAAGACATTGAGACTATAAAGACAGCACTTGATGGTGCTGATATGGTGTTTATTGCCGCAGGTATGGGCGGTGGAACCGGTACTGGTGCTGCTCCAGTGGTCGCTCGTGTTGCGAAAGAGTTAGGTATTTTGACCGTTGCGGTGGTAACACGCCCATTCGACCTTGAAGGTAAGAAGCGTATGGCTGCAGCGGATCAAGGGATCAGCGAATTGTCAGAAATTGTAGACTCATTGATCACGATTCCTAACAATAAATTACTTAAAGTTTTAGGCAAGGGGACTACACTGCTAGACGCGTTTGCTAAAGCGAATGATGTACTTTACGGGGCAGTGCAAGGTATTGCTGAATTGATCACGCGTTCAGGTTTGATCAACGTTGACTTTGCAGACGTAAGAACGGTTATGTCTGCGATGGGCACGGCAATGATGGGAACTGCATCAGCGTCTGGTCCTGACCGTGCTCAAGAAGCCGCGGAAGCCGCAATTTCCAGTCCGTTGTTAGAAGATGTCGATTTAACTGGTGCTAAAGGTATCCTAGTTAACATAACGGCTGGCATGGACATTACTATCGAAGAATTCGAAATCGTAGGTAACCATGTGAAGGCGTTAGCATCAGAAAATGCAACTGTTGTGGTTGGTGCGGTAATTGACCCAGAAATGAGTGACGAGCTACGTGTAACAGTGGTTGCAACTGGCTTGGGTGGAGAGCGTCGCCCGCAATTTGGTATTGTGGACAATGGCTTTAAGAAGGTGGTTGGTTCAGACACTGGCGCTACTGCAAGCACAGGCTCTACTCAGTCTCCAGGTATGTTTGTACCAAGCTTTACGCAGCCACAATCAGACTCTGGTGTAGAAGAGCCGAGCAGTGCACAAACCTCTTCAGCAAGTGAGCATAATAGCGCCGCTGAGAGCGCTAAAACAATGGGTAAAGATGCAGATAAAGAAAAAGACAATTATTTCGATATCCCAGCATTTTTGCGTAAGCAGTCAGATTAACACTGACTATAAAATAAACAATTGGCAGGTGGTCGTATCTGTGATACAATCCGCCGTCTATGTGTAATAAAAGTGGGCGAAGCTATGATTAGACAACGTACAATTGCCGAAGTTGTAAAAGCGACCGGTGTTGGGCTTCATAAAGGTGAAAAGGTCACAATCACTCTCCGACCAGCGAGTGAAAACACAGGTGTTGTGTTTCGTCGTGTAGATCTTGAACCTGTAGTTGATTTTGA
This sequence comes from Pseudoalteromonas sp. ABE4_541, assembly GCF_056312285.1. Classification (NCBI taxonomy): domain Bacteria; kingdom Pseudomonadati; phylum Pseudomonadota; class Gammaproteobacteria; order Alteromonadales; family Pseudoalteromonadaceae; genus Pseudoalteromonas; species Pseudoalteromonas sp. ABE4_541. The sequence goes on from NZ_JBSVEM010000015.1 coordinate 85,116, forward strand.
AACTACACCAGAAGCTGTGGGTGATACCCAGTTGTGTACGTGTTTAACCAATAAAGACGGTATCCGTCTATCGACTACTGAGCACTTAATTGCGGCGGTTGCTGCGATGGGTATTGATAACTTAATTGTTGAGTTAGACAGTGCTGAGGTGCCAATTATGGATGGGAGTGCATTACCATTCATTTATTTATTACAAAAAGGCGGAATTAAAGAGCAAAACGTCGCAAAACGCTTTATTCGTATCAAAGAAAAAGTACGTGTTGAAGATGGTGACAAATGGGCGGAAATCGAGCCTTATGATGGTTTTCACATCGACTTTGAAATTGCTTTTGACCACCCTGCAATTAATGATAGCCGCCAACGTATTGGTTTAGACATTACAGCTCAGAGTTTTACTGAAGAGATCAGTCGTGCGCGCACCTTTGGTTTTATGAAAGACATCGAGTATATGCATGCCAATAACCTTGCTCTTGGCGGTAGCATGGACAATGCAGTTGTTTTAGATGACTACAAAGTACTGAATCCTAACGGTTTGCGTTATGATGACGAGTTTGTAAAACACAAAATTCTTGATTGTGTTGGCGACATGTTTATGGCTGGCCACAATATTTTGGGCAAGATCACATGCTACAAGTCAGGTCATGGCTTAAACAACAAGTTACTTCGCCAGATTATGGCGACAGAATCTGCATGGGAATGGGCTACATTTGATGAGCCTGTTGCGATGCCTGCTCCGGGTATGGCAATCGCTACAGCTTGAGAGAAAGAGAATAAAAAGAAATGACGCGATTATGCGTCATTTTTTTTGTCTTTGTTTTGTGCATGGGTAGCCAATTTAAGTAATTTTGCTTGCAAACTTGGGGGGGCATTTTTAGCGAGTTCTTGCAATTGGAGTGCTGTTTGAGTGCTCATCTGGCGTTTGTCGCTGGACGAGCTTTCTTTATTATTTATTACACTGGGTTTTGCTAGTCGTTGTTGTGCATCTGGGTTTGTGGTTATTTTAACCTGCGCGCAGTCAACCATTCCAGCTTGTCTAAACTGAGATAATATCTCCATTTTTAAATAATTTAAGCGTGTTGCTAGTGTGGCTGAGGCAGCTTCAATCACAAGAGTGCCATCTCTATAGTTGGCAACACGTGACTTTTTACTCAAAACAGGCCCGATGGCATTTTCTAAACACTGCTGTAGTTTGGCCATTTTTTGTGACTTTTCACCGTAAGCATTGAGTTTATCCGACCACTTCCCCATTAACTCATTGATCTGTTTTGGGTCATAACGGTTTTTTGCCATACATTCAAACCTATATTTGATTATTACCCAGATTATAGCGCTGTGATTAATACAACAGAAGTTTTATCACCTCCCTTGAATTTGTTCTGACAATACCCATATCTAATTCTAGCTTAGTACCTGCTAAAGGAAAGTGCATATCTGCAATTGAGTTAGAACTAGCAAAAATGTTTACGCTATGAAACTTAATTGACAGTAAAAACTGGTTGATTTCACTTCAATGGTTTGCACGCTCGCTGAGTCTGGTATGATAGGGCATTATTTTAAATTTAGGCATTTAGCAAGCGTTAGTTTGCGATTGTTGCCAATAGGAAGCAGTGCGACCTCAACAGCCAATGATAACAAATATGGATATGGTGAAGGTCAGCCATCACTAGAGTGAAACGGTTTTAACATGATAGCTAATTTATTTACCAAGATTTTTGGTAGTCGCAACGACCGCACTATTAAAAACTTAAGAAAGACGGTCGCCTTAATTAATGCCCTTGAAGAGCAATTTAGTGCACTTTCTGATGACGATTTAAAAGGCAAAACAGCTGAATTTAGACAGCGTTTTGAGCAAGGTACTAGTTTAGACGATATTTTACCAGAAGCCTTCGCAACGGTGCGTGAGGCTTCTAAGCGTGTATTCAACATGCGTCACTTCGATGTGCAAATGATCGGTGGTATGGTGCTACACGAAGGTCGTATCTCAGAAATGCGTACGGGTGAAGGTAAAACGTTAACAGCGACGCTACCTGCATACCTTAATGGTCTGACAGGTAAAGGCGTTCATGTTATTACGGTGAATGATTACCTGGCTAAACGTGATGCTGAAACTAACCGTCCATTATTTGAATTCTTAGGCTTAACTGTTGGTTGTAACGTGCCAGGCATGATGCCACAGCAGAAAAAAGAAGCGTATGCGGCTGACATTACGTACGGAACCAACAACGAATTTGGTTTTGACTACTTGCGTGACAACATGGCATTTAGTATTGAAGAGCGTGTGCAACGTCCTCTTTATTACGCCGTTGTAGACGAAGTTGACTCTATCTTAATCGATGAAGCGCGAACGCCTTTGATCATTTCGGGTCCAGCTGAAGATAGCTCTGAATTGTATACTAAAGTTAATACGCTTGTACCTTCGCTTATTCAGCAAGAAAAAGAAGATGAAGAAGGGGTGGAAGGTGACGGTGATTTCACGGTAGATGAAAAGTCAAAGCAGGTTCACTTAACAGAGCGCGGCCAACTAAAAGTTGAAGAGCTTCTTATTGAACAAGGCCTAATCGAGGAAGGGGACTCACTTTACTCTGCCGGTAACATCACACTATTGAGTCATGTTTATGCAGCACTTCGTGCACATAAATTGTATCAAAAAGATGTAGATTACGTGGTTAAAGACAATGAAGTTATCATTGTTGATGAGCACACAGGCCGTACTATGGAAGGTCGTCGTTGGTCAGAAGGTTTACACCAGGCAGTAGAAGCAAAAGAAGGTGTACGCATTCAAAATGAAAACCAAACATTAGCATCAATCACATTCCAGAATTATTTCCGCTTATACGATAAATTAGCGGGTATGACGGGGACGGCTGACACTGAAGCGTTTGAGTTCCAGTCAATTTATGGCTTGGATACCGTTGTTATCCCGACTAACAAGCCAATGATCCGTGATGACCGCGCAGACTTGGTTTACCTTACTCAAGATGAAAAATTCGAGGCTATCCTTGAGGACATTCGTGATTGCCAGAAGCGCGGTCAGCCAGTACTCGTGGGTACCATCTCAATTGAAAGTTCAGAGTACTTATCACAATTTTTACGTAAAGAAAAAATTGAGCATAACGTACTGAATGCGAAGTTCCACGCGCAAGAAGCGGATATTGTTGCGGATGCAGGTCTGCCTGGCAAAGTCACCATTGCAACTAATATGGCTGGTCGTGGTACGGATATCGTTTTAGGTGGTAACTGGCAATCAGAGGTTGCCAAGTTAGATAACCCGACTGAAGAACAAATCGCTGATATCAAAGCAAACTGGCAGAAAGTGCATGATGAAGTGCTTGCGGCAGGTGGTCTTCATATCATTGGTACTGAACGTCATGAATCACGCCGTATTGATAACCAGTTACGTGGTCGTTCAGGTCGTCAAGGTGATGCGGGTTCAAGCCGTTTCTACTTATCGATGGATGATGCTCTAATGCGTATCTTCGCTGGTGAGCGTATGACAAATATGATGCGTAAGCTAGGCATGCAACGAGGAGAGGCGATTGAGCACCCGTGGGTTAACCGCGCAATTGAAAATGCCCAGCGTAAAGTTGAGGCGCGTAACTTTGATATCCGTAAGCAATTACTTGAATACGATGACGTAGCAAATGACCAGCGTCGTGTGGTGTATGAGCAGCGTAATGAATTGCTAGAAGAAGGTGATATCTCAGAAACCATCACCGCTATTCGTAGTGATGTTCTCAATGGCATGATTGATCAGTACATTCCGCCACAAAGCTTGGCTGAAATGTGGGATATTCCGGGTCTTGAAGAGCGTATTAAAGCGGACTTTTTACTAGAGCTTCCGATTGCTCAGTGGCTAGAAGAAGATAATAAACTGTATGAAGAGAAGCTGCGCGATCGCATCAACGAGGAAGTTGATTCAGCTTACAAGCAAAAAGAGCTGATGGTTGGTCCTGATGTGCTTCGTCAATTCGAAAAAGCGGTGATGCTACAAAGCTTGGATCAGCATTGGAAAGATCATTTGGCTGCGATGGACCACCTTCGCCAGGGCATCCATTTACGTGGCTATGCACAAAAGAACCCTAAACAAGAATATAAGCGTGAGTCTTTCGAGCTATTCTCTGAAATGCTTGAGAATTTAAAAGCGGATGTAGTTGGCGTGCTCAGTAAAGTACAAGTGCGTGCGGAAGAAGATGTTGAAAAAGTGGAGCAGCAACACCGTCGAAGTGAGCAAGCGCCTCGTGAATATCAGCATGCTGAAGCAGAGCATGTCGGTGGTGAAGTGCCTGAAGGTGTAGCGGTTGCTGCGCGTGCTGAGCAAAAGGTGGGCCGTAACGAACCATGTCCTTGTCAGTCAGGTAAAAAGTTCAAACAGTGTTGTGGTAAATTAAAATAATTACAGCACGGTAAAGTTATTAAAAAAGCGACCGATGGTCGCTTTTTTTTCGGGGGTAAAGATGGATAAAAAAGTAGTCAGGGTGGCTGTTGGCGTTATAAAAAAAGGTCGTGACATTTTTGTTAGTAAGCGCAATGCCCAACAGCACCAAGGAGGGCTTTGGGAGTTCCCTGGTGGGAAAGTTGAAGCGAATGAAAGTGTACTTGACGCTTTGAAAAGAGAATTGCAAGAAGAAGTCAACATAACGGTCAATACCGCACAGGAGATAATGCGCATTGAGCACGATTATGGTGACAAACAGGTGTGCTTGGAAATTTATCTCGTTGACGACTTTAGCGGCGAAGCTGAAGGACTTGAAGGGCAACCTTGTCAGTGGGTGAATATTGCAAAGCTCCATGAACTCGCATTTCCTGAAGCAAATAAAGAAATCGTCAGCTTTTTACAATCCACATTTTAATGTGTCAGACATCATTTGTTACTATTATTCGTCATTTATTAAACTAGGAAATTTGTTTTTAAGGGACAAGCCAGTTTAAGATGCTTAGGGTAAATATTATGGGAAAATACCAATGAATAAAATTACTTTAGCTGCTGCCGGTGTTGCGATGACACTGGGTTTAATTGGGTGTAGCGAGCCAAGCAATACGCAATCGGTAGAATCACAAGCTACTGCACCGGTGGTTTTAGCGTCGGGTATCGACTTGAACAATATCGACCGCACAGTGAAAGCGCAAGATGATTTTTATTACCATGTAAACGGTAAATGGCTAGAAAAAACAAAAATTCCTGCTGATAAATCAAATTACGGTTCGTTCACGCAGTTGTACGAGCAATCACAAAAGGCACTTAAAGAAGTTTTAGAGTCTGCTAAAAATAATAACGCAGCAAAAGCGGGCAGTGATGAATATAAGCTTGGTGCTTTTTACGCCAGCTATATGGATGAAACAGCGCGTGAGGAGCTAGGTTTAGCACCATTAAAGCCGCACCTTGATGAACTGAATGCATTGGAGAGTAAGGCTGACTTACCTGCTGCAATGGCAAGTATGCTGACCAAAGGTGGGGCAAGCCCGCTTGCTTGGTATGTTAACAACGATGCAAAAAACTCAAGCGTTAATGCGCTTTATCTATATCAAACTGGTTTAGGTTTACCTGATAGAGATTATTACTTAAACGACTCAGAAAAATTTATAAAAATACGTGAGCAGTATGCTGATTATATTGAGCAAGTGTTCACACGCTTAGGCAACAAAGATGCGAAACAAGCTGCTGCAAATATTGTTGCTTTAGAAACGGCGATTGCAGATGCACAATGGACGCGTGTAGATAGTCGTGATGCAACAAAAACGTATAATAAGATGAGTTTAGAGCAAGCAAATAAATTGATGCCTGACTTTGACTTGGCCGCTTATTTCACTGCTCTTGGTATTGACTTGGAAGAGCTTATCGTTAGGCAGCCTTCTTTCTATGAAGGATTGTCTAATGTAGTCGCTCAAACTAGCTTAGAAGCTTGGCAGCAATATTTAACGCTGCATTTTGTGACCAACCATGCAGGCTTGCTAAATAAGGACATGGTCACTCTTAAGTTTAATTTCTTTGGTAAGACGCTGAAGGGGCTTGAAGAGCAAGCGCCTACATGGAAGAAAGCGGTAGATTCAAGTAATGATGTATTGGGTGAGCTTCTGGGCAAAATTTATGTGAAGCAGTACTTCCCACCTGAAGCCAAAGAAAAAATGACTCACTTAGTCGATAATTTGATTAAAGGCTTTGAGCAAGCAATTGATGGCTTAGAGTGGATGAGCGCAGAAACTAAGGTTGCTGCAAAAGAAAAGCTCAGTAAGTTTACGCCGAAGATTGGTTATCCGGACAAGTGGAAAGATTATTCTGATTTAGAAATCAAGCGTGACGATTTACTTGGCAACTATGTGCGTTACAATCAATGGGCATATCAAGATATGATCGATAAGATTGGTAAGCCAGTTGATCGTTCAGAGTGGTTTATGACACCGCAAACAGTGAACGCTTACTATAATCCGGTTAATAACGAAATTGTATTCCCTGCTGCGATTCTACAACCTCCTTTCTTTGACCTAGCAGCAGATGATGCTGTAAATTACGGTGCGATTGGTGCCGTGATTGGCCACGAGCTAGGACACGGCTTTGATGACCAAGGTGCTAAGTACGACGGTGATGGTAACTTGCGCAACTGGTGGAGTGAGTCGGATTTGGCACAATTTGAAGCTCGTGGTAAGAAGTTGGTTGAGCAGTTCGACCAGTTTAAACCATTTGAGGATGCCAATGTAAACGGACAGTTTACCCTTGGCGAAAACATAGGTGATTTAGGCGGTTTAACCGTAGCATATAAAGCATATCAATTATCTCTAGGTGAACATAAAGCGCCTGTGATTGATGGCTATACGGGTGAACAACGCTTCTTTATGGGGTGGGCGCAAATTTGGCGTAGAAAGTACCGTGATGAGGAGTTACGAAACCGCCTTGTAACTGACCCTCATGCACCAAGCCACTATCGTGTAATTGGTGTACTACCAAACATGCCTGAGTTCTATAAGGCATTTGACGTCAAAGAAGGTGATAAAATGTATCTATCACCTGAGCAACGTGTAAAAATTTGGTAAGTTATCAAAAAGTCATAAAAGCCCGCCATTGAGCGGGCTTTTTGTTATGTTCAGCTCAAAAATATCGAATATGAAAAAATAGTGATAGCGCTGTCATTTTTGTTTTTATATGATGAAAAGGAACAAATTAGCTATTAATTACACAATTCGCACCAATAAAAACAGCTATTAAGCGAATGCAAAGCCGCTTTACTAAGGAGCCTCGGATGAATTTTAAGCAAACCTTATTAGCCACAGCCCTGCTCGCTGCGCCACTGATCGCCAATGCATCTTTTTCTAAACCGCAGTTGCAGCAGTTTACTAAGGGCACAAAACTGATCTTTGCAGTCGAAGATAACTTTCACCAAGGTGCTGGTCGCTTTATTGCTTCAATGACACTAAAAAATGACTCAGGTGTTGCACTGCCAAAAGGAGAAAGTGATTGGCAAATATATATACACTCGGTACGTAAAATTCATACATCCTCTGTGCTAGGCTTGAAAATTGAACATGTGAATGGTGACTTACATCGTTTTAGTCCAACCAATGAATTTTCAGGGCTTGAAAATGGTGCAAGTTTAAAACTAGAGTTTGAAGCGGCTGCTTGGATCTCTGCATATAGTGATTTTATGCCCCGTGCGTTTATGACATTAGGTAATCAAGATCCCGCTATATTCGCCAATACGAACACAGAGGACTTTAGTCAATTTATCGCCCCAATTGAAAGAGAGAACCAGCTAAAGCGTTATAACGAGCCAAAAGACTACACAAAAATCGCAACTGCAGCACTTCGCTATGAGCGTAATTCAGAGCTCGGTGATGTTAATAAAGAAGAAGCACTAAAGCGCATTATTCCAAAGCCGCTAAAGGTGGATTTTAATCGTGGCAGTGCAACTATCAATAATGATTGGCAAATTCGTTATGCTGGCCGACTTAAATCAGAAGTAGAGGTGTTTCAACAAGATTTAGCTGCATTCGGGATTAAGGTAGACGCGCAACCAGATCATATCGGTTTAGGCAAAAAAGCAACCATTCAACTGAAAGTAGATAACTCACTTTTGGATGCCAAGGCACAAAGTTATCGACTTGTAATTGGTGACGATAAAATCGAAATAACTGGCACTGATAACGCTGGTGTGTTTTATGGCTTGCAAAGCCTATTAGCTTTATTCCCGGCGGATACAAAAAGCACAGTCACCGTTCAAAATGTAGAAATAGAAGATAGTCCTCGTTTTGCTTGGCGTGGTATGCATTATGACAATGCTCGAAACTTTCATGGCAAAGATGCGATGTTTAAACTCGTAGAGCAAATGGCCCGCTATAAAATGAATGTGTTGCACTGGCACTTTTCAGATGATGAAGGGTGGCGATTAGATATTCCAGAGCTACCGGAATTGGCACAAATAGGCGGAACCCGCTGTTTTGATTTAACAGAGCAGTCTTGTTTGTTAACGCAACTAGGTACTGGACCATTTAAATCGGGATCAGGTAATGGTTTTTTAACACGAGATGAGTTTATTGAGTTATTAAAGTTTGCCACTGCGCGACATATCAAGATAATTCCAGAAATTGAAAGCCCCGGTCACGCTCGCGCTTCTATCAAATCAATGGAAGCTAGATACAACAAATTGGTCGCTGAGAATAAAAAAGAAGAAGCAGAAGCTTTTTTACTCAGTGAACCGGGTGATACTTCGCAGTACATGACGGTGCAAAACTACACCGACAACTCTATTAATGTTTGTTTAGATTCAAGTTATGCCTTTATTGAAAAAGTAACCTACGAATTACAAAGCATGTATCGTGAAGCGGGTACACGCTTAACTAATCTTCACTTTGGTGGTGATGAGGTCGGAAATGGTTCCTGGAGTGGCTCTAAAGCATGCCAAGCATTGTTTGCGGATGCGAGTAATGGCGTAGCTGGAGTTGCTGATCTAAAGCCATATTTTACTAAACGCGTTACGGATATTCTGCATAAACGCGGCATTACGCCAGGAGCTTGGGAAGATGGCTTGATGTATGACAAAGTAAACCCTTTCAACCGCCAAGCTTTTGCAAACAAAACCTTTACTGCGAATGTATGGGATAATATTTGGGAGTGGGGAGTGGCGGATAGAGCGTATCGCTTAGCGAATGAAGGTTATCAAGTCGTGTTATCCCATGGCACACATTTGTATTTTGATCACCCATATGAAGCACACCCGCAAGAACGCGGTTATTACTGGGCGACGCGCTATATTGATACCAAAAAAGCGTTTAGCTATATGCCTGATGACGTGTATGGCAATGCGGATTTTACGCGTAACCGAGAGCCTATCGATAATTTAGAAGCTTTGGTTGGGCGTGAACTCCCTAAGTTGGAAAAACCTGAAAATATTTTAGGTGTGCAAGGGCAGGTATGGAGCGAAACTATTCGCACCGAAGAGCAGGTGCTAGCGATGATTTTCCCCCGCATTATATCAGTGGCAGAGCGTGCTTGGCATAAAGCGGCTTGGGAAAAATCAGGCATAAATGGCAAAGCTTATACAAAAGATTGGCACAACTTTGCGGCTGCAGTGTCACTTAAAGAGCTCGGAAAGTTACAAAAATCGGGCGTCCATGCAAATTTACCTGTACCCGGTGCTAAAGTGACAGATGGTAAGTTATATGCCAATAGCGCTTTTCCATACTTAGCTATTGAGTACAGCACGGATGGTGGAAGCAGCTGGCAATCTTATCGTTCACCAGTTGACGTATCCGGCAATGAGAAAATACAACTTAGATCACGTTTAGGTGAAGGAAATACGAGTCGTATCACAGAGTTAAACTAGACATAGTTTTACTAACTCACAGAATGTAGCTAGAACCTTAATAAGGTGGTTTCCGTTTTAGTTACATTTGTGTTTAAAATCTAACTAGTAAAATGTAATATTTTAACGTAAAGTTAAATGTCAGCGCTGTCATTTATTGTTTTTTGAGACGTATGCGGTCATCGTTTAATAAACCTTATTAATGTACAGCCACTAAAACAACGATATTAACTAGCAACAAGAAGAAACTTTATGGAAGCAATCGTGGATATTGAAAGTAAAGACAGGCAGAGTATCTGGTTGCCGATGGTACTTGCCGGTTCAATGTTTTTCATTTTGGGCTGTATTACGTGGTTAAATGGCGCAATCACACCATTCTTGCAGCAAATGCTTGAACTAACCCCATTACAAGCCTCTTTTATCATCTCGTCATTTTACATAGCGGTAACTGTTGCAGGTATTCCCTCAGCAATGTTGATTAAACGGGTGGGGTATAAAAACGGTATGGCAATTGGCTGCGTCATCATGGCGGCATCTGCTTTGATGTATATTCCCGCTGCTAAGATGCAAATGATAGAAATTTTCTTATTTGCACAGTTGATGATTGGCGTTGGACAGACGGTGTTACAAACGGCGGTTAATCCTTATGTAGTAAAAATGGGCCCTGAAAAGTCGGCTGCGGTGCGCGTGTGCATTATGGGGTTACTAAATAAATCTGCTGGTGTAATAGTACCGATCGTATTTGCTGCAGTCGTAGTGAGTGGTTTAGTAGAAGGTGGCGCTAAGCTGACCCAAGAGCAAAAAGATATCATGGCAAATAGCTTAATTGCACCATATATGGCGATTGCGGGTCTTATTTTTATGTTTGCATTATTTGCCAAGTTCTCGCCTTTACCAGATCTGGTGTTTCACGAAGAAAGTGAAACTGGCAAAGGTGAGTTAAAAGAAACCTTATCTCATCCTCATCTTGTGCTTGGTGTTATCGGTATTGCATTATATGTTGCTGTTGAGGTGATTGCGGCGGATACAATTGGCTCGTACGCGCTGCAGTTAGGCATCGCGGATTATTCAGTTATGACTTCTTATACGATGGGTTGTATGTTAATTGGCTATGCGATAGGTATTGCACTAATCCCTCGCTTTATGTCACAACAAAGTGCCTTGATGATGTCAGGAATTGCAGGTATTGTAACGGTGTTAGCCGTTGTGTTGGGGAGCAATGATTCGTTTGCTATTGCGGATCTGTTACTCGTCCCATTTGGTGGACCTCAGCTACCTGATCCGCTATTGTGCATTGCATTATTAGGATTTGCCAATGCCATGGTATGGCCTGCGATTTGGCCTCTAGCCCTAGATGGGTTAGGTAGATTGACTGGTACGGCTTCTGGCTTACTGATTATGGGTATTGCAGGTGGTGCTTTAGGGCCACTGCTCATTGGTATCGGTAATGCTGCAGGCTTAGGCGCACAAGGCGCTTATAGTTTAATGATCCCCAGCTACTTATTTATTCTATTTTATGCCCTTAAAGGTCATAAAATGAGAAGCTGGAAGTAAAGAATTTCTATCTATACGTAGAAATAATCCCGTGTGTGATGCCACCGAAAGGTGGCATTTTTTTGCCTGTAAAAAAAAGCAATCGCAATCCGTAATAATACTTAATCATTTTGAGGGGTTGTACCTGATGATAGCGACGTTGAGAATTTTTCACTTAGAGCAACGACCAAATCACGAACTTTTTGCTTTGCCTACATGGACATAGGTACTTTGGCGATAGTAGGACAAGCGATGGGGGGTTCTTGCTTCAAAATAGAGTACTTAGTTTAAGAAGAGCGGTACAACTACACAACTAATCGAGTAGCACTGAAAGTATATTTAAAATGAGGATATTGTCGTGTGAAAAGAGATAATCTGACAAAAAGACGCTAAAAATTTCTAGCGTAAGAAAAGAGTGGGGCGACTGATGGGACTTGAACCCACGACAACCGGAATCACAATCCAGGGCTCTACCAACTGAGCTACAGCCGCCGCAATAACAACACCTCGTTGGTGTGTGGCGCGCATAATACATAAATATCTGGCACTTGCAAAGTAAAATTTCAATTTTTTATCAAAAAAATGCTGAAATAAAAAATCCTACCATACAGTCAATATTCATATAATCTATGTATGATCCGCGACAAATTAAGAATTGAGCCTAGGAGGCCTAATGGATAATGCGTTAAATTGGTTAAATGACAACTCTGACATGTTGATGCACTTTGCAATTCAGGCTGTGCTAGCACTCGTTGTTTTATTAATTGGCCTCAAAGTGGCTAAAGCGTTTGAAAAGCTGACAGTAAAAGCATTCGAAAAGCGAAAAATAGATAAAGCAGTAGGAGGCTTTGTTGCCAACATCGTTTATGCCGCCGTGTTTGCTGCAACGATTCTTATGGCACTATCGCAAGTTGGTATAGAGACAACGTCATTCATTGCTATATTGGGTGCTGCAGGTTTGGCGATAGGTTTGGCGCTTCAGGGGTCTTTATCTAACTTTGCATCCGGTGTGTTGATCATTATCTTGCGCCCATTCAAGGCGGGAGATTACATCGAAGCTGGTGGAAAGGCGGGAAGTGTGCAAAAAATTGAAATCTTCTCAACTGAATTAAAGACGCCAGATAACAAGGTTATCATTATGCCAAACTCGGCCATCATGTCGGGTGCTATTGTTAACTTCTCTAGAGAGAAAACACGCCGTATAGATTTAGTGATTGGTGTGGGTTATGACGCTGACTTAAAACAAGCTAAACAAGTGTTAAAATCAGTGCTGGATAAAGAAGAACGAATTTTAAAAGACCCAGCATATAATGTCGCGGTATTAGAATTAGCCGACTCAAGTGTTAACTTTGTTGTTCGCCCTTGGGTCAAAACATCAGATTATTGGCCAGTTTATTTTGAATTGGTTGAAAATATAAAGATCTCCCTTGATGAGGCAGGTATAACCATTCCATTCCCGCAAATGGATGTTCATCTTCATAAAGATTAATTATTGAAAGGCTGTTGAGTAATGAAATTTAAACTATTGTCGCTATGTGTAATGGCTAGTATTGCAAGCACTGCGCACGCAAGTAATGCGGATGCTAAAACCAAGAAAACCTGGGATGTGAGCAGTGAAGTGGGTGCGATTATCACCAGTGGTAACACCAAAACAACCACATTGAAAGGTGGTCTAAAAGCCAAACACAATCTAGAAAACTGGCACAACGAATATAAGCTGAGCGCAATTTATAAAGAAGATGAAATAGAAAATGATGCGGGGGAGCGTGTTACTGAGCGCACCAACGAAAAGTATTCAATTTCAACACAGGGTAACTACAAGCTTCAAGAAGATCATAGTCACTTATTTATTTATGGCTCATATGTCTCAGATTATTTTGGTGCTTATAGAAATGAAACCGTTTTATCTGTTGGTTACGGTTTAAGACTACTAAATAGTGAAGATATGTATTTGAATGCTGAAGTGGGTCCGGGTATCAAACGTTTTGAACATCAAAATTCAAGTTCTGCTTTGGATGAAAACGGCAACCCGCTAGCTGGCACATCTGAGAATGAAACTATCGGTGTTGCTAAACTAGACTTTAATTGGCAAATTTCTGAGAACGCGAGATTTACGCAATTATTAGCAATGGAATACGGTGAGAGTAATACGAAAACCACATCTGAATCGGCCTTGATGACCAAAATTAACGGCTCTTTGCAGATGAAAGTGGCTTACAACGTTATTCATAACTCAGATGTTGCCGCGGAAAAGGATAACACGGATACGGAAACGTCACTGACTTTAGTCTATAGCTTTTAAGCGTTAACAATTTTAAACATAAATGGGGCCTAGTGTCCCATTTTTTTTAGGGTAGAAATACTGTATCATTCGTCGGTCTAGTCGCGTATTCAATAAGGGTATATTCGTGAAGTTCAGTAAATTAGCTGTCTTTTCTCTTCTTTTGTCAGTCTTTTTTTTCAGCATAGGGAATGTTGTTCAAGCTGCATCTCCTAGTCCTAAGCAAATAGAGCAGTTTAAAAAGTTGCCTAAGGCACAGCAAGAAGCACTGGCTAAGCGATATGGGATATCCTTAAATGAGCTAGAGGGTAAAGAAGGTGATAACGAAACTCAAGACGTATCAAAAGGAACGATTCTACCACGCGACAAAGATGGTGAACTAGAAGAGCTTGAAGAAGATAAGTTTAAACCAAAGCTGGAAGAATTAGAGCCATTTGGTTACGAATTATTTGCGGGAGAGCCTACGACCTTTTCTCCTACTGAGTTAGCAGCTATTCCAGATAGTTATTTACTCGGGGTGGGGGACACGGTCAAAATAAACTTGTATGGCAAGGAAAATGAGGAGCATGAAGTTCAAATAGATCGTGAAGGTCGCCTAGCTATACCTCAGTTATCTCCCGTCCATGTAATTGGCTTGACTTTTAAAGAGCTCAAGCAGCTTGTTTCGCAAAAAATTTCAGAGGAAATGATTGGAGTCCAAGCGTTCATTTCGATGGGTGAATTAAATCCGATCAGAATTATGGTTGTGGGTGAATCATATAAACCAGGTAGCTATACAGTGTCACCATTAGCGACTGTAACCCATGCCTTATTTGTCTCGGGAGGTGTAAGCGATAAAGGCTCTTTAAGAAAAATACAAGTGAAAAGAGCTGGGCAGCTTGTTACAACATTTGATCTATATGATTTACTTCTGTTCGGTGATAGCTCTAATGATATACCGTTGAAGTCCGGTGACGTTGTTTTCATTCCACCGGCAACTAAAAAAATATCTGTAAAAGGAGAGGTAAACCGTTCCGCAATATTTGAACTAAAAGACTCCGATACACTGGATAGTGTACTTGCCATGTCTGGTGGCTTAAAAGCGAGCGCGAATAAATCAAAGTTCGTTGTTTCTCGATACAACGGGACAGGGAAAAGAATCACTCTGAATTTCAATTTGCTGGAACAAACAGATTACTCGCCTAAAAATGGTGATGAAATATCAATACATGCAGCGTCTACAAGGCTGCAAAATACAATTACGGTGATTGGTGCGGTTACTTCTCCAGGACACTATGAGTGGCATGAAGGGAAGACTGTGAAAGACTTATTTGGTTCTCCAAGAGAGGACTTATTATCCATAGCCGACTATGACTATTCAATCATCATACGTGAAGTTAATCTTGAAGGTGATATTGAGATCTTGCAATTTTCTTTCAAAGATATGTACCAAGATGAAGCGTCAAACTTGGAGTTAAAATCTAATGATACAATTGTAGTATTTAGTCGTTATCAGCTAGAAAAAGAAGAGTCTGTTTTGTTTGAAAGCTTAGCTTACAACGAAGAGCAGCTTAAGCTACGTGAAAATATTAAACTTTGGGAACAATACGAGCGAGATGAGTTCTTAAAGTATATAGGTTTAAAAGAAGATAATTTATTTGAACTAGAAGAAGAAATAAAAGTTATTACCAGTATTGATGCGTTGTTCCAAGAGCCAGAAGAAGTAAAAGATGAAGACTATGCGACTTTTAGCCGTTATAAGCTCTTAGCGCCTGTGCTAGCTAAACTTCAAAGGCAAGCAAAGCCGATGGAGCCTGCACAATTGTTTGCAATCAATGGTCAAGTTAAATTCCCAGGTGTTTATCCCTTGACTAAAAATGCAAACTTTAGGAATTCTGTAAAAGCTGCCGGTGGCTTGTTAGAGTCAGCTTACCTTGAAAAAGTTGAGTTAACACGAGTCAATGATACTGATCATACGCAAGTAGAGCATATCCAGTTTAATGGTCTTGAGGAATGGAAAAAACCTGTAAAAAGCATTGAGAGTAAAGATACTCTAAACATTTTCCCCAAACCTAGCTGGCAAGAGCGATTGCAAGTTAAAGTAGTCGGAGAAGTAAATTTTCCAGGCACTTATACTATTAGACGCGGTGAAACGCTCGAAAATCTGCTTGAAAGAGTTGGTGGTTTTAACGAGTTTGCTCACAAAGAAGCTGCTATTTTTACTCGAGAGTCGATTAGACGAAAAGAGACGTCTCAAATACAAAGGCTTACTCGTGACCTTCGCCGTGAAATTATCACCAATAGCTTTAATAAAAGTTCAACCTCTAATACTTCGCTGCCTTACGAAGACATGGATAAAATTCTCAAAGATTTATCCAAAGTTGAAGCTCTGGGCCGTTTAGTCGTAAACATCGATAAAAAAGCAACGCTAGATATGCAGCTTGAAGATGGAGACGCATTATATATTCCAGCACTTCAAGACTCTGTTAGTGTAATTGGTGAAGTTAATTTGACCGCCACGCACTTGTTTGACCCAGCAAAGTCAGTAGACGACTACATCAAAGCTAGCGGTGGACTTAAACAAAAAGCAGATGAAGAGCGTATTTATATTATCAAAGCGAATGGCTCAGTCGAAATCCCGAACTTGAGCTTATCTTGGTTTGCCGTTAATAATAATGATGCTCAGCTAGCGCCAGGGGATACGGTGGTTGTGCCACTAAATGCACAGCACCTTGATGGCCTAACGCTGTGGAGTACAGTAACACAGATTATGTCACAATTGGCTATCACAGCGGCTTCTATTGCAAGAATCGACTAGTAGGTTGAGTGGAGAATCGTAGCCTTTCATGTGTATTAGCGTTGGGCTATAATACTCTGCTTAGTCAAATTTCTAAAAGTGGGATTGTATTATAACATGGTGATGATTTTTGCCTTCTTGGCGTCATATTGTTCAATATTCATGATGAAACCGATGGCGCAAAAGTTAGGGTTAGTGGACATACCAACGGAAAGAAAAAAGCACGTGGGTTCAATTCCGCTGATAGGTGGTTTGTCTATATTTTTGGCCGTGTTTATATCAGTCCTAATTTTTATACCTCTAGAGAAAAAGCTAGTTGTTTACTTATTATGTGCTGCCGCTATCGTGGTTTTAGGGGTGATAGATGATTATAAACAGCTTGGGGTTAAAGTAAGGCTTTGTGTTCAAACACTTGTCGCGCTTATTATGATGTGGGGTTCTGATATATATATCCACAACTTGGGCAATTTATTTGGTTTTGGCGATATAGATTTAGGCTTGTTTGGGATTCCATTTACCATTGTTGCAGTAATAGCTGCGATAAATGCGTTTAATATGATTGACGGAATTGATGGTTTAGCTGGTGCAATAAGTATCATTACTTTTTTAGCTATTTTTGTGCTTACCGCAATTAATGGCGTTGAATTAAGTATATTACCACTTATTATAATTGCGACCATAGTGCCTTATTTAGCGTTCAATTTAGGAATAATGGGGCATCGTAACAAAAAGATATTTATGGGGGATGCTGGATCCATGTTCATTGGGTTAAGCGTAGTGTGGCTGTTGGCAATTTCAACTCAATCAAGTACACAAAATGCCCTAAGTCCGGTTACAGCGTTGTGGGTGATAGCGCTACCATTAATGGATATGGTCGCAATTATTATTCGCAGACTTCGAAAAGGCCAATCTCCTTTCAAAGCGGATCGCGATCATCTACATCATGTTTTTATGCGTATAGGCTTCAGTTCACGCAATGCACTTATTAGTATTTGTCTATTTTCTATAGCGCTCACCTTGGTCGGTGTGATTGGTGAGATAATGGGTATTCAAGACTGGATTATGTTAACGCTATTTTGTATTGTGTTTGCATGTTATTCCACTTGCATTCAACACGCTTGGAAAGTGGCTCGATTCGTGCGTAAGCATGTGTTAGTAAAAAAATAATTCTTTGGACTTTTTAATGAAAAATATACGTCGTACTCAAACAGGCTTCACCATGATGGAGCTTTTGATAGTTATTGTAATTTTGGGTCTATTGATGTCTTTGGTGGCACCTAATTTTTTAAAGAAATTAAGCTCATCGGAGCGTAAAATTGCGGCTGCTCAAATGGCGTCGTTAGAGACCGCTTTAGATACTTATCGTTTAGATGTAGGCCGGTACCCCGAAAAACTGAGTGAATTAATGGAGAGTGATGACCCGCGCTGGGATGGCCCTTATTTAGCTAAAGAGCTTCCTGTAGACCCTTGGGGGAATGCGTATTTCTATAGTTCGAATGCAAAGGTCGATAAGCCTTATGAATTAAAATCTTTTGGTGCTGATGGGAAGCTCGGTGGTGAAGGCAATAACGAAGATATAACGCCCGAATGATGGAACAGATTCTACAAACACAATTTAGTGTTTCAAACGATGATTTGATTTCTGCCAAAAATTACCAGCAAAAAATTGGTGGTAGAATCGAGCATATATTAGTGAATATGGGTGTTCTTACAGAAGATCAGCTGCCACTTTTGTTAAGCCGTGCTTTTGATATCCCACTGTTTAGTGAATCAGATTTTGACAGCAGCTACCTACCACTTGATCTTATCAAAACAGTCCCTTTCCAAGCTGAACAATGTCAGTTGTTTAAAGTTAAAGACAATGTGTTACACCTTGCTGTTAATGATCCTTTCAACTTACAAGTAAACGATTGGATTGCAGAACAACCGCAAAGTGTAAAGCTGTATATCGCATCAGTAGATGATTTAAATTGGCTCACTGAACAACTCGGCGGTGAAGCTCCTCCTCCTGCTTTGCAAACGTTTACCAGTGAAGAGGAAAAGCTAAAAGAGTTGGCTTCTGAGACGCCAGTCGTAAATTTATTAAACTCTTTGATAAGCAAGGCGCTTAGGCAAGGAGCATCGGATATGCACTTGGAACCGTTGGAGGGGAATTATCGAGCGCGTTTTCGAGTAGATGGCGTACTACATGAGGCTGAGCGTATTTCTAAAGGTATGCAGTTGCCTCTGATTACCAGACTGAAAATCCTTTCTGGTATGGATATCGCGGAGAAAAGGCGGCCACAGGATGGCAAAATCGAAATGAAAATTGCCAACGAAGAATTAGATATTAGGGTTTCAGCATTGCCGCTAAATGACGGTGAGTCGGTCGTGATGCGTTTCCTAAGAAAGGAAAGTATACAGTATGACATGAAAGTACTTGGGCTTTCTGAAGATGTTGAGCGATCAATTCAGACTGACATCAAAAAAACGGCAGGCGTTATTCTTCTTACAGGTCCAACAGGTTCTGGTAAAACGACGACCCTATATACATTCTTGAATGCGTTGAACAATGATGATGTAAAGATTGTTACATTGGAAGACCCCGTTGAGTATCAATTAGCGGGTGTGAACCAGGTGCAAGTAAATAAAAATATTGGATTTGATTTTGCTTCAGGACTTAGATCTATTGTTCGCCAAGATCCAGACATCATCATGTTAGGTGAAATACGGGACAAAGAAACAGCGAGGATCGCGCTTCAGTCTGCTTTAACTGGCCACTTAGTTTTTTCAACTGTTCACACCAACGATGCTGCAAGTGCTTATACACGCTTATTAGATTTAGGTGTGGATGAATTTTTGCTTAATGCTGCGCTGATCTCAGTTATCGCACAGCGTCTGGCACGAAAGTTATGCAATTGTGCGCAACCGCATCCAAATTCTCACGAAGTTATTGAGAAGTATTCGCTTGCATCGCTAGCTAAGAGTGCGGGGCTAGATAAGTTAGACTTGCGTGTTGCTAAAGGTTGTGAGGGATGCGCATATACTGGCTATAAAGGAAGAATCGCAATCACTGAGTATTTGGCGTGCGATGATACAATTAGAGCGTTACCAAAAGATAGTGACTTCATTTATGAAGCTCATAAACATAATGCTTCACAAGGTCGTAGAACGTTAATGGAAGATGGCTTATATAAAGTCATTCAAGGTGCCACGACAATAGATGAAGTGATTCGGGTTGCAGGTTAATGAAAACGTTTACCTATAAAGCTTTTGATAAGTCAGGGGCAAAAATTGAAGGTGAAATAGATGCGCAAGATGAGCATGCGGTACTTGCTGAATTGTCTCGCGAAAACCTAATTCCTTATGAAGTATCAGCTTATAGGGAAAGTACGTTTTCCAGTTTTCAAAGTCAGAAGGTTTCACTCGCAGATATCGAGTTTTTTACCTCTGAATTAAGCTTACTTTTAAAAACTGGCGTCAGGGTTGATAAAGGGCTGGAAATTATATCAAAGACAAAAGCCAAACCCTCACTTGCAAATATACTAAAAACGATTAGTAAAGACATAAAAGAAGGGCAAAACTTGTCTGGTGCCTTGAGAGCACACCCAAAAGTCTTTGATGACTTGTATTGTAATTTAGTTGAACTGGGAGAATCATCTGGGGATTTAGCTACAGTTTTTAGTGGCTTGGCACAGGATTTAAAGTTTAGGCGGGAGCTTAGAGGAAAAGTTATCAGTGCGTTGACTTATCCTAGTGTGATATTTTTTGTTTGCTTGATGAGCATTGTTTTCATATTTAATGTCATTATTCCTAAAATGGCTGATATGTTTTCTCAAGCTAAAGAGTTACCTTGGTATACATCTGCCATGCTAGATATGAGTAGTTTTATGCAAAGCTACCAACTTTTCGTTTTCGGTGCATTTATTGTAATACCACTTGCAACTGTCTCTACTTTCAAGTCGCCTTCCGCTAAAAAGTATAGAGATAAGCTGTTATTGCGACTGCCGTTAGTAAAAAATGCGGTGGTTACGCTCGAAAGAATACGCTTTAATAGTGGTCTAGCATTGATGATCAAATCTGGTCTTGCAATAGATAGAGCTCTGGAGTTGGCGAATGGAAATATTAAAAACTCGCTAATTTTACCTGAAATGCAAGTAGCACGAAAAAAAGTATATGAAGGCGAAAAGCTTTCAACCACTTTGAGTCAAACACAATTATACCCTCCATTTTTCGTATCACTACTTGAAGTTGGTGAAGAATCTGGAGAGCTTGCCATCGTTTTTGATGAAATATCTCAGCGCTCTAGAGCTGATTTTGAGTCATGGGCCGAAAAGTTGACCACTTTACTTGAGCCTCTGATGATACTGTTCATGGGGGGGGTTGTCGGCGGTGTTGTTGTCACTATGCTAATGAGTATGGTCTCTTTGAATGATGTCGCTTTTTAAAAATAAATACGAGCGCTTTGATAAAGTTCGCGGCTATACACTTATTGAGTTGCTGATCGTTATGAGTCTAATGGCACTCATTCTTTCTTTAGTCGCGCCACTATCTTTTCACGCAATTGAAAAATCTAACGCTAAGTCTGAATATCTTGAATTAGTCACGTACTTGAGTAATGTTGGAAATAAAGCTTTTTTAGAGGGACAAGAGTATCACTTAAAGATCACGGATGATAGAAGCATACTCTCCACAGCTCAGAGTTCGGTTTCAAAGACATACCAATACTTAAAATTGGAGCCTGTAAATATTCGAATTAATCGTCAGGGCTACGCTGTACCAGGAAAAATTAAAGTGTACTTCAAGGGCCAAAACAGAGAGATAGAGCTAAATGCGTACTAAGGGGTTTACGCTTATCGAGCTGCTTGTTGCTGTGGTTATTTTTCTTAGTGCCGTGACCGCTATTTCTCTAGTTTACCGGGGCGCTCTACTTAGCAGTCAAAGAGCTTCTGAACATGTTGTCATTTCAAGTTACGTTCCTTCCATATTAAAAGTCGTGCGCGCTTCACTAAGAGCGCAGCCTTTTACTTTAAGTGAGCTCTCGGGTGAGGGAGAATTTGAGCAGTTAGAGTATCGTTGGACGGCACAAGCATTAGAAAGTAAAAGCGTTTCCAATTCTCCCGTAAGCGGCTCATTAACAACGACGCTTGCAGTTCAATCCAACAGTTATAAGTTGTGGCAGGTTTCACTGAAAATTAAGTTAAGCAAAGTGAATGAAGAGTTTTCTTTTTATGAGGTGAGCTGGCGAGATGGGTAAAGTGAAAGGTTTTACACTCATAGAAATGCTGATCGCCACGACTTTACTGATGGTTTTGTTGGCAACCGCTAATTTTGTATATTTTCAATTAGTTTCTCGTTGGGATAAAGAACTCGGTAATTTTATGGACGCTGCGAAGTTTTCTAAAGTTAGTATGCAGCTAGAAAGTGTATTGTCGGGCATTCAACCTTATATTGTCAGGTCTAAAGTGGGGGCGCCGGTTATGTTTTTTGAAGGCGGAGAACACGCTTTATTGGCAACAAGTACAAATGGTATCGTTTATGATCAGGAGCCGGTGATTTTTCGCCTTAGCTTGCAAAATCAAGATGGTAAAAGCCAGTTGTTATATCAGTCTTTACCCCTATCATCGCTTATTTTACAAACCACTGAGCAAGAGATTGTATTCACTCATTCACTTGTACTACTTGATGATATGCAAAAAGTGCAATTCCGATATTTTGGCTGGGATAACTTGTCTAAAAAGTCTTCTCGAGTGGGACAAGAGGTTTGGCATAAGTTGTATTCAGGTGCTGATTCAGCGCTGATACCAAGTAAAATTGAATTTTCCTTTACGGCAGATTCATTGAGTAACACCTTGTATTCAGAACTGACTAAAGAGCCAAATTCTTGGTATAGGCACTATTTTGATTCAGGTAATATTTGATGAATAATAAAGGCATTGCACTTATCCAAGTTTTAATCCTCTTGGCGATTTTGTCAGTGATGGCATTATTTTTTGCCAAAAGTGCAAAGCAGCAAGTCGAGTTTGCGCACAGCTTTAATTATAAGAGCAAAGCAATCGTTGCAAATCATTCTGCCGAATCGTTAATTTTGTATAACTTACTTACAAAGTCTAAAGGGCCAAATGACCTTATATCGAAAGAAGAACTCAGATTTGATGATAAGTGGAACTTTCACAGTCAATCATTTCGTTTGGACGAATTTAATGAAGTTAAGCTTCAGGACTTAAGAGGGCTACTAAACTTAAATTATCCAGAAAAAGATAGGGTACAACGGGTATTGACTAACTATGGTCTTTCTAATTATGATGCTCAGCTACTTTACGGTAAAATAGTGGACTATCAGGATTTAGATACCATTAATCAGTATTTCGACCAAGAATACGCATATAAAAATGGAGTAATACAGCATACGGCTGAGTTAAATGCACTGATAGATGATACAGAGTTGTTAGGTATGTTGGAGAGAAACTCTACCGTATTTAAAACAAGCAAATTTAACCCCATGACTTCACCTAATGAATTACTTTCGCTTTTGTTTCATGGTGAGATTGCTCGTGCTGTAATCTCTCTTAGAAATAGCAACGCTTTAACAGATAGAAAGTTTTCAGATTTATCGGGAGTAATGGAAAGTGAAAGTGTTATTTTGTACCCCTCAAATCGCTTTCGAGTCACAATTGCAACAAAAATAGAAAACGTTCGCTATGTTCGAACACTTTATTATTTGTTAAATCCCAGTAAAGCAAGTCCTGTAGACCTAGTCTCAGTAGAAGTAAAAGAGATATGAATCAAATACTAGAAAAAATAAAAAAGTGGCTCTTTGTGCGTTTCGTGGGGTACTACAGTCAGGGCCATTATAAGTTTGTACTAGATGGTAGCAACTTACTTTTGAAGCGCAGTGAAAAGCAGGTCGGTATTATTACTATTTATGATAAACAGTACTATTCGGAGACCGTTAATAAAATTCCTGTAAAAGAAGCTTCAGCCGTAAAAAAAGTGCTTGAAACACAGCGAAAAATGTCTTTGCCAAAGGTGAGTTTTTATTCAGTAGGTAGCGATAATACAGACTTTACTTATTACAACTCCTGGGTTTTCCGTGAGGAGGTGAGCCGTAGTTGGATTATGCTTCCGGAAAGCTATGTGTTAGCCAAAACGCTCGAACCGTTAGAAGTCGCGCTTGACTCAACTCGAAATTACTTCTGTGCACAAGGACTGGGTCTGACATACTCAGGGTACAAAACACCGCTCGTAAATAGCTCTGAACGCTTTGCTCATGCCGTGGGAATTGCCAGTGATAAGCACAAAGAAATTGCGACTGAACAGCAAAAAGTTCAATTGCTTTTCAATGGTATAAATAAATCTCTTCTCACATTGGTAAAACACTTTTTTAATGTATCATTTTTTAAAACATATAAAGCACAAGCACAACGAACCGCGTCTGTTTGTGCTCTAATTTTTGTGACTTATTCACTTCTATCCAGCGCCTATATTTATATAAACATGCTGAATGTTGAATCGACCTTAGAAAGCAAGCGCTCAGAAGTAGATAACGCACTTGATACATTTAACATGCTTGATACAAAGCTAGCAAAATTGAATGCGCAAAAAGGTATTTTTATCAATACGCCGATTGTGAGTCCTTACTTTTTTGCGATAGAACCTTTATCTAAAATAGCTCATTTAAATAGTGTTGAACTTAGTAACGAGAGGTTCGTTGTTCGCGGAGATGCGAGCAATGCACTCTCAGCACTTGAGGCTCTAAAAAGCGTGGAGCGGGTGTCAGATGCTCGATTTGATTTTCCTGTCAGAAAGAATCGTGAGCGAGAACAATTTGTGATTAGTTTTGTGCTAGACCTCGCCGTTGATAGAGTAAAAATAGAGGGCGAGACTGATGAAAAGTGAGCTTTTACAAAAAAAGGCGTTGCTAGGCATTTTACTAATACTGTTAATCGCCAAGTTTGTTTTTGTACCGTTATTTACATGGCAGAAAGAGCAAGTTGATGTACTACAAAAAAATCAACAAAGATTAGCTAAATCATCCGCTGTCATTGCCAATGAATCACAATTGCACAATGCTCTTCAAGTTGTAGAAAGACAACTCAAGGAGTTCAATGAGTTAGTTTGGTCTTATGCTGAAGAAGCTGACTTTCGCTTTTCAAGTCAAAAGAAGCTCACCGCTTTGACAGAGCAATTTCAATTAGAGGTCGATAATATTGGATGGCTGACAAGGCTAGAAATACCAGAAGCAGGTTTAACTAGGCATCAACTCAATATTACTGTTTCTGGCAATACGGTTAATATTCAGAAGTTCTTGAATAATCTAGAAGCACAACAGAGCAAAATTTCAATCCGTCAATTTAAGGTGTCTTACCTGTCCCAAGACGAGGCATCTTTGGGGCGTTCTCAATGCAATTTGCTGCTTTCGCTGTATATGCACCAACAAGAGGTTGAATGATGGGCCGCTTATCGTATTTGATGATTTTCATTTTTTGCATATTTTTATCGTTAAAAGGCGTAGCCTTGTTTGATGGCGAAAGCTCCCCTTCACAAGTGCAAAGTTTGCAACCGAAAGTAGAATCCTTTCTGATGCCGATAATTACTGAGCAAACATTCACGCAATTAAATGAGCTTGTTGGGCGCCATGAAGAGACACCGCAGGCTAATGATAGCTCGCTGATGAATGCACAACAGCAAGCACAGCAAAGCGGTGAGCTATTCGATTTTTTCATTGGCGAGCAAAAATTGCAGCTCAAAGCCATTATTGACAACTCAGGTAAACGTTTTGCATTAATTGCAGTAAAAGATTTGAAGTCAGGCGAAGAAGTCGTTGAGCGTTATGTTCACGGTCAAAATACGCATGGTTATGACGTAGAAATTACAGAGGCGAAAAGCGTTAACTTTAAAAAATCGTCACAAGAAGTAACGCTATTAATGTATGAAAGTAAAAGAGACATCAAAATGAGAGCGGATAAATAATGATGCCATCAAAGAATTTAATACTCGTTAGTGCGTTGACTGCTGCATTAACCGCTTGTAGCACGTCTCCTAAAACGGTATCTGTAAAAGATTCCTATTTGAGCATTAAAAATGCAAATAGTCGGCAAGCTGACAGCGAAGAAAAAGTGCCAGCAAGCAAAGACAGAGGATCGAAACAAAGCGGATTTGTTTATCTGTCAGCCGTGGAAGTGAATGAAGAAATTAGCGATTCGCAAGATTTACTGGCTGGCTACTTTAGTGATTCTGAAAAAGTGAAATTAGCGCTCGACACGTTGAAAGTGAGAGATTTTCTCCACTATGTATATGGAGAGCTTTTATCGGTTAATTATGTGCTTGGCGAGGCGTTGAGCACCAGTAATGATCAGGTGACCCTTAATTTTCAAAAAGAACTAACAAAAAGAGAGTTGTTTGATGTTAGTCGAGAGTTATTGGAAGAGAGGGGAATAACATTCCGTTTTAAAGACGATGTTCTATATATCCATAAAAATGCGGATGGTACTGCGGGTAATTTAGTTTATGGGTATGGAAACCGAAAAGAGGATGTCCCTAATACAAGCGATGAAATCATACAGCTTGTGCCATTTAGAAGTGGCACGCAGGTTTCTTTAGCGGGCACAATTAAAGAACTGACGCGTATTGATGTCAGGCAGCTGTTTGAACAAAAAGCGATGCTAATCAAAGGAAAACGCCGAGATGTAATAAAGGCGCTTGAATTTATTCAGCTGTTGGACCAGCCTACTTTTAGAAATAGACAAGTGGCGATGTTTAAGGCTGAGTTTGTTCCTTCTGAAGAGTTGAGTAAAGATTTACTGAATTTACTTAAACAGGATGGCATTAGCGCAAGCGATCAAACCTCTATTGAACAAGCCGTATCCATAGTACCAATAGAGAGAACTAACACGCTGGTCTTTTTTGCGAATGAGAGAAAGTATTTACAACGTGTTTCTTTTTGGGCTGAGCGGTTAGACAAGCCTGCCGATGGTAATGAAACGCAGTTTTTTATTTTTGAACCAGAATTTGCGAGAGCAATAGATTTGGGTCAGAGCTTGCAGCGTTTATTTGGCCAAAACACTGGGGAAATAGGCGCTTCAACTTCAAGTTCGCAGCAAAAAGAGGCGAACCAGTCATCTTCGCAAAGCAATACTAGAAGCGGCCTTTTTGTTAGCCAAAATGGCTTGCGGATGGTGGTAGACGAACGCTCGAATTCACTGATTTTTGAAACTACGGGTGATAAGTACCGCTCACTCAAGCCTTTAATTAAGCGATTAGATGTATTGCCTAAGCAAGTTGTGCTAGAAGTATTAATAGCTGAAGTAAAGCTTACTGATATATTTAAACAAGGTGTCACATTCGCTTTATCTAATTTAGGTGCAGATATTACCGGTGGCTTTGAGTTTACCTCTGCCGCAGATACAGGGTTAACCTATAAGTTAAAAGGTGCATCTGGCAATCTTGCTTTGAACTTACTAGAGACAAACACAAATGTGAATGTATTGTCTCGGCCAACGCTTGCGGTACGAGATGGTGTTTCGGCCAATATTAATGTGGGGGATAAAATTCCCGTGGTAGGTGAATTAGTGACTTCACCTGATGTTGGTACCCAAACGTCGGTTAATTACTTGGATACGGGCATCAACCTGACCGTCACACCGACTGTTAATGCACAAGGCGTTGTATTGATGGAGATTGAGCAAAAGATTAGCTCTCAGTCATCCGGTGGTGCCGGTGCTGGTGGTAACCCTATTATTTTAGATAGAGCACTCAAAACAGAAGTGATTGCAGCAGATGGTCAAACTATTATGCTCGGTGGTTTGATCGATGAAAAGTCAACCTATAACGACAAGCGGGTGCCTTTTTTCTCATCTATTCCTGTATTCGGAAAATTATTTGATGGCACCGATAATAATGTTGTTAAAACAGAGCTTGTCGTGTTTGTAACGCCAAAAATTGTACACACAGCTGACAATTGGAATGCAATATTGCGTGAATTTAGACAAACACTCACTAAGTTAGAGGTGACAAATTAATTAAATTTGTAATATATTAAGCGTAAAATAATAACATGTTCTATTTCAGGCTTCTTTGGTTAACGACATAAGCTGCTATGAAGAAAGATAATTGTATATATTTTGCTCTCAATGTTTTTTTTCTTTCTTTTTGTATAGAAAAATGACTTTTAGCAGTGTTAACTGCTTGACAATAGACCGACTTTGTTTAGACTGAGACCTTGTTTGACTGTTAGTCACTTAGGTGACGGCCTAATTGAAAGTCAAAAAACTAAAAAAATTGGAACTTATTAAAATGTTCCTGTTTCATGAAACTTTGGAGAATGGATAATGTTCAAAAAATCTCTACTAGCGCTTGCTTTTGCAGGTGTTTCAGTTGCTGCTAACGCAGGCACAGTAGCCGTAGGTGCACCTGGTGCTATCAACATCTCGCTTGAAGGTAACAAGCAGTTAGGTTCATCTGTAATTGCTGCAGCTGATCTTAACACAATTACTATCGATACCGGTGCAGAGTACATTGTAAACGACGTATTCGTAGTAACTCTTTCTGGTGCTGAGTTCGATACGACTGTAACTCCTACAGCAGCAACTGGTGCTGCGTCTACATTCGCATTCGTAGATTACCCAGATTCATCAACTGCACGTTTCCGTGTAAGTACTGCTAACAACCCAGCTGACGCTACTGGTGTAATCACTTTCGGTGGTTTCTCACTAAAAACAGGTTCTGCTGCTGACAAAGGTACTATCCAGTTCGGTGCAAAAGCTGTCTCTGTGAACCCTTCAATCGGTGATTACGACGCTTCTAAAGCAGTTACTGTAGCTACATTTGCTTCTCAGTTTTCTTCTGCTTTAACTAAGTTAGACGGTGAAGTTTCTACTGCGAAAGGTCGTAAAGAGTTCACAAACACAGGTTCTACACTGAAAGATATCCTTACAGTGGACCTAACTGATAATGCAGGCCACCACGATGGCATTACTTTCTCTAAAGTAACTCACGTGCTTAAAGGTGACTTCTCTTACGCTATCGACTACGATGCGGATAAGAGCGGTAAACTTTCTGCAGCTGAACTAGCTACAGCGTTCACTCTACCTACTGGTGGTGACACATTTGCACTAGCTATCAATGATGCACTTACTGAGCTAACAATTACTCAAACAGCTGCTGGTACACTTGATGACTTCACTGTTCAACCAAATGTTAAAGGTGAAACTGCGGGTGGTTCTGTAATCAACGCGCCTCAGTCATTCACTCTTGCTTCTACAGCTGTAAACGCTGGTGCAACAGCAACTGTAGCACTAGCTGCTAAAGATGCTGGTAAGTGGACTCTAGATGGTTCTAACGATGAAATCTCGTTCATGCCATTCGCTTCTCAGTACGCTCAATCAGTTAACGTTACAAACACAGGTACTGTTGAAGGTGCTATCACTGTAACTCTAACTGCTGATGGTAAAGATTACGTTAAGACTTTAACTGCAATTGCTGCTGCTAAGTCTGTAACTAACATCACTGCAGAAGTTGTAGCGTTCGCTAAAGAGTCTGGTATCACTGGTAACGCACGTATCAACGTTGTAGTAAATGCTCCTTCTGCTAACATCGCAGTAGATGCTATCTACTACCACAAAGCTGACGCTGACCGCGTTAAAACTAAGTAATTAGTTTTTAGCTTTAATATAAAAAAGCGAGCTTAGGCTCGCTTTTTTGCTTTTACACTTTTGTCTGCGTATGTTTACCTCTAAAGTCTTCGACGAGTCTGAAGCTATTTCACTCCCGCAAAAACAGTGCTGTTATAACTTAACTGATACATGTTCCTGCTCAAACTACGTATGCTTTATCTCACAGCGCGACCATAATGATCATGCTGTTATTTCTTGTTTATGAGCCTTTATCTTCTGAAAAACATTCGATTTTCTGAATAGGTAGTTTATGTTATATGAGACTATAGGGCTGGAAACTAAAGAAACTGTCAAACTGGATTCGAGCAAGTGATTTTGCTAATATCTCGCATCCAGTCTATGTTTGTGAGTGTCATGTGAAATACCCAATTGTTAAACCTTTTTTACCTAGTGAGTCAATTTATCAGCAGCACATTAGTGGTATTTTTGAACGAAACTGGCTGACTAATAATGGGGTATGCTTACAAGAATTAGAGAATAAGTTAAAGCAGGAAATTGGCGTTGAACATTTGCTGCTCGTTGCTAATGGTACGCTTGCCTTGCATATCGCTTATGCAGCACTTGGCATTACTGGAAATGTACTCACGACACCATTTTCTTTTGCGGCAACAGCCAGTTCGCTTGCTTTTCAGGGGCTTTCTCCTGAGTTTATTGATATAGACAAAAATACATATAATCTTGATATTACTAAAGCGACTGAGCAGCAACTTGTACAGGCTTCTGCGATAGTGGCTGTGCACGTATTTGGTAACCCGTGTGATCACCAAGCCTTGCAGGCACAAGCGGATAAATATGATCTCAAGATCATTTATGATGCAGCGCATGCTTTTGGCTCTACGTTAGATGGTAAGGCACTATTGGCATATGGCGATGCCGCGACAATAAGTCTTCACGCTACAAAAATGTTTCATACCGTGGAAGGCGGCGCGGTTATTTTTAAACGAAAAGAAGATTTAGAAAAAGCGAAGAAGTTAATCAACTTTGGACTTAATGCCCAGCAAATACCTGACTGTGTAGGGACGAATGCTAAATTGAGTGAAGTGCATGCTGCGATGGGGTTGGCATTGTTTGAGCATTTGCCGCATATTTTGGCCGTGCGAGCACAATTGCATCAGCACTATTCGAAGCGTTTATGTAACGTGTTACAGTTGCAGCGTTGGCATCAAAGTGGGTTGCCAAATGGGGCATATTTCCCAGTTGTTTTTGAAAGTGAAAATGAGCTTTTGTATATATCTCAAGTGCTTAAAGAGGAAGGCATTCAAACCCGCCGCTATTTTTACCCAAGTTTGAGTGAAGTGCCTGCTTATGGCATGAAAGGGTTAACTCCCATCGCGAATGATATCGCTGGTCGAGTTTTGTGTTTGCCGATGTATTCAGATTTAACAGCTGAAGGTGTGGACGAGATTTGTACTTCACTCATTAGATTGGTAAATGAATATCGAAGCAGGACATAGCTAAATATGCATTATACACGAGAAGAACTTCTTGCCTTAGGGTTTAAGTCGGTTGGAAAAAATCCACTGATTTCTAAAAAAGCTTCTTTTTATGGTATTTCCCGTATTGCCATTGGTGACCATGTTCGAATTGACGACTTTTGTGTGTTGTCCGCAGGTGAAGGCGGTATTGAATTTGAGGATTATATTCACATTGCTGTTTTTTCGAGCATTATAGGTGCAGGAAAGGTAGAAATAGGCTCTTATTCTAACATCTCGTCGCGTGTTTCAATTTATAGTAGTAGTGATGACTATAGTGGAGAGCATATGACGAACCCAATGGTGCCAAAAGAGTTTACCAACGTAGATGATGCGCCAGTGGTGATTGAAGAGCATGTCATTATTGGTAGTGGTTCGGTTATTTTACCGGGAACAATCTTGTCTAAGGGGTGCGCAGTTGGTGCACTGAGCCTTGTTAATCGTTCCTTAGACCCATTTACTATATACGCGGGCCAGCCAGCTAAAAAGGTCAAGAACAGAAGCCAAAATTTGTTAGGGCTTCAAACTCAATTTGAGAAAAGTATTAAAAAACTATGATCCTACACGTGTTTGCGGATACCCCACACCATTACCGGGGTATGAGTCGGTTTTTTTTGAATCATTGCAATTTAAAAGTCGAACAGCGTTTTATTGTTAAAAGTTCACACCAAGAGAGTGAGCCATGTTTTGAAACCTACCAAACAGCCAAAGAGCTGAAAGATATTTTAAGTCGACAGCCCAACGATAGTGTTATCGTTTTTCATGGGATTTTTGATGTACATGTATGGAAAGTTTTAGCTTTTAGCCCGTTATTGAAAAGGGCGAGCTGTATATTTTGGGGGGGAGAACTTTATCGCCACCAAAAGCCTCTCTCTGGTATTAAAGAGCGCCTTGCAAGAGCATTGCATACGGTATTTATAAAACGACAAAAGCATGTGTTTGCCTTAAATAAGGGCGATTCCACTTTAGCAGCGAAAACATTTGGCAGAAAAGTTGATGTGCTGCCTTATCCTTTAATCGGTGTAAGCGCGCCAAAAAACACACCAGAACCAGAGTGTACGAAGATTTTAATCGGTAATTCAGCAGCAGCGAGCAACAATCATGATGTCATTTTGGATCACCTTGCAAAGTGGAAGGACGAAAACATTGAGGTGATAGCTCCACTTAACTATGCTGGGCAAGCTGATTATGTAGAACGCATCGCAAAACGTGGCACGGAAATATTTGGAGATAAATTTAAAGCTATTACAACAATGCTTGAAAAAGAGGAGTATGATGCACTCTTAGGAGATGTGCATTGTACGGTTTTTGCTCAAAATCGCCAGCAAGGGCTTTATGTCGCTTATGCTATGCTATTGATGGGAAAGCCGATTTTTTTGCTCAGTGGTACTTCAAGTTATATCAATTTATCTGACTTAGGGTTCAATGTAGAAAAGACAGAAGCGCTTGAAGATATGACCTTTGATGAGCTTTTCGATGTGAGTCACCGAGTTAATCACCAAAACGCGCAATTAATGCATCAACACTTTACGGAAGAAGCTTTAGCACCAAAGTGGCGTAAATTAATAAGTGGACAAGATTGATGAGCATTGCAAAGCATGCATCTAATGGTGGTGCATGGGTTGGGCTATCAACTTTAATTAAAGGTCTTGTTCAGGTTGTTCAACTTATCATATTGGCGCGTGTGCTTTCCCCTCTTGAACTGGGCATTGTAGCTGTTATCAATTTAGTTGTAGGGTTTGCTCAAGTATTTGGTGATGCAGGCCTTTCGAATGCGCTTATTTACCACAAAGATTTATCGCAAAATCAGAAAAGCCAGCTGTTCGTTGTTAATATTTGCTTAGGTGCTGCGCTATCTATTTCAGTGGCCTTACTCAGCCCATTTATCGCTTGGTTTTTTGAGTTGCCTCAGCTAACCACTTTATTGCTATATTTGGCACCGGTTTTCTTTATTCGCAGTTTGGGACAACAGATCCAAGCGCTTTTACAACAAGCGATGGCTTTTAAGCGACTTGCTAAAATCGAAGTGTTTGCTCAATTGTTTGGTTTTTGCATGTTGTTGAGTGCACTTTGGTTTGGCTTAAAAGAGTCTGCGGTTGTTGTGGCGCAATTGAGTGTCGCTTTGGCGCTGTCATTTTCGTTTATGCTAATAACAGAATACCGTCCAAGACTGACTCGCGTTCACTATCAACAAGTGATTGAACCGATACGTTATGGCTTATACCAAACAGGTGAAAGCTTGGTGAATTATATGAGTGCTCAAATTGATCAACTTTTAGTTGGTAAATTGTTGGGTGCTGAAACTTTGGGTATTTACGCCTATATAAAAGACTTAGTGTTCAAACCTGCATTGCAGCTTATCAACCCAATTGTAAATAAAGTCGCATTTCCATTGATGGTTAACTTTGGTGACGAGCGAAATCGAAAGGCGCTTTATATGTCCATGCTGGCGTTACTTACGCTTATCAATGCACCGCTTTATATCTTTGCTGCCGAACATGCAGAGGTATTAATTACTTTGGTGTACGGAAGCAGTTGGCTAGAGCACGCCCAATTGCTGAAATGGATGGCGTACTACATGCTACTGATCTCAATCGTTAACCCGGTTGGTGTTTTGTTACGCTCTACTGGTAATGTAAAACGCGCTTTTTGGTGGAATGTATTTGTTTCTATTGTACGACCTTTGATTGTGGTTGCTTGTATTTCTGGTGGGGTTGTATTTTTGGCGCAAGCCTTGACTTTGTTGCAGTTTACCTTTGTCGTTTTACACGTTATTTTTCTTATTAAGCCACTGATATCACTACAGGCTGCTGATTTCTTCCGAACAATTGCACCTGCTACTATATGTGCTTTTACTCTCTCTTATCTTAGTAACTATGTTTATGCTCCAAGAGGGCTGTGGGAAACAACAATTAACCTCTTCATTTGTACTGGATTATATCTACTTTTAATGGCGCCTATTATTAAAAATTTAATTAAAGAGTTACGAGGTCACCAATGACAGGAATAGTTGGTTTTGTATCTGAAAATGCCAAGTCAATCACCAAACTAAATGAGTTAATGTCAGGCGAGCGAGTTTACTCACAACGTCAAGCTGAAGTTAGTTTAGATATTTTTAGCCAACATCAAAGCATTGCTGTTGAAATTATTGAAGAGTCTAGTATCGAGCTTGTTTTGTGGGGGGATATATTTGCCATAGCCGGGAGTGAAACTTCTAACCAAGAGGCATTGCACAAATTAAAAAGCGCTTATATTAATGGTGAATTGAAAGCTTGTTTAGGTACGGCCAGTGGTTACTTTGTGTTGGTTGTAAATGATAAGTCGGCTTTAACTATCAGTATTGCGTCCGACAAGCTGGGAATGAAACCTGTTTACCTCTGGCAGGATGAACAAAAATTGCAAGGCTTTTCCAGTGAGCTAAAGGCCTTGCTTGCCCACCCAAGTTTTGAGTTTGATATTGATCATGAGGGTGTTAAATGCTTTGGTGATGTGGGACATTATTTGGCGCTAGACACTGCGTATAACAATATTAAACGTCTCCCACCAGCTTCGATATGTACATTTGACTATGATGGTAACAAATGTTCACAGCACAGTTATTGGAGTTGGCAGAATATTAGACCCAATAAGCAAATCAGCTTTCATGAAGCACTTGCTAAAATGGGGGAGCTTTTTGAAAAGGCTATGCAACAAAGTTTCTCTAAAATTACGGGGTCTAGCGTTGCAATAACGCTTAGTGGCGGACTTGACTCGCGTGTTTTACTAGCTGCAGCGAAAAGGCATTTTAAAGGTGATATATATACGTTTACTTTTGGGGAAGCGGGTTGTCAAGATCAGGTTATCGCTCAACAAGTTGCTACATTGGCCGGCTCAGAACATCATTTTATAGAAATCAATCAATCAAATTGGTTTTCGGGTAGAGAGCAAGGAGTTTGGAGTACAGACGGACTTAAAAATGTTTTGCATATGCATGCATTAAAGGCTCTGCCCCTTATTTCCTCGAAGTCACACTTCTTGCTCAATGGTTTTTTGGGGGATGTGACAGCTGGCGGAAGCTATTTATGCTCCGGTGCGAGTGAGTCGACTACGCTTACTGCAGCCCAAGGGAAATTTAAACACCATGCTTCACATGCCGATTTTGACCAAGGCTATTTTAGCGATAGTTGTAGCGATGCTATTCTCGTATACAATCGCGGGGTGCGCTTTATTTCGGCTGGTAGTGATTTATTGGCTTCACATTTACATCAGTTAAAGCCATTCGTGGAGAATGAGTTTATGGAGTTTATGTATAGCTTGCCAGAAGACTATAGAAGAAACGGACGGATTTATCATCACATGTTGCTTGACTTATATCCAGAGTATTTTGCGACGATCCCTTGGCAACAAACAGGAAAACCTATCTCGAAAAATACTAACGTTTCGGTATCTACAGCAACCTCGGTGAAAGGCCGTATAAAACAGTGGATTGTTGGGACGCCGATCGAACTAATGGCTCGCAAGCTATATCGAAAACTTGCGCAGAAACATCACTATGTAGCTTACGATACATGGCTGAGAGAGCCTAGTTTTAAGCATTATGTAGAAACATTAGTGTTAGATACTGAAAGTGAGTTACTTAATCAACAGCTCTCTTTTGAACAAAGAGCTTTAACGCTCAAAAAATACTATGAAGGCGACCCAAATATGAAAGCTGAGTCTATTGGTGGTCTCCTAACATTGGCGTTATTCGCACAACAAGTAAGTAAAGTGAAACAAAAAACTACAATTTGATAACTTGGTACTTAATAGAAAGTTTGCGATAATTGCCAGTTGATTTGTTAATTTGAATTGGTTGAAAAGCAGGAGCAATATGAAAACGGTTTTAGTTACCGGAGGTGCTGGATTCATCGGAAGTGCAGTTGTTCGCCACTTGATTGGCGTAGGGGGATTTCGAGTCGTTAACGTTGATAAGCTTACGTATGCAGGGAATTTAGAGTCGCTGGTGGGCGTAACAGATCACCCAAATTATACTTTTGAACAACACGATATCTGCGACGCGCATCAAATTGAACGAATTTTCAACCAATATCAACCAGATTACGTTATGCATTTAGCGGCTGAATCTCATGTTGATCGTTCAATTGACGGGCCAGGTGAATTTATATTAACGAATATTGTTGGTACCTATACTTTGCTCGAAGCTGCACGACAATATTGGTCTTCGTTAGAAGCACAAAAGCAAGCCGCATTTCGCTTTCACCATATTTCAACTGATGAAGTGTATGGAGATCTTGCTGACTCAGGCGCGCTTTTCACTGAGCTGACTTCGTATGACCCGAGTTCACCATACTCTGCGAGTAAAGCAAGCTCTGATCATCTGGTGAGAGCATGGCAACGAACGTACGGTTTACCTACACTTTTAACAAATTGTTCGAATAATTATGGCCCGTATCATTTTCCAGAAAAGCTAATTCCGCTAATGATTTTAAATGCTTTGGATGGGAAGCCTCTGCCTGTTTATGGTGATGGTGCTCAAATCCGAGATTGGCTATATGTAGAGGATCACGCCAGAGCGCTTGTTACAGTTCTGACCACTGGCAAGGTTGGTGAAACTTACAATATCGGCGGGCATAATGAGAAGAAAAATATAGATGTTGTAAAAACAATTTGTTCTTTGCTAGACGAAAAGGTTGATGATAAACCCAACGGTATAGAAAGTTTTTCAGAGTTGATAACGTATGTGCAGGACAGGCCTGGTCACGATTTGCGTTATGCAATAGATGCTCAGAAAATAGCTCAGGAACTCGGGTGGAAGCCCAGTGAAACTTTTGAAACTGGTATCGAAAAAACGATTGATTGGTACTTGAACAGCCGAGTTTGGTGTGAGCGCGTTCAATCGGGTAGCTATCGCCGTGAAAGGCTAGGAGTGTAGTTGTGAAAGGTATTATTCTTGCCGGTGGTAGTGGTACACGTTTGCACCCTATTACTCAAGGTGTAAGTAAGCAATTACTTCCCGTTTATGATAAGCCGATGATCTATTACCCGTTGTCGGTATTAATGTTGGCGGGCATCCGAGAAATCTTAATCATTACGACCCCTGAAGATCAGGCACAGTTTAAAAAGTTGCTAGGGGATGGTAGTCATTTGGGGATTAACTTAACATTTGAAGAACAGCCCACTCCAGACGGCCTTGCACAGGCTTTTTTGATTGGAGAAGACTTTATTGGTGAAGACAGCGTATGTTTGATCCTAGGTGACAATGTTTTTTATGGTTCGAATTTTTCACCTAAATTACAAAAAGCAGCTCAATTGCAAGATGGTGCGGTTGTATTTGCTTATCAAGTTAATGACCCTGAGCGCTTTGGCGTTGTTGAGGTTGACCAGTCTTTCAATGCTTTATCTATAGAAGAAAAGCCACTGAATCCTAAATCTAACTACGCAGTGACGGGTTTATATTTCTATGACAATAGTGTCGTAGAAAAAGCAAAAGCCATTAAGCCTTCTTCAAGAGGGGAGCTTGAGATCACTTGTCTGAACGAAGCTTACCTAAAAGAAAACATGCTCCGTGTTGAGGTGCTTGGTCGAGGTTTCGCTTGGTTAGATACTGGAACCCATGACAGCTTGATGGAGGCTTCTCAGTTTGTTCATACTGTTGAAAAACGTCAAGGCTTTAAAATCGCTTGTTTGCAAGAAATTGCTTATACAAAAGGCTGGATCAAAAAGGAGCAATTAATTGAGGAAGGGAATAAATTGAGCAAAACAGAATACGGTCAGTATTTGCTTAAAGTTGCACAGGAGCAAAGTAAATAATGGCCCATAATCAATTACAGCAAACTCAAGACACATCGGTTAATTTGCTCCAAATGTGGCTGGTCATTTGGCGTGGTAAAGTATTTATTGCGGCATTTAGTGTACTTGTTTGTGTGTTAGCTGTTACGTATTCTTTGACTCTACCAAATATTTATAAGTCTTCTACTACCCTAGCACCGCAAGACGATAGTGAATCTTCAGCTTTGGCGTCTCTTGGTGGCCAATTAGGTGGTTTAGCCAGTTTTGCAGGGATGAATTTAACAGGTGGTGGAGGGAACACGCTATTACATATAGAAATGCTCAAATCAAAAGATTTTTTGTTTCCTTTCTTTGAGAAATACGGTGTTGGTAAAGCGTTATTCGCTGTCAAAGAATACGATAAGAATACAAAGCAAGTCATTTACAATGACGAAGTTTATGATGTTCAATCAGGGCAGTGGCTTACCGACCCAAATACAAATGAGTCACTTAAGCCGACACCTTATGAAGTGTATGAAAGGTTTGTGAAGTTATTTAATGTTAAACATGACAAAGTCACGAATCTTGTTACCATAGATATCAAAAGCATTAGCCCCCATCAAGCAAAGCATTGGGTTGAGGTAATGGTCGCTGAGCTCAATGAATTAATTCGCACAAAGGAGCTGAGCGAAAAATCTCAAAGCATTGCTTATATTCAGCAACAGCTTGAAAAAACAGATGTTGCTCAGATGAAAAGTGTGTTTTACACCATAATTGAAGAGCAAACAAAGCAAATGTTGCTGGCAGAGGTAAGGAAAGACTTTGCATTTAAAACAATAGAAAGCCCGATTGTTGCGGAAAGAAAAGATAGCCCCAGCCGTGCAGTTATTTGTATCCTTGGAGCAATTTTTGGTGTTTTCTTTAGCGTAGGTTTAGTGCTTATTCGCCATTTTTTAAAAGAGCTTAAGTATGAAAAAGGCTAGCTAAAATGGCGAGTCTAAACTTCTCAAGCGTGCAAAGTATAGCGACGAATAGTAGACATCTCAGTCTACTATTTTTGTCTATAAGCTGGCTTTTTATGCCAATCTTGCTCTGGCTTGCATTGGTGTTAGTTTACGCATCTTCTGAACAGGGAAAAAAACCGGCGAACGTTCTTCCTATTTTGATGAGTTTTTCATTATCGATGCTTATCGCGAGCCGACTTGTAGGTTTTCTTTGGGGAGGCGCGGATGACATGCCTACTTACTTTATGGCATACGAGCGCTATAGTGAGTTTAGCTCAATGCTTTCTACGTCTCTTATTTACGGTAAGCATGCCGATTTATTGTTTGCTCTGTACAGTTGGGCTGTGGCCTCGATAACCAATAATCATTTGTTCCTTTATTACTTGCTGACTTTGTTTTTGACATATCTGTTTATATGGCAATTTTGCAAACAAGTTAATGTAGCTTATCCATTACTATGCTTTGTTTTAATCGTATTATTTTATAAGTTCTTTCAAGCTCAATGGCATCTGATTAGAGCATGTATGGCTATACCTATTTTGCTTTGTGGAGTATGGGTTTCTAAAAGTAATGTTAGAAAAGGGCTGTTGATATTTCTTTTGGGAGGGCTACTGCACTTTTCAACAATGGTGTTAATGCTACCTATTTTCTTGCTGAACAAGAAATTAAACAAAAGATATTCAATATTGCAGTTGGTGGGGTTGTTCACTTTCTTTCTATTTGGGGTCATGATTTTTGTTTTCAGTATTAAACTCTTGGGTGGCATTGTTAACAATTATATGATCAATAAGATTCTGACAAGATTAGTGATTGAGCCTAACTTTTCTAAACTAGCTTCGTTGATAATATTTGTAGTATTTACGCTAGTAAGCATGCCTGCTTACTATCGAAGTAAAAATGATGATCAAGCGGCATTATTTAATATCAGCATTTACTTTTGTGCGATTGGTTTTATAGCCCTTTTCTTTATAGGCGAGGAGCTACATAGAATCATTTTACCTTTGTACTTAGTTTATGCACCGTTATTGATCCATTCGCTGGGGGTTTTCAATCCCTCTTCATTAGTACAGATTTTTCTTATTTCAGTGAAATCTTTTGTAATGCTTTCATTTTCATATGTTGTATTTATCAATGAGAGTGAGTTTTTCTACAAAACTAGGGGTTATTATCACCCAATTGAATTGACTGGTTTTAGTTATTTAAAGCAGTTTCATTTATATGTGAGTGAAGACTTACAATACTATGAAGGCTATAGAACAAAATAGAGTGCGCAATGCAAGAAATAGTAAGTATTATCATTCCAACGTATCGTAGAGCACAAGTCCTCGAAAAAGCGATTGACAGTGTCAAATTACAGTCTTTTAAAGATTGGAAAGTGATTGTTGTAGACGACAATCACCCAGATCACCATCGTGAGCAAACGCAGCAAGTGATGTTAAAATATGAGCTTGACCCACAAGTTATGTATATTCAGCATGAACAAAACCTTGGCGCATGTGCTGCAAGAAACACCGGTTGGAAAGCTGCTCTTGGAGAGTACATTGCGTTTTTAGATGATGATGACGTTTGGCGCTCTGACAAGCTGGAAAAACAAGTAAATCAATTAAAAAGTAACTCTGCGGCTATGTTTTGTTACTGTGATATGTATCTTACTTATCAAGGACTAGAAAAAGAATTTAAATGTTTGCCTGCGGATAATATGTACCAACAGTTATTGGAGCAGGGGTATGGTATCTGTACATCGGCATTGTTGATAAAGCGTCAAGCTCTAGTAGAAGTTGATGGTTTTGATGACTCTCTTCCTAGCATGCAAGACTATGATTTATTGCTTAGATTGGCAAAGCAGTTTGATGGAAAGCATTTACGAGAGCCACTTTTAACCTATCAGCTTGCTGAAGATGGTATCTCATGTAACCCACTTTCTAAGGTGAATGGACATAAAGCGATTTTATGTAAATACAAAACTGAATTTGAATCTTTAAAGCTATTTAAGGGCCTATCTCGGCAATATGAAAGTTTAGGTGATTTTGAGCTGCGCAGTGGGCATCGCCTAAAGAGTGCTGTCAATTACAGTAAGGCGATATCATACTCTGTAATGAATTTAAGGGTTTATACTAAGCTATTAGTTGGTTTTGTGTTGGGGAAAAAGCCCTTGGAATGGTACTTAGCTAGGCGTCAAGCTCGCACTTCTGTTCGCATTCAAGGAGACTAGGACTTTGAGAGGGTTATATTTATGTGCTCAACAAAATGCTATTCCACATACCGAAAAGTTTGTAGCCCAGCATAGTCAGGTATTGCAAATTCCAGAGCTTAATGCCTGTATTATTTACAGCGGTAAAGAATGGCACAAACCGCCTTTTTCCTCTTTAAAAGGGAGCAATCTATATTTATCAGGTTGGTTTATATATAAATCAAAAAGAAACGATCTTGATAGTTTATTAAAAGATTTAAATGACGATGGAGTGCAAGCTTTACGACATATTGAAGCTGGTTCCTTTATCGCATTATGGCAAGTGGAACAACAGCTTTTCGTCATTAATGATCCGTTTGGGCTATCAAGTCATTATATTGATAGAAAAGCCGACGTATTAAGGATCGCGCCAGCTGTGCTCCCTTTACTTGATGGTCACCATGTCGATGCGGATATGCAAAATGTGCTCGATAATAAGTCGCATTTATTTGGTAACTTTACACTCTATGACGGTATTGAACGGTTGGAGCCTGGTAGTGTTACAAGTGTAGAAAAAACGAACAAATATGTGAGTTTGGGTCAAGGCGCTCTGATTGAACTGGAGGGGGTAACAAAAGAAATTAAAAGTTTGTCAGAATATTGGCCCAAATCTCAAAGAATATTGCCGATTAGTAGTGGTATGGACTCTAGATTACTGCTCGCATCGGGTGAATTTGCTTTTGGCTTTACTTATGGGCCTACGGGCAGTCCTGAACGTAAAATCGCGGAACAATATAGAGATCTTTTTATAGAATATTTAGGCTATGAGTACGAAGAAGGTTTTCAGCTATCCGATGAAGCAGAAATCATTAGTGAAATTTCACACGGCTTGTTGAAACCCATCCCAGGCTTGTTGGCCAATTATGATTTTGTTAGCGGAAAATTTTCGGCGGCCAGTGCCTTTTTTGAGGGATACCTTGGGGATGTAATGCAAAGAGGTACTTTTGTGACACCTAAAGGGGTGAAAGGAGAGCTCTTTAAGTTATTTCCATTTGTATTTAAAGTAGGAAAATTCTCGGCTTATCAGCTTTTAAAAGCAAAATATGGTATGTGTAGTGAAAGCGCACAGCAAAGGTTGATGACTGATTTTGAGCAAAAGACATCCCATCTTGAGTTGTCTGATTATCAAAAAGTCACCTTCTATGAATTCTTGTATGGGCGAGGTGGAAGGTATGCCATATTCGGGAGTAATGTGTTAGCTGCACAATGTTTTAGTGTTATTTCTCCATTTGCGACAAATAAAGTATTTTCAGCCTATATTCATCAAGACTTTGCAGATGCTGTTAGCTATAAACTGCTTCGAAGGGTCTGGGAGAAAACTGCAGCTCGTTTCAAAAATAGAAAGGTGGAATCAGGGTACAGCCCGATGACTCACCCTTCGCTCATTCCTGCGATTCAATTGTTTCATCGAATCTTGTTTCATTTGTTACCTTCTAGAGCAAATTATGGAATTCAGCTCCAACGAGATCTAAAAAAGCAGAATAAACAATGATGAAACTGCTCTTACTTTCAAATATGGGGCCAAGTAAGCAGAAGCCAAACTCAGGTCGTTTTGTATATAATCAATACGAGGCTCTGGCAAAGCGGGGCGAAATGGATGTTGACTACTATTACTTAACTCAAGATGAGAAGGGTAAGTTCGCAAGATTATTTCGTTACCCTATTTTCTTTTTTCGATTTCTACTGAAATATCTATTTTCAAAAAAAGTAGACATCATTCATGTCCATTTTTTTTATCCAACGATTTTTTTGGCAATTGCGTATAAGTTATTGCGCAATAGACAGGTAAAGTTGATAACCACGTTTCACGGTAGCGATGTCTACCACTATCAGGTACCTAGTAAGTTGTATCGTTGGTGCTTTACACAAGTTGATCACGCGATATTTGTAAGTGCAAGTTTGTTAAAGAGCTTTGAATCAAACATCTCTACGAAAGAAAAAAAGGTTTCAATTCTAAGCGCCGGTATTTTAGATACTTATCATCCAGCCTCTCATGTCACTCCGAAATATGATTTTATTTTTGTGGGGCACTTAGATAAGAATAAAGGATTTGACCGTTTACAAAAAATTGCAAATAAAGGCGTAAAAATAGCAATTGTAGGCCAGGGGAACCCTTCACAGCTCCTATCACAAAATGGTAATATATGCGCCGATTTTCACGGTGTGTTGCCACCCGAACAACTAGCAAAGTTATACTGCAACTCGCGTTTTCTTCTCAGCCTTTCTAGAAATGAGTCATTTGGATTAGTTATCACTGAAGCGATGGCATCAGGGGTTCCTGTTTTGGCTACTAGAACGGATGGAGCGTCTGTCCAAATTGAGCATGGGGTTAACGGCTTTTTACTCGAGAACAGCGATAGTTGGCTAGAAGAATGTGGCTATGAGTACGTATTAAGTAAACTTAAGCTTAATGAAAATGCATACGCAGCTTTGCAACGGGAAGCTATTAAAACGGCAAGTGAACATCGTCTTGATAAAGTGATCAATAGGTTGATTGAACTTTATTGCGAGCTATTAGTTAAGGGGTAACGGTGAACAGTTCAAACGAGATTACAGTCCGGGGTATACCCGTTTCAGTTTTCGGCTCTATCAAAGATGTTATCGAACGCTCTATCTTAAATGGTGCAAGTGTTATTCCTGGTGTAGCAGTTGCTATTAATCCAGAGAAAATTATTACAGCAGAGCAGGATCCAGAAACTAGACAAGTACTGCTTGATGCAACTTTGAGATACGCCGACGGTATTGGTGTG
Organism: Pseudoalteromonas sp. ABE4_541; assembly: GCF_056312285.1. NCBI lineage: Bacteria > Pseudomonadati > Pseudomonadota > Gammaproteobacteria > Alteromonadales > Pseudoalteromonadaceae > Pseudoalteromonas > Pseudoalteromonas sp. ABE4_541. The sequence goes on from NZ_JBSVEM010000015.1 coordinate 128,353, forward strand.
AGTTATGTTATGGGACGAAAGTTGAACGCGAAAGTTGCGAGGGTTCCGGGATGTGAATTGTGGGTTCAACTTATGGGGTCTGCGGCGTCGCTAGATATTCCTGTATATTTATTAGGTGCTTCCCCCAGTGTTATCGAAGAAACAAAGGCTCGGCTACAACGTTTAGGTGTTAACGTTGTGGGGGCAAAAGACGGCTATTTTGAAAACCGTGAACAAGTTATTACTGATATTCAAAAATCTGGTGCGAAAATAGTTACTGTTGCTTTGGGGTCGCCAAAGCAGGAGAAGTTTATTTTTGAGTGCAGACAGCATGTTCCTGATGCATTTTACATGGGCGTTGGTGGCACTTATGACGTGTACACAGGAAACGTAAAGCGAGCACCAAAGCTTTGGATCAATCTGCATTTAGAATGGTTTTATCGCTTGGTATCGCAGCCATCGAGGCTTTTTCGGCAAGGCAAACTGCTCAAGTTTGTTTATTACTATTTAGCTGGAAAAATTTAACAACAAATTAATAGGTTACATATGTCAATAAAAACCGTTTCGGTAGTAGGTTTAGGTTACATCGGATTACCGACTGCAGCAGTTATCGCATCAAGAGGAATTAATGTAATTGGTGTTGATGTTAATCAAAACACGGTTGATACGATTAACAATGGTGATGTCCATATTGTTGAACCTGATTTAGATATTGTTGTAAGAAGTACAGTGCAAGCGAAAAAGCTTCAAGCGACAACGACCGCGAAGGCTGCTGATGCTTTTCTGGTGGCTGTTCCCACACCATTCAATGCTGATTATCAGGCTGATTTAAGTTATATACGCTCAGCATCAGAAGCGATTGCATCTGTCCTAGAAAAAGGAAACTTAGTTGTACTTGAAAGTACGTCACCTGTTGGTGCGACTGAAAAAATGGCTGAATGGTTGGCAGAGCTAAGACCAGATCTAACTTTCCCACAATCTGCCGGTGATAATGCAGATGTTAAAATCGCGCATTGTCCTGAACGTGTTCTACCCGGTTATGTTCTAAAAGAATTAGTCGAAAATGATCGTGTTATAGGGGGAATGTCTGATGCGTGCACCGAGAAAGCGATTGAGTTGTACCAAATCTTTGTAAAAGGTCAGTGTTTAATTACCAATGCTAGAACGGCTGAAATGGCGAAGTTAACTGAAAACTCGTTTCGAGATGTAAATATCGCATTTGCCAACGAATTGTCGATGATTTGTGACGATTTAAAGATTGATGTTTGGGAACTTATCAAGCTTGCAAATAGACACCCCAGAGTAAACATTTTAAATCCCGGCCCAGGTGTTGGAGGTCATTGCATTGCAGTTGATCCTTGGTTTATTGTCAGTAGTGCTCCTGAAAGAGCAAAGCTAATTAGGCAGGCTAGAGAAGTTAATGATTCTAAACCTCACTATGTTTTTAAACAAATAGTAGATGCAGCAGAGCAATTTAAAAAACCAGTCATTACTTGTTTGGGAATTGCTTTTAAAGCTGACATTGATGACCTCAGAGAAAGCCCTGCGATTGATATTGTAAAAATGTTAGCATCAAAAAATGATTATGAAGTCATTGTTGTTGAACCAAATATTGAAGCAATTCCAAAGGAGCTTGCAGAGTTAGGCGTACGCCTGATGGAGCTTGAAGAGGCTATTTCGGTATCAAATACAGTCGCCGTGCTTGTAGACCATAAAGAATTTAAACATATAGAACCTGAGCAGGTCGCGAAAAAAGTAATTATTGATAGCAGAGGCATTTTTTAAGAAGCTTAAATATATGAAAGTATTAACTGTATTTGGTACGCGCCCAGAAGCAATAAAGATGGCGCCTTTAGTAAAAGAGCTCGCGCGTAGCGAGTATATCGAGTCTAAAGTATGTGTCACAGCACAGCATCGGGAAATGCTGGATCAAGTTTTAAATTTGTTTGAAATAAAACCAGACTATGACTTGGATATAATGCAATCAGGGCAGGATCTCTATGATGTAACGAGTAAAATTTTACTCGGCCTTAGAACGGTACTAGATGACTTTAAACCTGATTGGGTTTTGGTACATGGTGATACAACAACAACTTTATCTGCATCGCTTGCTGCTTTTTACAAGCAAATTAAAGTCGGCCATGTAGAAGCTGGGCTTCGAACAGGTAATATTTTAAGCCCATGGCCAGAAGAAGCAAACCGCACACTAACAGGAAAGCTTGCTGAACTACACTTTGCTCCCACGCAAGCATCGGCACAAAATTTGTTAAACGAACACGTTGCCGCTAACAAGGTCATTGTAACGGGTAACACGGTTGTCGATGCGCTTTTAGATGTAAAAGATAATGTGCTTACTAACGAGGCTTTGCTTGCTAAGTTAGAGGCAAAATTTTCAGACATAACATATCAACCGTATATATTAATAACAGGTCATCGGCGAGAAAGCTTTGGCGGTGGTTTTGAACGTATATGTAGCGCCATTGCTGAACTCGCAAAATTACACCCAAACTTTAATTTCGTCTATCCTGTACACCTGAACCCGAATGTACAGGAGCCAGTAAAGCGTTTATTGCTCGATGTGCCAAATGTAAAACTGATAGAGCCTCAGGATTATCTTCCTTTTGTCTATCTTATGAATAAGGCTTATTTGATTCTGACGGACTCAGGTGGTATTCAAGAAGAGGCTCCATCGCTTGGGAAACCTGTTTTAGTAATGCGTGATACTACAGAGCGGCCTGAAGCAATTAACGCAGGAACGGTTCGACTTGTAGGAACTGATAAAGAGAAGATAGTTGCTTCTGTGTCTGAATTGATTAAAGATACTGATTTGTATAAAAAAATGAGTATGGCCCATAACCCTTACGGTGATGGAAAAGCGAGTCAGAGAATAGTTGCCGCGATTGTAAACACAAGAGAGTTACTATGAAGGTAGTTGTTGTTGGAACTGGTTACGTTGGTTTGTCTAACTCGGTTTTACTGGCACAGTATAACGAGGTTGTCGCACTCGATATTGATGAGGCAAAGGTAAAACTAATTAATGATAAAATTTCGCCGATTGAAGACAAGGAAATTAGTGAATTCTTATCAAGCAAAGAACTTAATTTGCAAGCGACTACAGATAAAAGCTTAGCTTATGCACATGCTGACTTTGTGGTTATTGCAACGCCAACAGATTATGATCCTGAAACAGGGTACTTCAATACCAAAACTGTTGAATCTGTCATCAATGATGTTTTGTCTTATAACCCGCAAGCTGAAATTGTCATCAAATCAACTATACCTGTTGGATTTACTCAACGGGTTAAAAGTGAATTAGGTATTGATAATGTTTTGTTTTCTCCCGAATTTCTCAGGGAGGGTAAGGCATTATTTGATAATTTATATCCTTCTCGAATCATTGTTGGTGAACGTTCCGAAAGAGCTCAAATTTTCGCTAACTTGTTGCAGCAAGGTGCGATTAAAAAAAATATAGATGTGCTATTTACCGATTCTACAGAAGCTGAAGCGATTAAACTTTTTTCAAACACTTACCTAGCTATGCGTGTGGCTTATTTCAATGAGTTAGACACCTATGCTGAAACCCATGGATTAAATACCAAGCAGATCATTGAAGGAGTGTGTTTAGATCCTCGCATTGGCAATCATTATAACAACCCTTCCTTTGGTTATGGTGGCTACTGTTTACCAAAAGACACACAACAGCTTTTGGCAAATTATAAAGATGTGCCAAACAACATCATTCAGGCCATAGTTGATGCAAACACAACAAGAAAAGACTTTATTGCAGAGTCAATTCTCAAGAAAAAGCCGCAAACTGTCGGTATTTACCGATTAATTATGAAGGCGGGATCAGACAACTTTAGAGCATCTTCAATCCAAGGGGTGATGAAGCGCATAAAAGCGAAAGGAATTGAAGTTGTTGTTTATGAGCCCGTACTTGAAGATGAGTATTTTTTTAACTCCAAAGTAGTCTCTGATCTCGACGAGTTTAAATCTTTATGTGATGTCATCGTGTCAAATCGAATGGTTAATGAACTGAACGATGTCGTTGATAAAGTGTATACGCGAGACTTGTTCGGTAATGATTGATTAGTGATTTGTAGCCGTCCCTGTTTTAGTGCTGTTCACTAATGGAATGATGCAGCTGTCCACTTCCCCGTCAGTGAGACACCTGTAAACTAGAGTTTTCTAACTTTGCCCGGTAAGCTGCTGGCGGCAGATCACCGAGACTTTCAT
>NZ_JBSVEM010000016.1:0-125682 GCF_056312285.1 Pseudoalteromonas sp. ABE4_541
CACAACCTGAAGCGCCAGTTGCTGAAGAACCGGCTGTAGAAATAGCAGCACAACCTGAAGCGCCAGTTGCTGAAGAACCGGCTGTTGAAGTGGCAGCACAACCTGAAGCGCCAGTTGCTGAAGAACCGGCTGTTGAAGTAGCAGCACAACCTGAAGCGCCAGTTGCTGAAGAACCGGCTGTAGAAATAGCAGCACAACCTGAAGCGCCAGTTGCTGAAGAACCGGCTGTTGAAGTTAAAAAACAGGCAAATGTTAACGGCAGAGCACATGCACCTAGAGTGCGTTTTACACAAACATCAAGCTCGCCGATGACCAAAGCAAGCAGTGTTGACGAAGTCACTGAAGTCATTACACCGTCAGCGATGCCTCATGAAGCGCGTGAAGTTGTAGCAAACTCAGGACTATCTGCCGGTTCAAAGGCACCTGTAGGGCGAGCAAGCTCAGCAATGGCATCAACCATGTCAATGGCAACAGCTGAGCCTATGAGCGAAGCAAGTCATGCAGAGTGAACTCTGACTAAATAAAAAAGGCCGCGTTGCGGCCTTTTTTATTATGTTTGTTCTCAAATTAAATAACATTTATTTGCTTTGCGACGCGGTCTATTTAAGACAAAAAAACCGTGTCGGTAAAAAACAAAAATTTCGTTAGAAGTTGTATCTAAATGACAAACTTTTAACGCCACTGCCGCTAGGCTTAATCACCCAAAATGATTAAGTATGGTTGCTGACCGATACTAAGCTATGGCTTATGACTAAATTTCTTGATAAAGAGACTCACGCTCTAATACACGTTTCAAATAATGCTTAGTCTCATCGTAAGGCAACCCTGCTTCCAATGCCTCTCGAACACGTTCTGGCGTCAATGAGTTAATAATGCGACTGGCTTTTTTAATATTGCGAGAACCATCACTGTTAAACACCCTCGCAACATTCCCTGCTCCCGTGTTATAAGCGGCGATCATGCAGTATTTACGGCTCAAAGGATCATTAATGTGGCGCAAATACCGTTTATCTAAAATATGAAGATAGGCCGCGCCCGCTTCTATATTATTTTCGGCCACATAAAGATATGGACTAGACATAGGCTCGTCTACTTTAAACAAAAAACGGTTAACATCGACACCAGCACTGGTTGGTACAATTTGCATCAGACCAAACGCAGGAATAGCTGATTTAGCCAAAGGGTTAAAATGGCTTTCTGTGTGCATCACGGAAAAAATCAAACTTGGCTCAATATCAAAACGTTGACTCTGTTTTGCGACATCCGTTTTATAAACCTGTGCACGCGCGGGCCTTAACGTATTCTTTGGTAAATTGATAACAAATTCACTGACCTTCTGCCCATTTTGAGACTGACCAGCAAGCTTTTTGATACTGCTTTTTAACTTCTTCAAGCGCTCAGTTTCTAGCTGTTTTAATTCCGCATTCTTGTGAGCAAGTTGCTGATTTGCTGTTACTACATCGTCTGACGAGCTTTCCTGCGACAAAGACTCATCCAGCTGGCGTTCTATAAGATGCTGCTGTTGTAGCGTTTGCTGTTTGATTTGTCGCTTAGCATCTACCAAAGCTTGTACTTTGCGGCTTAAATCTACATTGTGTACGCTTTGCTTAATCAGTTCTTCTCTTTGCTCCCCCACATCTTGCTCCTTAAAAAAAGCATCGAGCAGTGCACTATTTGATTTCAAAAAGGCATCAAAAACCTGCTTGGCTTGTTCTTGGCTAGGTGTATCTGATGATGAGTGCTTAATGGCAACTTTGAGCGTATTGTTCTCAAAATCTACTTCTAAACGCGTATCGTTTGCTTCACTGTAACTGACATACTTCACATTATCAGACATTGTCGCCTCACCCCACTGCATGATCAGTTGATCACGATAGGCGTCAAACTCGGCAAAATGTTGTGCTACGTAGTCTTCGTATTCTTTGAAGTGCTGTTGTTTATATTGCTCAAATTCATCTTTGTCTTGCTGTTTATCATCATTCCCCTGCCATTGCAGCATGGCTTTATCTAGCTCTTGGAATAACGTATTTTGCTCTGTGGCGGCGGCGTTGGTGATAAATTGAGAGGTAATAACTAATGCGATCAGCTGCTTACTCATGCTGTGCTCCTATCTAGTCGATATGCAACAAGAGGCCGAGTGAGGTAGCAAAAAATACCTACCCCACTAAATTTATCCTTAACTAGCAGATCCTTAGTTAGTTAAGCGTGCAATTTCTTTTTCTAAGTCTTGCTCAGCTTTAAATGCTTTAAACTCTTGATACAAGAACTGCTCATCTTTTGGGTTAATGCTTGGTTTGGCTTCTTTGATCAAGTCTTTAAAAAGCGTTTTGGTTAATTCAGGCGATAATGTTGTCAATGCGCAAAAATAATCTTTTCCGCCAATTTCAACGACATCCGCCTTAACAACACGTGAACCATTGAGTGTTTGTTTAGTCAACTGTTTAGATACCGAACTAAATGTGCTACCAACAGTGGTTGCATCATTCGCATCAGTACGATTCGCAAAGGTCTTATCTAACCCTTCAATACGCACTTCTATTTGCTGTGCCAATGCCAAGCGCGCATTGGCCACTGCCATTTTTTGATCTACAGAAATGTTACCTGAGTATTTGATACAGTCCGCCGCTGCAATACCGTTTTCAATTGTCGGATTCAATACCCAATCTGGTATGTTTACACTTGAACTAGACGCACTGTCTTCTTTTGTTGAACTACAGGCTGATAACATCCCTGCAAGTACTAGTGTCGTGATCAGAGGTTTAAGTTTCATTTTCGTTCCTTTTTGCCCGAAGTATTTCTTAGGGTGTAATCTAGCAAACAATTTTGTGGCTAACAGTAATAAATTGTAAAAACGATTTTTAACATTTTATTGCTTTTAAAGTGTTTTTTATTTCTTTAACTTTGTCATATGGCTAATATAGAACACCCTATCACTAACAAGCAAAGGATGCCTCATTGAGTGCTAGCACAAATAAATTCTTAATGTTGATTGTTGTTTTTATTCAACTTTGCTTACTTAGTGCATGCAACATTACCCAGTTTCAACAACTTTCCCCTGCTCAATTAGCGCAGCAGGGTAATTTTACGCAGGCTAAACAGCGCGTTACACAAAATTACAGTAAAACTGGCAACGAACGTCTACTCTACCATCTTGAAATGGCAAGTCTATTTCATCTGGAAAAAAACTATCAACACAGTAATGAGGCTTTAGATCAAGCGCTTATTCTTATTGAGTCTTTTTACACACAGAGTATTTCGGAGTTGGCAATGGTACAATTTAGTGGACCTAATTATTCAACATATAAAGGTAAAGCCTTCTATTTACCGCAAATACATGTACTTAAGGCTCTAAACTACAATGCCTTGGCCAAGTTAAAGCCCAATTTAGCACAACAACATCTCGATGCAGCCTTAGTTGAGATGCGCCAACTTGATGTATTTTTGGGTACACTCAAAACTGAAACAGGTGGTTACAGCCAACCAAAAAGCGCTGATCCAATTGCCAATCAAGTTTATAAAATATTAACGCCTATATTTGCGCCCAGTGGCCTTTTAGAAAACATCGATTACAAAGATGATGGCTTTGCACACTTTCTCAGTGCCGTGTTTTTTGAACAAAGTAATGAGCTTGACTCTGCGCGCATTCAGTATCAACGCGCCAAGGATATCTATGAAAGTGGTTTCGCCAAACAATACAAACTACCCGAACAAACTATCGCAAGCGCTAAATCGGGTCTAATGCGTGTAATGCAAAAATCGGGCGGGTATGAGAGGGAGTTACGTGCATTACAGAAACAAACCCATACCCACGATAGTATAAATGCCAATTTAACTGTGGTGCAAAACATCGGTATTGCACCACAAAGGAAGCAACTTAACTTGCTGCTACGCGCTGATAACGACGCAAAAGCACTGGTCATGACACCCGTTCTATTTGGCTCACATCGTGAAAAACAAGCTCAAATGCGCTGGTTTCAAATGCTGCACGCGGATACCAGCATTTTCGATATGATCCAAAATTACATGCTGGGTGATTTTGGCGATGTAGCAATGGGAGCACTGACAAAACGACTACCGCTAGGTCCGCTATGGGATGAAGCCGTTAAGGTGGGTATTGTTGATGCACTACAATATGGCGCTAGAATCTCGGTAACCTACTTGGAGCCGCTCAATAATCAAGTGAGTAGAAGTGAACTATGGATAGATGGCAAACGCAAAACACAGTTACAGCCTTTTCACTCCATTAGCCTACTGACATTACAAGATGCGCTAAAACATGCAAATAGCGAAATTCAAAGCGCACTAACACGAGAGATACTGAAAGCGCTTTCTGCGAAAAAGCTATTAGACAAAACAGGCTTGGAGCAAAATAACTTATTGGGAAGTTTGGCAAAATTAACTACATCTGTAGTCAATGCTGTAACCGCTTCCGCAGATACGCGCCAATGGCAAACATTGCCAGCCCAGATCCGCATGGCACAACTGCCAGTGAAAAGTGGCAAGCATACTTTAACGGTCAAAACTTACTTACGCTCTGGTCAAGTCATTGAAAAATCAGAAGAGGTTACGATATCCGAGACAATGAACTTATGGCATACACGTACATTTTTAAATAATACGAATACGAGTGAGCGCGCGTCGCTCTCAAGCTCAATCTTGAATATGGAATAATGGTATGAAATACAATCGCAAATTAATTAAGCTCGTTCCGCTTGCTGTGCTATCAACAGTGGCATTAAGCGCCTGTCAAAGTACAACTAAAGTGCAACGCGTCGATGCGAATCAAGAAATTGCATTGTCAGATAAATGGAATGGGAAAGACTCACAGCTTGTTGCAGAAGCCATGATAAGCGACATGCTGAGCTTTCCTTGGGTCAACGACCATTTGAAAAAAGAAGGCACTCGTCCTGCTATCATCATTCAATCTGTTCGTAATAAGTCACACCAGCACATTGCAGTTGACACATTCTTGAACGACCTTAAACGGTCTATTTTGCGCTCAGGACAAGCGGACTTTGTGGCAAACAAAGAAATCAGACAGGAGATCCGTGATGAACGTAAAGATCAGGAGTTGAACTCAAGTTTAGAAACGCAAAATGAAATGGGGCAAGAGCAAGGAGCTGATTACGCTCTTTCAGGCACAATCAATTCATTTGTTGATGAGCAAGGCGGAACACGTGTTACTTTTTATCAAGTAGACTTGCGCTTAATTGACATGACGACCAATCGAGAGGTGTGGAATGGTCAGAAGAAGATCCAAAAACTACAAGAGCGTTCAGGTTATGGCTTCTAAAAAACTTTCAGTTGCATTACTCGCAGTCGCGGTTGCAATCACTGGCTGTAAGTCAACGGCCACACAACCAACAAACACAGAAAAGCCCGCGTGGGTGATAAGCCTACCAAGCTCAGACTATCTGGTTTATGGCGTAGGCGTTGCGGATAGTGTAGGTGATATGCAAAATGCTCAGCTCGCGGCACAAGAGTCTGCAAGATTAGCCCTTGCTAAGCAATTGAACGTCACAATTTCAGCGCATACATCGGTAGCGCAAACTGCCGATAATAAATCGATGCAATACCATGTAGATGAGTTGATCAACAGCAAAGTGCCTAACATCACCCTACAAGGCGTAAAAATTGAAGACGAGTTTCAACAGGGTAATACCGCTTACGCATTAGCGTCGTTTAATCGCACCGAAGCGATTATGCAAACAGAGCTGAGTATTAGTGGTATCGACGGCGAAATCATGCAGGTAGACCTGAGCTCATCAAATAAGTCACAGCGTTTGAAACGTGCAATTTCAATACGCACATTGGCCATTAAACGCGACAAGCTAAATGATTACCTACAAATGCTGCAAAGCCCAAAAGTGTCAACTCCCAGCAATGTGGCTGAACAATTAGATAACAGCGAGTCAGTACTGAATAGCTTAACGTTCAGCATTGTGCCCGACGCGGCCCAACATGAAAACATTCGTGACATTATGGCTAGTGCCCTATCCAGCAATGGTATCGCTATTTCCACCGATAATGCAGACTTTGAGCTGTTATTTCGCGTAAACTGGCAAGAAATAGCTAAAGCCGGTACTTTTTACAGTATTGCCGACAGCTATTTAGTGGTGAAAGAAAATGGCCTAGAAAAAGCGCACTTTAACAGTAAAGTAAAAGCGGCTTCTTCCTACGCGCAAACCGCTAAAAATAATGCCATGCAAAAGCTCGCAAATAAGCTTTCTACTCAGCTCGCAGAATTTATCGTTTCTGGCGGAGCGTAAACCAATAAAAATGCCGCATCAACTGTGCGGCATTTTTTGTCACTCGCTTTCTTCTTCATAAAAGCGTTGCAATTGATCCTTCAGGTTAGGCGGTACACCTTTTATTGTTAGGGTATCCGTGCGCGCATCATAAATGACTCTTTCACCTAAATGCTTACGCTCAAAGCCCACGCTGACACCACCGCCAAGACCTGAAAACTTAACCATGGTACTAACGGTCTTTTTATCGACAGGAAAAGATTCAGCAAGGTCATAGCCTTGCTCTTTGTAAAATTCTTCAAAAGGCGCATCTGACGATTTAGACAACGTATCAGAAAGGGTTTCGATGTTGGCATCTTCACCGGATGCAACACAATCATTACAGTAATCAAAAACCTCTTTTCTTAGATCATCTTTCTCTTTTTTATCAAACTGCTGTTCACTTAAGTAATCTTCTACCGCATTCAGCATCACTTGTGATTGTTGCTTCGGATCAATCCCCTCTTCACAGCCTAAAAAGTCTAAGAAAAAGTCAGCCACTTTACGCCCAGCACGGCCTTTGATAAATGAAATATATCGAGCATCATCAGGCTGCGTATCCCACGCGGATAAATCCACTCGAGCAGCGAGTTGCATACGCGAAATATCTAAATGACGCGACGCGGATAGGTCTAGTTCTGAAGTAATTGAGTAATGCTCTTTAATATTAATCAGCGCAATTAATATGTAGTCGGTTGCCACGTACTGATAATGACAAAATACCAAATAGCCCGTTTCATTAAATGCGTACTTATTTAACTCTTCTTTAAGTACTTCTGTGGCTTGTTGAGTTAAATGCCAAAAACCAAGTTCATTATTGCGGTAGCTCTGCATAGCCGCTGATACTTGCGAGTTCTTATCTGAACTAAATGCACAAAACCCTTTGCCTGGCTTGCCATTGTATGCGTGATGTAATTGCTCAATGAATACACCAACCTTATCGTTGATCTGCATTTCATCTTCGCGTAGGTGGATTTGTGTATCATCGTCATGCTTGTCTACATAGTGTACAACAAGCTTTTTCACCTCTATGCTCATCTTTGTTTTTCACGCCTCTAGTGTTAAAATAGAAAAATTATAACTCTTTAAAATTGAACCAACTGATGCCTATCCAATCAAAATATTCCAATGAACAAGTTGAACAAATTGTTGACCAGCTAATAAATGTACTTACCGCCCAGCAGGCACCAGTTGATTTGAGCCTCATGTGTTTGGGAAATTCTATCACGCATATTTTAAAAGAACATGTGCCTGAGGCGAAAAGACAATCTGTAGCTGACAACTTTGCAAAAGCGCTCGTACAATCGGTAAAGTAACTGGATGAACCTAACTCCGCAAAGCCCTTTTTCGTCAAAAGCCAGCCAACTACTAAGCTGGGGTCACTGGTTTACCTTCGCAAACATTGGCTTGGTATTGCTTATTAGCGCCAGCTACTTATTTGCAGACAAAGCGCCGGCTACGGCGCTTGGTGGCTTCTATATGCTTGTAACTTGGCTAAGCCACACCAGCTTTATTACCTTCTGTGCTTTCGTTTTAACGATATTTCCACTTAGTTTAGTATTCCCCTACCCTCGCCACATACGAGGTATGGCAGCAGTGATAGCAACATTTGGGATCAGCATTCTCAGCTTGGACGCATTTGTATATTTTCAACTGGGCTATCACTTAAATATGCAATCTCTGCCGGAAATTGTGTCTTTGCTGTGGGCTAAATTTAACGGCTCCCCAGTACTCGTATCTTTAATAGCCGCAGGTTTTATTGCACTTGTGCTGGTATTTGAGCTACTTGCAGGTAATCGTGCTTGGCGGCACCTTGAAGAACTTAAGCATTTTAAATTTCCACGATACGCTACAGCGGTATTAGTTGGCTGCTTTGCCACAAGCCATAGCATCCATATCTGGGCCGATGCTAACGCCTATTTCGATATCACCAAACAAGATAATGTGCTGCCTTTATCTTACCCTACAACAGCTAAAACTTTACTCGCCAGACACGAGCTTTTAGATATAAAACAATACGAACAGGCAACAGATATTCGTGTTGCTCAAGCGCAAACACAATTTTCTTTGCAACAGCCCATTGAGCAATGCGCCGTTGCACAGGTTGAGCCTGCAACTATTTTAGTGTTTGAAGACAGTGATAAATTGAAGCGCTTTGCTGAGCAACAAACACTGATTGAAGTTAAACAACTATTGCAACCAACCAATCGTGAAGATGCAATATTTAACCTCATCTATGGCCTGCCCGCTTTTTACCGCCCAGCCATGACACAATCACCCGTTCCACCTTGGAGCTCAGCACAGCCGCTTGTCAGTGTTAAAGGGTTTAACGCTTACCAAGATATTATTGCTGATGATGCATTGATACATATCATTAATGCGCAAAGCCTACCAACAATTCCAGCTTTGAAAGGCCCAGTGATTGCCCTTGCGCTTGCCCCATCAAGTAGTGAAGTAATTTACAATGGTGTGTTTTATAGCAACATGTTTTCTAGCTCTGATACATTAAGCTTCAAACAACCACATGACATTATTTACACGCTAGTTGCGGAACATTTGCAGTGCCCTAACCTTGCACAAACGGCCATGTTAGGCCGAGACCTAAAGCACAGTACGGGTATTGAAGGGGTAAACTATACACAAGGTGTTTTAGTTGCGTTTAGAAAAGATAGGATCACATTAGTTCGCCAAGATGGGAGTTATAAAAACGTCTCTGGCGCTGAAGGCTTTGCCATTGATCAAAAGCTCGATATTCCTTTTTTGATCAATAGTATCAAAGTACTGAAGAAATTTTCTAACCAAGATGACGCTAGATAGCTTGCCAAATTTTAACCTTTGGCTATCTTTTGAAGCTGGAGTTATAAATTAAGGAAATCACATGGTTCGTGGCGTTATCTTGTTTTTGTTGTTATTTCACTTCCCCACTCACGCAAAAGTTATCGTTAATTATTACAAATGCGTCACTGAACGCGGCACCTTTTACAGTAAAGTACCGTGCGGGGGAAGAGGTACTCAGCATATCCTCACTAAAACAACGCCTGAAACCGAACCTGAAGCAACGGAACCTCAACAATATAAATCGCTAAACAGAATTGAAAGAAAACAAATTGTTCGAAATCTAAAGAACGAAATAAGAGCAAAAAAACATGAGGCTGCCACACTCAATCGCGAACGAGATCAAAGCACTCGTGATCAGCAGATGCGCGTGAGCCGCCCTATGACTGAAAATGAGCGAAAAGAAACGATCAAAGACATCAAGCGCAAACTTAAAGACATCAATAAACGTTATTACAAGCAAGCTCGCACCTTAAACAAACAAATTTCTACGCTAGAAAAACAGCTTAGACGTTACGAATAAGTGACACCAAAATAAAAATCCGTTAACCTAGGAACAGGTCCGATGACTTGGAGAGCAGGGTGTCACCATTTTCAGTAGCCGAACTGATCCTCGCAGGGTTTACTAAGCATTATCATCTATTTCAGTCAATTACTAAGCAAGCTAGTGATGCTTTTGCGCAGCAAGATTGGCCCAGAACCCAGCAGATCAGTAAATCTCGCATTAGCCATTATGATGAACGCGTAGACGAAACCATTACTCAGCTAAAGCGGGCTCTTCCTTGCAAAAGCTTGCAAGAACCACTTTGGCATCAGGTAAAACAAGAATACTTGAGCCTGCTCAGCTTTCACCCTCAAGCCGAACTCGCCGAAACGTTTTACAATTCTGTATTTTGCAGATTATTTCACAGACGATATTTTAACAACGACTTTATTTTTGTTGAAACCACGCTGAAAGATGCGCCTGCTCTACCTGTTGAGGCAGAGTATCGAAGCTATTTCCCTGTTGTGGATGGCCTAAAACCAACGATTAAAAAAATCATCAACCAAATGGACTTTAAGTGCAATTTTGATGATTTAGATAAAGACATCAAACTACTTACCAAAGCCTTCATTCGACAAGCACCAGATACACACCATCAAAGTCACCAAATGCGTTTCGATATATTACAGTCGCCATTTTACAGAAACAAAGGTGCCTACATTATTGGACGAGTGGTCTCCACCAGCGGTATACAACCATTTATTATTTCTGTTCTACACAAGAATAACGGTAGTTTATACATTGATGCATTACTGACAAATTCATCGCAGATGAGGGTGATATTTGGCTTTGCACGTGCCTACTTTATGGTTGAAACTCACGCGCCTTCAGCACTTGTTCGCTTTCTCAACCAGCTAATGCCAAACAAAACTCCTGCCGAACTCTATAATGCTATTGGTTTTCATAAACAAGGTAAAACTGAGTTTTATCGCGAGTTCTTACATCATTTAAGTAATAGTCAAGACAAGTTTTCGATTGCACCGGGCACCCCTGGTATGGTCATGATGGTATTTACACTGCCAAACTTTCCATACGTGTTTAAAGTAATTAAAGACACCTTTGCAGAGAGTAAGCCATTTGGTAGAGATACCGTACTCGCCCGCTATCAACTGGTTAAAAACCACGACCGTGTTGGCCGAATGGCAGATACCATAGAATATTCAAATGTCGTCATCCCCAAAGCTAGATTAGAGCCACAACTTTACGACCAGCTAAAACAGACCATTGCAGGAAGTATGCAAGATGAGGGAGACATGCTCGTTATCAAGCATTTATATATCGAGCGACGCATGATCCCACTCAATCTATTCTTACAAAATGCGGATCAGCGTCAAGCTGAAAATGTCATAAGGGATTATGGCAACGCAATCAAAGAAATGCTACAAGCCAATATATTTCCAGGAGATATGCTACTAAAAAACTTTGGTGTAACTGCACATCAACGCGTGATATTTTACGACTACGATGAAGTTCAATATTTAACCGATATGAACTTTAGATCATTACCGAAAACGGATTTGTCGGATCTCTACTCTGGGGCAGACGAATATTCAGCGGCACCGCAAGATGTATTTCCAGAACAACTGTGTACTTTTGTACTCACAAACCCTACACTCAGAGCCATATTTGAAAAAGCGCACCCAGAGCTATTGAATGCCAGTTACTGGCAGCAAGCACAAGAGGATATAAAAAATAAGGTTATAAAACATGTATTTCCATACCCTCAAGAACAGCGCTTTAAACAACAAAAAATAAAGGAACACCGTGAACATCAGCAAAATTGATTTAAACCTGTTGGTTTACCTAGATACCTTGCTCCGCGAGTGCAACGTAACACGTGCTGCAAATCAGTTAAGTATCACCCAACCTGCGATGAGTAACGGTTTGAAAAGGCTACGTAACTTATTCAACGATCCAATTTTGGTGCGAACCAGCGAAGGAATGGTGCCAACTGAACGCGCTCTGGAACTTCAGCCCGTGATCCGTGGTATTTTGATGACGCTAGAAGAGACCTTAGCACCGAATAGAGAGTTTGTTGCCAGCCAAAGTAATCGCGTATTTCGCATTATGGCCAGTGATTATGCAGCAAGCACTTTAGCCCCAAAATTACTCAATAAACTACATGAAGAAGCACCAGATACGACCTTAGATATTCTCACCCCGAGTGACGTGACCTTTCACGATGTAGAAAATGGCAAAGTGGATATGGCAATAAATCGCTTTGAAAATTTGCCGCAGTCGTTTCACCACAAACAAATATGGAAAGACAGCTTTTGCTGTTTGATCAAATCAGACAACCCTATCATTGATAACTTTAACCTTGATGCCTATTTGAAAGCGCGACACATTTGGGTGAGTAAAACAGGATTTGGTGTGGGTGTAGGTATGGACCCTGCTGACGTTCAAAAGCTGGGTTGGGTTGATGAAGCCTTGGCACATTTTGGTAAGCATAGAAACATTGCCACATTTACACGCAACTACCATGTCGCAATACATTTGGCAAAAGAGCAGAATTTGATAGCAACTTTGCCGTCAAAAGCTGCGAATATCTACAAAGATGACCCAACGTTGGCCATTTTGGAACCACCATTCCCTATCCCGCCTTTTGAACTGGATATGATCTGGAGTCCACTGCTACACCGTGACGCGAGTCATATTTGGCTTAGGCAGAAAATTGCAGAAGTGGCACAAGAGTTGAAATGAGTTTTGGAAGGAGGCCAGAGCCTATGTGAAAACATAGGATGGCCTTAGTTGGAGAAAGGAATCGTTGGTAGGATTTAGGAAGATGAAAAAAGCCCAGATGGTATTGCACCAGCTGGGCATTAATTAATTGAATAGTAAGTTTAAGTTTTTATTTATAGGATCTAGCGTTTAAGTGAGCTGCTCACAGATTAAGTGAGAGCGGAAGCCTTGATAATTAATTTGGTGCTCAACTTCACAGACATACCACTTACCTAAAATTTGCTCGACTTTGTTTGTTTCTGTGGTGGATTTATCAACCACCTTAATCACCGCGCCTGCCACAATTTTCGAATCGCCAATCATCGATAAAGCCAGTGTTTTGGTCGCACGCTTTAAACGATTGTGTTTGGCTTTGGCGGCCCGCTTCGCGGTTGCTTCATCAGCATACACATAGGGCAATACCAGCGCGGGACTGCCCCCACCTTCTTTAACTGGCATGCGTGTTGCCGTTTCTAAATCATGATAAAACGCCGTGACTTCACCTACTTGGCGATACGCACCTTGCTCATAATGCCAATCAAGTATTTTAAAATTGCTGACTTCAACTTCCGTTAACGACTTACCAGAGAGTGACTTACCTGTGCCACGCGCCATAAAGATCAGCTTGTCGTAGGCTATTTTCAAAACAGCATCAAACTGCTCGGCTAATGAACTCAAAAGCTGAGCATCACTCTCGTTTTGTTCAATATGGGGCAGCTCAATGTTTTTAAAAACATCGCCGACGCGAGGGTCTAAGCCATGCTCACCAGCAATGTCCGACACCAGCTCACCCAGCTTTTTAGGCTTTTTAGGATCTTCCGGCCATGAACGCTGTTTGGGTGTTTTCAAAGTCGTGTGCCAAAACAGCTTATTGCCAAACAGTTCCATTGAACGGTGAGGACCGCTCAAGCTGGTTTCTCCTACTTCAAAAATACCAAGCGGTTGTAAGGTAGCGGTTTTATCTTCGTTGCCTTCCTTGTAACCCATTGCAATTTCAACGGTATCCGTTGGTTTTGACACTTTAATCGGTGCAGGCTCTAGGTTATCAAAACGTACATAGCAGCTATCGCTCATCAACCCCGTTTTTAAGCTCACTCTTACGTCAACGATACGATCAACCAGCCTTTTAGCGACTTCTTTACCGTTGGTTTTAATAGAAAACTGGGGTTGAATGTCTTTCATGCCACTGTCCATCGTTTATACCTCAATCCCAGATGTTAATTACGTTTTGCGCAATTGGTTGCTCAACCACTTCAGGCAAAAATATTTCAATATTTTCTTCATAAATCGCCCCGAGCTCAGCCAAGCCATGATTGGCTTCTAGCACCATTTCGACCATGTCACTGCTGCGCCCATAGTGGCGCCAACAGATGTTGTCTAAACAGTCACCATCGCGGGTAATATAGGTCACACCACTCATTGTAATCTCCTAGTTACTTAACCAAAACGCGGGGTAATGTCTGATAAAGTTCATAAAATCAAACCATTAACCCAAGTTCAGCTCACTTAGTATTGCCGTCATAACTCTCTAAGGTCATTTGGAATTGAATTTCTCTTGGAATACCATCGTTTAAGAACAGCTTGCGCTCTTCATTAATCGACTTGATGATCCACTTACCCATTACGCGCCCGACCGATGGACTCGATTTACCGCTTTCTTCCACGTAACCCAAGGTCAGAGGCTTGCCTTTGGCAGCCTCCGCGCGCATTTTGTCTACCTGTACTAAGCCACCTTCGACTAGTTGCGGGTAGATGGTGCCATCAAGATTAATACTTTGCCTGCCAACCCCTATAAACTGCTGTACTGGACTGTTTTTTTCGGTTTGCGACTCCTGGGTCTTCCAGCGATATTCGGTTTCGTAACTTAATTTACTAAAAGCCGCACTACTTACTGAGAATTTATAGTCTCCCAGTTGCATCATGTGCGATGCACTACTTACTTTTGCCATTAGGCTACCTCGTCAATGTATCTTAGGCGCATATCGCGCTGTGCTTGTTGCTGCTTTTGCTCAAGCACTTGTTTAATTTGTTCCGCAATATCTACAGCCGACATTTCTGGCGTAGCATTCACCGTAATATTGGCGTTCACCGTCACACTGCTATTTACATTAGGCTGTGAAGACGGTGATGCTGACTCTGTACTCGCAATTTCATGCAAAGCATTTGGGTCGCTTTCCAGTGTTGATGGCAATAATGCAGTGTCTTTTAATTTAGTCGCCAGCTGAGCGGTCGGCTTTGCATTGGCCTGTTCTTTACCCAGTACTTTTTCACTAAACCAGCCACTCACACCACCAACTGCTTTACCAATCGCGCTACCGCCAAAAAAGCTTAATATAGGTGCAGTCGCTGCCAATACAGGATTTTTAGACTTGCCGAGTGTACGGTTGATTAGCTCACCCGCTACCCAACTACCACCTGTTTCCCCCATACTTTGTGCTTTCTCTTTAGCTGATAAGGCATCATTATTCGCTGTATTGAGTATGCTTAAACCGTTCACAGCATGACCTAAAATGCCTGTGGCATTAGCCACTTTGCTCATTTTACTGCCCGGTTTGTTGGCATTGGGCTGCGTGGCCATGATGGTACCCGTAATGGCACCCATTGGGCCGAGCACATTGCCCGCCAAGCTCAAAATATTGCCAAAGGTGTTTGAAGTATTTGTAGATTGTGATTGCGCTGCATTATGAGCCGCACTTGTAACCGAGCTAATTTGACCCGTAACACTGTGACTAAAGCCGCTATTTAGCTCAGAGCTCAGAACCTGATTATTAGCCTGAGTTGTTTGCTGTGTATTGCTGGTCACTGACTTAACAATAGCGTCATTCGCAGCAGTTCGACCCAGCGTTTGGTCTACTTTGCCAATACTCAAAGGTTGCGCATTGGCTAAGGATGTTGGCTGACTTTGTGCGCCTGATGTTGCATTATTCGCTGTATTACTTGCCTCAGGAGAGGTTGGCGCTTCATCTTCAATTTTGCTACCAAACCAATCACCTAAAAATCCACCTAGAGACTCACCACCAAACGAGCCGATTGCTCCGCCAATCGCACCACCAATTAGGGTACCAACGCCCGGAATGATGGAGCCAATGGCAGCGCCCGCAGCAGCACCCGCCATGGCACCACCGACGCCACCCGCCGCAGTACCAATTTGCTGTGACTTTTCACGTTTGCTTAAACTGTCATCTGACAAGGTAGAAGCAACATCTGCCGCGCCCATAATGCTACGCAATGGACCTGTAAATCGACCAAGCGTTTTAGTGATTGGACTGCGTGAAATACTCTTAAACAAACCACCCGCTTTAAACTTAGGTTTATTCATCTTGCCAAAAATAGGGTCATTTGCTGCCCCGCTTCGGCCAAGCTTTAACTTGCTGGTTTGTTTAGCTGGCTGACTAGACGATGATTTGCTTGGCGTTTTAGATGACTGCTTGTGAGATTGCTCACTTAAACCACCATCCAGTACTTTAAGCGCTGGTTTTGCGATCTTAGCCTTTGCTTTTGGCTTAGCTTGCGTAACATCTCTGCCCTCTTTTGCCCAAGGCTTTTTGTTACTGCGATATTGTGCTTGATTGCGTTTACCACCTCGACGCTTGCCTTTGCGGTTTTTGTTCGATTTCTTGCGTCGTTTTTGCTGTTTTTCTGGCTCTTCATCATCACCAAGCGATGATAAAAATTCAGTAGCAGCATCACCTACCGATGATAAATCACCGTTTAAAATGCCTTTAAAATCAAGCTTGCCAATGGCAGCGCCATGCTTTTTAAACATAGATGCTGCATCGCTAAAGCCAAATGAATTTAATAAGTCAGGACCTGCTTTCACCAAAGATTGCAAGTCGCCTTCCATGATCCCTTTCATATCCAGCTGCTTTAAAGCCGGTAATGCGCTTTGTAACGCCTTTGCAGGACCTTTGAAGTTTGCCGCTTCCATTAAGCCCGGTGCAGCATCCAATAATGACGAAATATCACCACTGGCAATACCTTGCATATCCAGCTGTTTAAGCGCTGGTAACGCAGTTTTTAATGCCTTGGCAGGGCCTTTGAAGTTTGCTGCTTCCATTAAGCCGGGTGCAGCATCCAATAATGACGAAATGTCACCACTGGCAATGCCTTGCATGTCTAGCTGTTTAAGCGCTGGTAGTGCAGTTTTTAATGCCTTGGCGGGGCCTTTTAGGTTAGCCGATTCGAGGATCTCAGGTGCAAGCTCAATTAAAGAGGACAAATCCCCTGCCGCAACACTTTGTAAATCAAGTTGATTAAGTGCGCTAACTTGCTTTGCTGCTGGCTGCTTATATTTGCTCGTCCCTGCCTTATTAGATTTATTTTGCTTTAACTTCGTTGTTTTTAATGCCGAAGGCGCAGGGCGTCTATTGCCTTTTGCACCTTTGCCCGCTGTACCCTTGCTTTTTGTCTTCAATGGCGTCTGCTTTTTTGCCCCTTTTGACTCTAACGCACTGACAGAAGGCGCTGCACTTTGCAACGTATCAGACAAGCCCATTTTTTCTTTGCTAGGCGCAACTTGTTTGCCTTTTTGCGTGGGCGAAAATTGGTTATTTACCGTAAGCTGCTGTTGAACATTTTTAACATTAACCACTTTTAAGCTGGCTACGGTATTGAGTAAACCACGGATGGCATTACCAATACTTTGTTCAAACGCCTTTGGTAAATCTTTCCCGAGTCCCAAGATAGCGTTTTCAACCGCACCAATAGACCAGTTAAGTTGCGTGAAGCTTTCGTCCAGTGAAGTAACATCAATGGCATTGAGCAAATTCGCTGTGCTGAATTGCACAGATGATAGGCTTTCGCGCATGACACTTTGTGCATCTAGCTGTCTCACTGCCGACTCTTGGGTACTCAACAAGCTACTTTCAATCGTTGCACTGTCATTGCTTGCAGGGCTTTGCGCCAACACGCCTTTTGGTACTTCTCCTTGAGGGCCTTCGCCTCGAGGGAATGCACTTGCTTGTTCAACAAGCGCTGCATTGAGGTCGTGCAAATGTGCACGCAACTGCGTAACATGGCTTGCCAAAAGTTCATTAACGTTAAATTGAGATAACAGGCCAAGTAATGATTCCAACGGCTTAGTATCAAACGCGAGCGCTTCATTTTGAAGCTGTGCAATTACCTGCCCAAGTACTTCGGCACTGGCGCTGATGTCTTCATATGGCTGAACGCTTGGCAGCTTGTTTTTCACCTTGTTTTGGGCAGTTCCCTGCTCAGTCGAAGCGCCCTTAGTTTGTGGGCGAGTTTGATCAGAAAAGTCCTGATTTGTCATAGCAATACCTAGGAAATACAAAGAAATGAGCGACGTGCCTGTGTTGGAAGTGCCGTAAAACCAAAGGAGATTTGGCTAGCACAAGCAGGCGTGATGTTTATTTTTGTAGAGCGAATCACACTCAAGTAATGTGATTTGCTCTACAAAAAAGGCGGGATTAACCCGCCTCAGTCGATTGTTTATAGTCTACGGCTGCCTCAAACCATTCGCATAGCTCAGGTTCGGTTAGCGCGTTTAACTCGTTTAGGCCCCACCCAGTATATTTAGCGAGGGCAATAACCATGGCTTTTAAGCGCTTGGGCGGGATACGAGAAAAGCCTGTAGCTTCTCGCGTAATTTGACAAAGTCACTCCAGTCTAATTCTTCAATCACATCTGGAGAAACCTCGCACAGATTTGAGAAGTAGCGAATTTCGCTTTCTGACTCACTCAAATCTGTTTTGTCCACCATTAAACGGTCACGTACTTTTGGTCGTCTCATTGTTAATTGGGCATACTCATGCGCGTCGACCGTTACTGGGAAGTTCAGTTTAATGATATCTGTCATAATTTATTACGCTCCAATTGCAGCACGTAGAAGTGCCATTTGATCTTTACCGTTGATGATACGAGTATCGTTGTATAGGTCGATGTCGTAGATAACGTCTTGACCAATTTCTAGTTTGTACTTTTGAACCGCGTATTGAAGCGTTAGTTTTGCTTCTTCGCCGTCTTTCCAGTTACCCATTTCAACTTCTTTGAAGAAGCCTTCCAGAGTCACTTTAACAGGTACTGGCTCTTCGCCTTGTGCTTGAATTGCACCACGCGCTGTAAGTGGTGTTGTTTTACCACTCCAGTCACCTAGTAGCTTCATCATGTCAGCGTTGTACTCAAGTAACGTTACTGAACCTTCAAGCTTTTCAAGCTGACCTACATCTAGCTCGATTGGTGCTTGGAAGCCAGACGTTACTTCACGAGTTTTAACTGTTACTTTTGGTAGTGTGATTTCATCAGCAATACCTAGGTAGCCTTTACCATCAACGAATAACTTGAATTTTTTTAAGATTTTAGGAGACATTGCCATTATACGATTTCCTCTAGGTAGTTGTTGGTAAGAATGCTCTTGAAGGTGATGTGTTCAGCCGGTGTAGGTGGTGTAAAGTCAAAGCTGAAGAACACTTTACCTGCTTGAATGTTTTCAGGTGAATTTAGGTCTTCGTCAGCCCAAATTTGGCCACCTAAAATCGCACCCTGTGCTTTTAGTGTATCAAGGTAAGACTGAACACTTTGCGTTACATCTTCGATGTAAGTTTTCGTGATGTTACGGTCAACCGCCCACATGTGTGCACGTAGCAGTGAATCGTTAATCATATCGGCAGTACGAACAACTGATAAGAACGCCCATTTAGGGTCGTCAGAACATGTACGGTTACCCCAAAGTTTAAAGCCGTTTTGACGGATGATTGTCGCCACTTCTTTTGCGTTAAGTAGGTTTGCTCGTGCTTGAGCATCACCTAATTGGAAGTCAACCGGACGCACAGTACCCACAATACCATTCATATTGGTATTACTTGGGCTCCACCAAAAACCACGGTCGTTATCTGATTTTGCAATCATACCGGCAACGCGTGCACTCGCTGGCTCATCTTTTGATGCACCACCACGTAACACTTTAACACCTGGGTCAACCAAAAATACACGGCGAGAACCGAACCTGCTTCGGAAGCTGATGGCGTCTTCATGCTTTGAAGCCTGCTTTGCATCAGCAATCACAACTGCACGCAAACGTTCAGCCACTTCCTTCATTTTGTCAACGACAGCATACTGTTCGTCTTCCGTGCGTTTTTCATAGTAGTCAGGTGCAACTAGAATGCGTGGCGCAAAGCCAACTACAGACTCTGCGTCTAAGAACGCATTCACACCCAAGTTTTTGCCGTCGTCATCAACACCGAATTCACCGCCAGTGATATTGCTTGCGACGGTAGTGGTCTCAGTTGCTTCTGCAACACGAATAACCACAACCAGTGCACCCACTTGGTCAAAAATACCGTCAAGACCAGCTAGCAAAGAGCCTTGTGCTTCAAAAGGTACCTCTGTAACTGTTTTCTTAACATTTTCTTTAATTGCGTTAAGTTCATCAGCAGTAGGATCTTTATCATCATTAGCAGCTTTATGAGCAGCCACGGCTGCTGTTACAGCTTCTGCACGTGCAGCCTCTAGAGCGGCAGAATAGTTTGGATGCGCGCGATCAAATAGTTTTGCAGCATCTGCGCGTTTACCTGCAATTAATACAGGTGTATTAAGCGGGAATGCCGTTTTATCAGCAAATGGTGCGGTGCCAACCAGACCAATAACTGAGCTTTTTACTGTTTTAATTGGACGAGTGCCTGATTGCGCCTCGATCACCTCTACACCATGTAGAAATTGTGACATATGATTCTCCTTTAAGGGTATGTCAGTTAGAAACAAAAAAACCACGCATAGCGTGGTTTGAGATTAAAAAAATAAATGGGAGGTTAAGCCCAGTTTGTTTGCCGTTTTGCCAATTCAATTAAACGATGCCTAATCAAATTGGTTTAAACCTGAATGCCTTCAATTAACACGGGCTCGCCGTTAATTAAGTAAAGGCCATTGATGTCTATAGATAATTTACCGCTACCTGCTGGATGCACGGCAACTGACTCTAAACGAAAGCGTGGCTCCCATTTTTCAAGCCCCTCAGAGATGGCCAGGGTAATATCCCCCACCAGCGAAGTAGAAAAGGGTCTGTCGAGTAAATCGAATAAACCACAACCATAGTCACGGCGCATGACTCGACTACCGAGCGGCGTAGTGACAATATCGCGGATACTTTGTTTTAAATGGTCAACCCCAGAAAGCGGTTGACCTGTTTGTGCGTTCATACCAATCATTGTGCTTCCTTTTTGTTAACCGCCCACAGTAAAGCTACCTTCGCCCAGTGCCATAGCACCACCGCAACTGGTGGCATCACCGATGCGGGCCACAGCTTTACCTGCAATAGTAAAGCTCCCTGCCCCTTGGGATATTTTTTTACCGATATGCTTGGTTTTTGGGTCGGCAATCATACTGTGTGTACTAATAGGGTCACCTACACGCAAAGCAGGTTTTCCCGCGACCGTAAAGCTGCCTTGTGTTGCACTGGCAGTACCGGGCAAAAAGCCCACATGTACATTGGTTAAATGGCCATCAAGAGAAATAGCGGGCATAACCTACTCCTGTGCACTGATATTGCTACCATTGAGTTTCAGTGTGGCTGCAGCTTTTACTGCAACATTGCCACCTGTAGATTCGATATTGACCACATCACCTTTGAGGTTCAGCGCATCTGTTGCCGTAACAGAAATGCTCCCTGTATTGGTGGTCAAGCTAGCATCACCATTTTCGACCGTGATACTGGCATTTTCCGTGACAGTAACGCTGGCGTTATTTTTTACAATTACGTTCAAGTCGTTATCGCACTCTAATATGATGTCTTTGGCTGACTTGAGTTTAATTACCGCAGTATCTTCTTTCACATCAATTAAATATTGATGTTTATTGCGGTCGTACTCAACCACCGAACCATCTTGATATTTAGTGCGCTGCACGTTTATGCGCTCTTCCTTGGCTACATCGCTTACTACTTTGTCAATGTTGTGCTCTTTTTGGTACACACTTCCGAGCACCACGCCTTGGGCTAAGTCGCCGCACGGTGCCAACACCATCACTTGCTCGCCCACTTCAGGCGCTTGCCAAGTCATATCGTTAAATGCTTGATTGGTTAGCCATGGCAGCCAAGTGGTGAGCCAGTCACCAATTTTAACTCGCACCTTAGCTGTTTCGTAATCCACCTCATTCACAGTGCCAAGGGATATCAGCTTTGCTAAACGGCTTTGCATATCGGCTTGTGCTAGATTACTTTGTAACGGATTAGCCAGCATTATCCACCTCCGCGATGACCACTTCCCCTTCAGCATTGACGGTTGCCACATGATGGTGCTCGCCACCTTGAGGGCCTAGATACACATCGGTAATGGTTGGTCCCGGTAACTCCTCTGGCGGCTCAACTTGATAGTAAAATTCCCAAATGAGTTTGGCTTTGCCTATCATGGAGTCGCTTTGTTTGGTAAAGGCAAACTCGGCATTTTGCGCCACAAAATGTTGCCAAGAAACGGGCACACCGTCTGCCTGCATCAGCGCTTCACTGGTATCAATCACGGTATCCAAACGCTTCAGCAGCGCGATGCTATCGGCATCTTCCGCTTCAATGTCTAGTTGCAGTTTTAACACTCGTCTGTCGAGTGGGTTTGGGCTTAAGTTCTTATTCGACGTAGACCCATAGGTAACGCCTGATGCGCTCCCGCTACTTTGCAACTCACTGGCTTGACGTTCTGATATCAGCGTGACACAAAGCTGCGCCGCTTGCGTTAAATCTGGATACGGCAAGGTGTGTTTAATATGGCCAACTTGAGCCATACCTTGTAATCCAGACGTCAGGTACTCAAGCACCTTTTCAACTAGGGTACTGCGATGATTCATAGTGATTCTCTGATAAAAAAGCTCAGCCTAACAATGAGGCTGGAGGATTAACGGCGGACGATGTGCCCGAAGGGGTTTGGATGTGTTATTTTGCTTTTGCTAATACTTCACTAACACCCGAAGCACGGGCCTCTATCTCTTGAAATACGTTTTCAATACCTTTGTGCTGATATGGACAAGTCACCTTCCCTTGCTCCACTTTTTCCACAAACTGACCTAATAACGCATTTGATTCCGATGCCGCATTTTTTACTTCTTCCAGTGAAGTCGCCGCTGCCAACTTAGTTGTTAATTTGGCAAACTCCACCAATAAGATATGACATGTGTCAGACACTGTACCTAATAAAGACTCATGGTCAGCAACATTAAGTGTAATTTGGCCTCGCTTAACTTGTTTCTCAAGCTCTACAATCGCTTCTTCTGATAATGGTTGATATTCCATAATTTCTCCTAGGCATTGATTGCTGGGTAATTGATCACTCGATCGATAGAAAAGAAGCTGTCTCCACCAAACTCCAGTACATTTTGGGGCTCAACACCATTTGCTCTTTTCTCTGGTACGACATGATTTTTGAATCTTACAAATAGCTGACTATAAGGATGAAGACCTGAAATCTTTACCGCATTAATATCGTAAACTCGAGCACAACTCGACCAACTGCCAACACCGTGTACCGTTAAATTCTTAGCCGCTATCTCTTGGTCTATTTGCTCACTGGTGGCTTCAGAGTTAGCAAGAATAAACTCTATATAGGTGACCGACCAATCATTAACATACTGTTCTGGTGACTCGTAGTACCCTGGATAGCTGCGATACGCATTAATCGTGTGAACTTTAGTCAACTTCTGCGGCACTGGATAAGTATGATAACCCTTATTGGTAACTGGTACCTTCTTCCATAGAGTTTGTGTCTCATCCGTAGGATCTATCGCTGGCTTTAATGAAGATTTAGAATGCTGAATACGATCATAATAATTAATAACTTGATTTGCGTGGCTATTACCTAATTCTAAAATAGCACTATCTATATCTTGATTAGCTTGAGTAATGGTCTGGTTTACTTGAGTATTCGTTTGCGCTATTACACCATCAACCTCGCTCATCTTGCTCGATACTGTACTGTTAATTTGACCAATTTGATCTTGTACTGTTTGCGTAAGCGTGTCTGCCGCAGTGACCACATCGGTCAACCGTTGCGTCATAGTTTTATCTGACATAAAAACTCCTTAGTTATTGAGCTTGCTCTAAAGCCACTAAACGCAGCTCTTGTTCGATTTGTCTCTGCATAGTGTTCAGCTGTACTAAAGCCATATCGGCTAGCTCTCTGTCCACAATGATATTGAGGTTGTCTACCCCCACTTTCACTTCAACACTGTTAGATGGAATTTGCGCCAGTGATAACGTCAGCCACTGCAACACCTTTACATCAGGAGTCCGATAACCCAACGTGGTATTTTCTTGAGAATATACACCCAACAGAATAAGTTCAGGTTCCCCTTCACCGCTGTGATCGGGCGATTCGATAAATACGCCGATTTCACAAATGGCATATTCCAAAGGCGCATCAAATTTGGCGGCGATTTTTAGCTCGCTACTTTCACCATCGCTATAATCAGTATCAACAATGGCAACTCGTTCCTTTTCACCTTTGAGTGCCGTTTGTGTTTTACTCGGTGTGTAAGCGGCGTCACCAAAGGCCATATGACTAATTTTGCCTTTAAAGCCACGCTGTGTAGCACTAAGCAAAGCGTTTAGTCCCGCTTGTGTAAACTGCAAGGTTAATACAGACATTAAGTCGCTCCTTGTAATGTTAAATGATTAAATTGAATACGAGTCAATAAGGCTGCTATCCCTTGAGATATTTCACTCGGTTCAGGTTTTACACCTAGCCAAGCTGCCTGATATTCACAGTTTGCAATCGCACTTTTACCCGCCAAAACAGCCCCCATTTCACTTTGTGTATTGGGTGGTTCAATACCACTTAGTTGGCCATTGAGGTCAATTGCAGCGATCCCTTGCTGAGTACCAAGGCCTGCGGTTAAAAAGCCATTCGCTTGATTTGGCTTTACACCCTGAAATTGCGCTTGTTTGTCGATTGTTCCAACGCCATGTTGACTACCTAAAAAAGCGCCCGAAAATAGTGCGCCATCATCAGGATGCACGCCAATAAATGCCCCTTCCTTGCGGGCGAGTCCAATCCTTGCACCACTAAACAACCCGGTACCAAAACTTTCTCTTAAAGAAATACCCAACTGCAATTCAATATGTATTGAGGCACGTTTTGCTGTATCGACGATCCGCCTGACTTGCTCTAGCATCGCTTTTGTGAGTAGACCTTGCTCTCTACTGTCGAGGTTTTCATTCACTAAGGCATTAACAATCACAGTGCCTCGCTTCGCATTATCGCTATGCCACCATTCTTGAATGTCGTTTTCTATGCCTAAACTATCCAACGCCTTTTGCAGTGCATAAGGGGTGGCTTTAAAACGATGTACTTCAAAGGCATCATTGATGACTTGGCGTTTGTTTTTTTCACTCCAAGCATCATTCCAATCATCTACCGACAGTGACCAAGCAAGCCATGGTAAAAGCTGTGCTGGGCATTTTTCTGGATGCCAAATATCTTTTAATAATTGGGTGTTATCGGGATAAGTTAATAACTCAGTGAGTGCTTGCAGCAGTTTGCTGGCACTGCTCGGTAGTAGCTTGGGTAATTCCCTAAAGTCATTCATTTACGCCTCCACCACCGATGCATTCACGGTCACGCTTTTACACACCGCCACTTGGTGCGCAGCAATTTTAATGTCTGATGTTGGGCTGATGATTTTACCGCTTTCCACACCCGGTTGATTAAGCGCGGCAAACAGCCCCATTTGATTAATATCTCTGCCTAGCAAAGCTTGTTGCGCTAAATATTTGCTAAGCGCGGCTTTGACTGTGTGCTCAACCGTTGACGCCGCAGGACCTGGTGCAATATTTATCGCCACCTCAAGTTCAAACTCGATGGGTTCAGGGCCTGATAACGTGACTTTGTCGCCCAAAGGCCGCACTTTTGAGGCGGTTTTGTTTGGCCCGCTGCCATCGGGCAATAAACCAAAGTGTGCTCGAAGTGTGCTGAGCAATTCATTCGATGGTACACCGTCTTGCTCGTGGCTAAGCACGGTAATATGTATCTCACACGGCTCAGGGCTTGTTACGTACACGTCTTTTACTCGTGTATCCGCCGAGAGCGCATGAAATTGATAAGCCTGTTTACTACCTGCGGTATTTAAGCCTTCAAACACCATTTGAATGCGACGGCGAAAACGCTCATCGTCTTCGGGTTTTGCCAGTTCGCCCTCGCCGAGCGTTTGCCTTGCTAGATTGTAGCGTGCAGCAATGGCGTCCAGATCTTTACCTGAGGCACTGGCCAGCATATTGCCCTTGATGGCATCGTTTAACTTGCCATCAAATAACAGTTGTTGATACGCCATCATCTCAAGCATGACTTGCATTGGCTCAGATTCGTAACTTAAGGCGTCTTGATAGTGCGGGTATTGCGACAATAACTTGCTTTTAAGCTCACTGAGCTTTTGTTCAAAATCTAACTCTGTGATGGTGTCGGGTAATGGTACCTTAGACATATCTAATAAATTAAAAACGCGCATAAGCACCTCTGACGGCCAATAAAAAAGCCTACATTAAAAATGCAGGCTTAATTGCTTTGGATAATGGAACTTGTTATTTAAATGCCCGTGTTTAGGCTTTTAGTAAATTGCTCAGTGTATGTATATCTTACTGATTTTTAGCATTTAAAACAGGTCAACTCTGACCTGCAAAAAGTATTTATTATATCCCTTAACACGACCTTATCGTCATTCTGACGAAAGTCAGGATCTTGTTGCGTTTCTATGCTTTCAGCTCCTGAAAAAAGTTCAGGATGACTAAAAGCAAGCTCGGAAAGATAATAAAAAAGCCCACCAAATTTGGTGGGCTTGAAACACAAAATAGGACTCAATTAGCTTTTTATCTTAAGCTTCAAAAACAACTGAGTTGATTAATCAGCTTAGGTGTATATTACCTGTTTTCAGCGTTTAAAACAGGTCAACTCTGACCTTATAAAACAACTTATATCTACGCTTAGTTTTCATCTCAACGTAAATATAAATCATCTATTCTGTCTGAAAATATACCGCGCCTTACATTATCTTCATTCTGAAAAAAGTCAGAATGTTGTTGCGTGCTAAGCTCGCATTTCTGTGCTTTGAGATCCTGAAACAAGTTCAGAATCTCAAAGCAAGCTCGGGAAGACAATAAAAAAGCCCACCAAATTTGGTGGGCTTGAAACACAAAATGGGACTCAATTAGCTTTTTATCTTAAGCTTCAAAAACAACTGAGTTGATTAATCAGCTTAGGTGTATATTACCTGTTTTTAGCGTTTAAAACAGGTCAACCCTGACCTTATAAAATAACTTATATTTACGCTTAGTTTTAAGCTCAACGTAAATATAAGTTATCTAGTGCGGCGGCAAATCTTGAGTGTTCTAAGTTATCGTCATTCTGACAAAAGTCAGAATCTTGTTAAATACCAAACTCGCGTTTCTGTGCTCTAAGATCCTGAAACAAGTTCAGGATGACGAGAATCGAATTCAGGGTGATAAAAAACGAGTTAAGCATAAAAATAAAAAAGCCTACCCAAATGGGTAGGCCAAAAACACAAAGATGGGAACCTAAACTGCCAGTTCAATCAATTGCACGCTTTGCATAACAAAACGCTTTTGAGTTGATTTGTCAGCTTATGTGTATCTTATTGATTTTTAGGTTTTAAAACAGGTCAATGCTGACCGCTAGGCTCTGAAAGAACCAAAATAATAGATAGGAGATTAATTTGCTGCTTGCGACTCGCGCACCACATAAAATGTCGTGTTACTTGCACTAAAGCGAGGCTGTGCAAACTCTTCATTTAAAAGTGCAGCACTCACTTCATAGCGGCCCGAGGTTGGAAAGTTAAAAGTCGCACTAAATTGCCCGCCTTGAACCTCAATTGGGAAATACACGCGACGACCATCGTCTCGTAGCACGGGCACTAAAAACGATTCATCTTCAATATCTAGTTGGCCTGCTAGCGTGACATTTTGCCCTTCAGCAACGGTGACTTTTATTGACTCTAAATCTTGAATATTACTCGGCACTTTTAATGCACCACTGATTGCCTGCAATTGCACGGCTTTTAGCTGAGGTGCTGCTTGTTGTGCAAGTTCCTCTTCGCGCGCTTGTTCTTGCGCTTGATACTCACTATACCAAAGCTGTGCTTGCTCTTTTGATTCCCAACGTTCACCCGACTCAGGGTGCGTTAATAAATATGTACCATGCAAGTGAATGGCTTGTTTTGTATTACACCAGTTAAACATATTAGCTCCTTAAGCAAAGTAAACGCGGCATTGAGAAGTAACTGTTGCACTGCCACCAGAATAATAAAAACTAAAACGCTGATAAACGACGAGTGCGCGATGAATTGGAGACCAAGTGACGAATTGAGGACTATATTGAATGTCATAGGTGCCAAAGCCATTTGCGTAGTTATCATTAGAAGTCAAACTTTCTAAATCAGCTCGTAACATACCATCGATACTAGGTAAGTTAATTTTGCTTTTGAAACTTCTAGTGAAAAGCCTCTCAGATGTATCACTGTGCATTTTAGATACTCTATGTCGTGCTAGATTTTGTGTATTTACGGATGGCAAATCTGAATATGCATTATTCCTGTAAGATAATTCTCTTCTTAATGATGGCCGTGTTACTAATAAATTAACTCGCCCTTGACCACTTCCGGTCGCATCTGACATTTGTGTATGAGAAGCATTTGTTGGAGAAATCGCTAACGTATGTAACGCGACATACCCTTGTTCATTACTTGCCCAATTGTCAAACGCTGCCTCATTTTCAAACGTCTTTTGTAAGTTTTGTGTCCAACGCTGCCCTTCATAAACGTGCAGAATTCCTGCATTCACTATATACAAATACTTGCTGATTGGATCTTGATACAGCTTGTAATAATCGCAATCTTGAGTGGCATGAGGAGTAAAAGTCGTTTCCTTGTATATGGTGATTAATTTACTGTTTGTAGTGAAGGTATAAATAGTTGATACATTATCCGGTAAAACGATTAACCCTAAGTTATCTACAGAGTTTGTGGCAAGAAGTGGTGAATTACGAGTTGCCTTATCTACATTTCCTTTCTGGTCAATCGTCATCACAACAGCTTTATTATTAGTATTCGTCTGTTGACCTCCGTCATAATACATATGAAAACAACCTGAGTCATAGTTGACCAAACTAATCATATTGTGCGCGCCATATGCTTGATTAGCACTGTTTAGTAAGGCTACAGTATTATCATAATAATCTAACCGGAAAGAAGGGACTCCAAAGCTGTACTTAGGATTCAAAAGTTGGTTTGGAATATCATTCACTGCATTGGAGACTTTGTTGGTCAAAGCGTCACTTATGTTATTAAACTTTGTCTCAAGTCCCGGTAATAAACCTAAATTATCACTTTGCTCCAGCAGCTTTGCTTGTAAATCTTTAACTAGTGCGCTGGCATCTTTTATTTCACCTGTGGCAGTATCCAAATGCTGCTCCGCTACTGCTACTAGTGCAGTTTCTAAGTTGGCACTATTTGAGAGCTTTTGAATTGCATTGCTGACGAGCGTTTGTTCTTCCGCAGTCAGCTTGTTACTACTTTGCATTTTATCGACTAGGTGGTCGACCATTTCTTGTACGGCATTATTGATTGTGGCCATAACGTCCTCTTAAAGTGGGTAAAGGGTTTCACCAAGTAGGTGGTTGATTTTTTGCTTGCGATGTAATTCGTTGTGGGCATTGCGCTCGCTTTGTAGTGTGGCTTGCAAAGCGGCAAGTGAACTTGATAACTGGTTTTCAAACGCACTGCCCTGTGCCTCTAGGGCATTGGCTTGTGTGTTCATATCGTTATCAATCTCGGTGAGCGCTTTGATGATGCGAAGTACATCTTGTTCAAGTAAATTATTTGGGTGTGGAAGTGGGTAATCTCGGTGTGGCGTGTTGTTCTCAACGGCCATATTGACTCCTTATGTTGAAAAGGCGCGCAGATTTTTAAGCCTTGGGCGATGTGCTTCCGTGCCGTTTAGCACCAGCTTTAACCTTACGCGTTTGAGTGGATCGGGCTGTGGTGTATTGGTTGGCTCAGAAAAGTCATGAACATAGTCAAATTGTTTCCAGCCATCATCATTGGATTTTGAGCGGGTTAACGCAACTTCCGTTATGTCTGAACCTTCTAATAAATAAACCAATACCGAAGCACTACCCTCAAGAATGGCATCAAAGCTCACCGTAAATTGGCCATCGCTATGACAGGTGATCTCTCGCGAGATGTAGTCAGCACTGGGTTGTAGTTCACCCGTAGCACACTGGCTGCCTGCAAATAACACCGGACTTAAGGTATCACTACCTGTTAAGTGCGCTGCTACATTGATGGTTTTATTCACTAATTTTTGCTTAAGCTGCTGTGGCGACCACTCTTGAACACGGGCAAGAGGCTCTTCACTGCCAACAACTTGAAAGGTAAAGTCAACGTCGGTTTCAGCACTGGGTCTTTGCACTACGGCAAGTGCCATTAGGTCAGTCACGCTTTGCTCACTCACTGAACCAAGATCCACAGTACGGGTATTGCTGGTAAACTTGGCGGCCTTTAAATTAAATGTGAGATCTTTGTTTTGATGCGGCGTCCACGTACTGGCGTTACTCGATGATAACAGCACACCCACCTGATAAGGCTGACTGGTTACCCAACCGTGTTGCTGGTCAAACTTGCCGAGTTCTGCAATCGCCACTTCATGCTCTGCACCATCGGTGAGCACCACAATGGCATACTCTTGACCACCTTGTAAGAAAACCGGCGTAAAGCTGAAACGCGTTTTATCGCTAAGCGAAATATCATCACTTTCAACAGTGCTTTGCGCTAATATGGTTTGCGTTGGCACGCCCTGCGCTACTTCACGAATTTGCACCCGTACTGACTCTTCACCTTTTTTCGTAAAATACAGCTCAACCGCCGCAATAAATCGGCTTTGCGGTAAGGTAAAGGTTTGTGCTAAAGGGTCAAAGCGCACATTGGTGATGGTGGTTACTCGGCGCAAAGTTTCAGTACGAATCTGCCCGCTACCTGTATAAGTTGCAAAGCCTCGTGGACCATCTTCTTCTTTTGCAATAAACACCACGGTTTTTTCGCCAGCGGGTATGGTGTCACCCGGAATATCAAAATAGCCGGTTATCACCTTTTGCTGTTCATTTATTTGTTCACTCACTGGTCACCTCGGGGGTTAATTCAATGCCATCAAATATTACTTTGGTCAATTGCTCTGCATCAGCAAACCCTTTAATACTAAAATTCACTCTTTTTGCTCTCAAAAACTCAGCTTGCTGTGTTTGTGTGCTTACACGTTGTGTTTGTGTAGTGCTGCGAACAGGCCCATTACCACGAGTAAAGCGGCGGGTAATTGGACTGCTCCAACGCTGGCGGGTCACTGTCCAGTGGTCAACACTTGGGGTCAACGTAACTTGTGCAGGAATAGGTTCAAACGCTTGATAAGGGTTTACCTTCATAGAACCTGTACGCTTTGGTTGAACAAGTACATCTTCCAGCTCAAAAGGCAGTAATTCGCTTTGCTCTGAATTTAAGCTAATCACTTTTGCATCAACGGGGAGCGAGAGTTCTCCGTCAACGATGGCGGCATTTTGATCTAGGCCCTGATCACGTAAATCATCATCTAAGAATGGGTCTACAAACACGCCGTATTTGCTGGATGACTCTTGGCTGTTGGCGTCGTTTTTCAGGCGCTCAATAGCAAGCAACTGATACAAATCATAAATTTGTCGCTGCATATTGTGTAAATCAAGCATACTTAAGGCGTTTATCGAAATCGACTCTACCTTCGGAGGCTGATCGCCCCATTGCTGATACACATACGCAAGTGGTAAATGCTGCTCCGGCGCATGAGGTGGCTCTGGGTATTCTAACGCTGAAACACCTTTGATCCGCTGCACAACCCCTTGTTTATCCAATACAAACAAATCAACACGTGGCGATAAGCGTTGATAATCAGCTTCAATTTCATTGGTGAGGATGCTATCCCCGTCATTTAAAAATGAATCGTCAATTTTGTAATGAGTTTGAGTATGCTGAGCCGAAACCACCTTGCCATAAACATATGTAACGTCGTAACTGCTTCCCGCTGGTGGGCGAGCTTTTGTGGCATCTAACTGCCAAACAATATGATTGTCTTCGTGTTTATAGTCTTCCCCTTCCACGTACACTGTCTCATTAAAAACAACTTTTTCGATATAGCTCACACTGGTGTTGGGAAAGCTATCTTTTAATTGAGCAGCCGTTCTTGTGATTGTGTCAGTAGTACGAACCTCAATACTGACCCGTTCAACACTTTTTAATGGCGGAAAATCAACTTTGATCCAAGCGGTGGCGTCTTCCCCCTCGGCTAACTGCGCTCGTTCCGCTTTGATGGTGACAACATCCGGATCAGCTGCAAAAGTAACAGGCAATGCCATCGCATAGCTAAGTTCATACCCTGCAATATGTGCCTTGCCTGACTGCAAGCTAAAATGTTGGCGCTCGTTCTCAGTCTTAATGTAGTGTAAGCCTAAACCTTCAACCACATAGTTACCGCCGTTCGACTCTCTATCATATCGCGCTAAAGCTCGGGTAATGGCATCTTGATGGGGCGGCGCTTCTTTCACCATCAACACACCTTGGTTAATTTGATAAACTGGGTAAAACTCACTATTGGCAGATTGTTCGCCTTCCAGCACATCCCAACGCCCAACTACTTTTAAGCGGGCAGCGCCAGGTTCGTCATAGTTAGTGTGTACCATGGGCGAGTTTTTACCTGCAGGGTCTCGCAACGTGCCATCTTCGAGCTCGGTGACGACGGTAGTATCTAAGAATACGCCAATAATAGAGTCTTTCTGAGGATCAAAACTAATACTCGCTTCAGCCACTGGGCGCACCGCACCAGATAAATACACCGATGCAGCCGCTACTTTGGCTACTCCACCTTCGATTTTAACCCCGCCACCGGCAACAATATCGCCGTCTTTTAGCAGTGCATCAGCCACACTCTTAATTTGATGACTGACTTGTCCTTGAACATCGTTTAGCTCTCTACTTTGTAAGCCTTTTCCTGCTCTAAACAATATTTGTTCATACCGTTTACTGGCATCAAATCGTCGAAAATAGTCGGGATGTTCCGCCATGATCTGTTCATAAAGTTGATCTTGCATCGCACATCCTTAAAAACTAATAACAAATTCAAATGACTCACGTACACCCTGATCGCGGTAAATCGCAGGCCGATGCTCCAACAGCAGTAAAGTGCCTTTTTGGTCAACCTCGTTTGGCTCTAAATACAATTTGCCCGCAGGGACTTCTGGCTTAGGTAATGTACCGACCATTAAACCTAGCTCGCGAATGGTTTTTGATAGGCCATCGGCAAACTCGTAGTTAAACTGGCAGTACAAATTTGGCGTTGGATAATTGACTAACTTATAGCGCCCGTTGGGTACTTGGATCTCACCCTCATCATCGCTCTCGCAGTACAGTACGCGCGTGGCTTTTCTGTAGCCTAAAACGGCGGAAAGTTCAGTGCTAGAACTTGGCTCCGGGGGAAGTTGCGTGTCCCACTCTATTGCGCCTTGCCCCCAAGCCAAATAAATGGTTTTGCGCTCAACGGCTTTGGCCAGCTCAATACGGCCAGCAGATGTTAATATGGCCACCTTGACCTCCTATAAAGTTAAATGTTTGGTTTTTGAAAAAGCCCACGAGTGTGGTTGTGAGATCCTGAAACAAGTTCAGGATGACGGTGTTGTGTTCAGGATGACGATTTTGCGCTCAAGGCAACGGTGCAGTGTTCTGGATGACACCTCGCCCGTCATTCTAACGAAGGTCAGAATCTCGCTGCATGCAACAACCGCTTTACTTGCTTAGAAGATCCTGAAACAAGTTCAGGATGACAGTGTTGTGTTCAGGGGGACGATTTTGTGTTCAGGGTAACGTCCTATTCGTCACTATGACCTCTTCGTCATTCTGACGCAGGTCAGGATCTCGCTGATTCGCATGCTTTTCTAAATATACGGCGCGACGTTATTCGCCAATCCACAGCGCGGTTTGACGCTCGGCAGCCAACTTACACGCTTTAAACAACTGCGCCTTGCTCACACCCGCCACTTCGTTATCGGCCAGTACCCAAGGAATGGTTTGCTGCTCATCCATCACCAAAATAGCGCGCGCCATGCGTTGCTGGCTTAGCTCATCGGCATCAAACTCGAGTTCATCCACCAGCACGGTTTGGTTGGCCAATTGCGATGTGCGTGTTTGTTTAAAGCGCTCACGCAGCACTTTGGCGATATGTTCTTCACTGTGCGCTTGTGTTGCTGGGTAAATACGTTTGATATAAGCATCGTCGTCATATTCTGTGCGTGCAGGTTGGGTTTCTGTGGTGGTTTCTAGATCCACTGCAACATATTCAGTTTGGTAACACGTGCGGCGCAGTGATAAGTCTAACTGTGGCTGAGTAGGTAATTCTGGTACTTCTATCAATTCATCGCTATCCGCATCTAGGTTGGCATTGTGTACCAGCGCAGCTTGACGCGCCGCCTCAACTTCGACCACTTCAAGTTCCCACGCTTGATATGCAGCAACATGGGCGGCTTGCTCTTGCTCAATGGCCGTTTTTAATGCTTGCTCAACCTGCTCCTGCGGGTGGCGTAGTGCTATTTTGGTCAGTACGTCATCATAACTCACGAGTGCAACCTCAGTGGTATTGGACTGTTCGCTCATTTCGTTGTTTGTTACTGATGTTTGCTCAGTTACAGGCACAGTTGAGTCGACCGCTTGCGCAGTCTCATTATTAGTTTGGTTCATGGTTTATCCTTAGTGGCTGGCAATACCCAGCGGAAGTTGTGTGTGGTGGCAAAACACTTTCACCGTGTTGCCATTTAAATCTGTTTTGGTGTTTTCACCGTTTATGATTGGGATGGTTTGATCATCGCCCCAGTTATAACTTGGATTGAAAAATTCATACGAGTAGTCTTTATTATTTTTATACAATAAACCTTTACTATCGATTGACCAGTTAATATCGTTGAATGCTTCAAAACTAGTAGTATTAAATTTACGTTTTAACATTCTCCCTTTTAATGGCCCATCAGTGACTCGAAATACTCCATATCCCTCTTTTCCTTCGGTTGATGACTCTGAAATATCCACCACTGGTTGCTGGGTATATTTAAGCTCAGCCCCATTAAACTGCAGATATAAAAGACCATTTTTTTCAATTACAGTGCTCAGTGTTTTTATCGCGCTGGATGGTTCACTTTGGCTATCTAGATTCAGC
Organism: Pseudoalteromonas sp. ABE4_541; assembly: GCF_056312285.1. NCBI lineage: Bacteria > Pseudomonadati > Pseudomonadota > Gammaproteobacteria > Alteromonadales > Pseudoalteromonadaceae > Pseudoalteromonas > Pseudoalteromonas sp. ABE4_541. Next base: position 34,604 of record NZ_JBSVEM010000016.1, read on the forward strand.
GGTGCATGTTTGGGTTCATCACCTAATGATTGTGTCCATGTCAATTGGCCTGTCGGCGCATATCGACTGAGTTTATTCAACAACACTTCTTCGTGTATCAATGCCCCATTAGATCGAGTACCCACCTTGCCTGTTAAGCTAGGTTGTAAACGGTTACCATAGGCCGTTTGGCTGGCTTGCGTTGCGTAAACGTTACCAATACTTCCTAATACACCCTGTTGGTTTGATGTCTGAGTGAAATGTGCTGGTGTTTGATAATTGAGTAATGCAACCACATTTGGATTCCAACTATCTGAATTAATATTTTCTGCCGTACCAAAGTTAACACTCGCACTTACCCACGTTTGACCCAGATCCTCACTGTATTTTGCAATTAACTGGTTATTCGTCATTTTTCGGTTGAGCTGATAACCAGATGTATTGTCTGGTATTTTTGGTATCCACTGCCCTACCACACCATCTGGGAAGGTTGCCGCAATACGTTCTGGGTGGCCGATAATATCTGCCCAAGGGAGTGAGTCGAATTCTGGTTTATTTCCATGATAAAGTAAGTGACTTGCAGATAAAAACTTACAGTGCTCATCACGTAACGGCATGGAAGCATGGCCTTCAATCTTACCAAAAGGCCTATCTAGCTGACCTGCCCAAATGAGTCGACATTGTTTTCCGCGCAACTTATCATTTATCGAAGATGCCGTCTCGCTATATGATGAGCACCCTAAATATAAGTTGCCATTATTCGAAAACTGGATATGGATGTGACTATATTTTGATATACCCAAGGGAACTGTTACCAAATCCCCTTCGTCCGAACACAAATAAACATCCGAGTTGCCACCAAACCTATAAGAAAATGTTGGCGTCAATTCTCCCGTTAAGCTAGTCGGTATTCTAATTCGACCATCACTCGCCGATTCGCCTACAGCCGCTTGAACAGTAAACGGACCTGAGATACATAAAATAGGTAATGAACCCTTACCACGCAATGTCCCCGCCACTGCTTTACGCATGGTGTCTTCGCGTAACTGGTTTACATCCAGTTTATTGGCGTTTAAGCGTAAGTCTTCCACCTGGCCTGCGTAGATGGCGTCGTAGTATTTGTATTGGTCAGGGCGGCCTGTATCAGCATTACTGCCAATGAAACCAGAATTCCCTGATACGCGAGAATAGTCAGTCGCGTTCCCTATATCAAAGCACTGAATAGTACTTGCGATATCTTCGGCGGCTTTTTTATACCAAGGTTCATGGCCCAAACCTGATTTTAAGAATCTTCTGCAACCCATCGGGTTATAACTCGGGTGATAGCCACCTTGGTTAAGACGCTGAACAAGTGCGATGGGCATCGCAAAACATTTTGACTCGTGCCCATGATCATCTCGCATACTATCAGTGGCATATACAGCACCTTGACCTAAAGGATATTGAAGTTCATTTACCCATGCATATGAGCCTTCTTTATGAATGTATGAGTCATGCGAATAGAAGCCTGTTGTTCTATCGTTGAACTCAATTTGTTTGCCCCTGGCCACTACTGCAAGCCGATTAAAGCCTTTTTCTCTTAAGAAAAAACCTTCATCCAATGTTAGTGGATCAGCCCATTCATCGGCTAAACCTTCAACCACTCTCACTCTGTAGCGCACCTGAATATACGCTTTGGCTTCTGGGTCGTAGTAAATATTGTGCTCGGGATTTTTTAAAAACTTCACGCGGTTAGCGGCTGACAGCGTAGACCATTTTACACCGTAGCCTTTGGTGTCGGTGTCCCATTCGCCAAATGCGCTGTAGCCTTGTGCAGTTAGATTGCTGGCAAGCGTTATTCCCTCATAAATATTCGCGCCATATTGCACATTGCCCAGCGGGTACACCACATCTTTATCGGCGATTTTTTCGTGCCACGATTCAAGGAAAACGAGGTCTTTACGAGAGGTGATAACTTGCTCGGTAACCGCTCTACACGAGGCATAGTACACTTGCCATTCAAGCTCTGTATCACTGGCATCATGATGATAACATCGAATATTGTGACCATTACCCGAAATAGTTTCGCTCGGCTTGTACGTGGTTTTGTAAAGAGTGGGCTTGCCTGTACCCACATGCTGAGTAACCTTATAACCTTCCTGCGCATTATAAAATCCAAGGACAAATGTCTTACCTTCTGGGTAGTTTATTAGCCATTCAGTAACATATTCTGCATTCGCTTGTAGGTCAGCATCAACTGCATAAGTTACGCCATCTGAAGGATTGGCGGCTTTGATGTTTGCAATCCCATTACTCATAGAGAGCGACGCATTACCCCACGCATGCCAACCGTTTAGATCATCCGTAAATGCACCATTTGTTGCCAATCCACAAAATGCTTCTTTCGCACTCGCATGCTGAGTGACTTTACCCGTCGCTGAATCGTAGGTTTTGGTGCCATCGGGGGCTGGTGGAAAAAGTATGTTGTTGTATGTACTTGACGCTAAATATGACAATTTTTGCAACACGCCATCAATCATAACTTGGGGTCTTATTACGCGTGAGATTCCTTGGAAACCAGAATCTGTCTCAAACGCGCCAAGCGACAATCTACTCGGAGATAAATTCCAAGTCCACATACCTTCATTTACTGCTTCATGAGTATTTAAGTGTGCAATATGTTTCCCCCACTCCACGAACCCACTGCCCGCATATTGCTGTTTACGCATTTGACGCAGGGCATCATATTGGGCTTTGGTCATCACCTCTGGATGTGGGTTGATTTTTTGCGTTTCGTTAATTAAATCCGATAGGCTGTCTACTTGATAGCTTTGACCGTTTAAATCTTTGAGCGACACTTTGCCGGTCTTAGTTTGCCAATCGTTAATGGCTTGGTGGTTTGCTTTGATCAAATCATGGGTGCTGTGCATATCCACTTTTACTTGATCAATTTCCGTGATGCTTTGCTCCACATCTGTGATGAGTTTTTCACAAGCATTGGTTTGCTCCGTGGCAGCTTGCTGCAACAGAGCGAGTTTTGCTTCTATGGTCATTTTCCTTTCCTTTACCTACATTTTCAGCGCACGCTCCTATCCAACAAATAAATTGCGCGTATCAATGAGGTCCAACGAATAAATAGAAAGCGGAGTTTGGCTTCCAACAGACCAAACTCCGCCATTGAACGGCACGCGAATGCGTAACGTAATGCGTTGCGGAAGAGGCGTACTTATACGCGTTTCCCACAATACGCATACTGTAACCAGATTAAGGGCAAAATATCGGTCAACTTTGCCCTATCCTTGCTAGGTTTTACCCCACCAGCTACATGCCCGCGTTTTTACTCGTTGTTTTAAAAGAAAGTAGTTTGAAACAATAGTTAGCCGTTAGTGACTGGCAATACCCAGCGGCAGTTGTGTATGGTGGCAGAACACTTTTACCGTATTGCCGTTTAGGTCGGTTTTAACGTTCTCGCCATTAAGGACAGGAATCGCGTTATCGTCGCCCCAATTAAAACTATCAGTAAAGAATTTAAATGAGTAGTCGGCATTCCCTTGATATTTCAAACCCACGGTATCAATTGACCAATCGAGTGAGTTAAAAGGCACCGCTGTAGCGGTGTGAAACATCCGCTTAAGCAGCCGACCTTTTAACGGACCATCCGTTACGCGAAATACCTGATACCCCAATTTAGGTTCAGTCGAACTTTCAGAAATATCAATAATTGGCTTTCGATCATGCTGAATTTGCGCGCCATGTAGTTGCAAATAATACAAACCATTTTTTTGCGTAATAGTCGGTAACGCTTTGCAACCAAAGGCGCCACTATCACCACCTAGGGATGGACAAGGTGCGTGAATCGGAAACTCATCTTGTAATAATTTATTATCTAGCAAGTTTTTATGCATAACCGGAGTATAAGCATTGGTTGTGTACGACATAACCTGCGCCACTTTACCGGTTAACGACTGCTGCAATCGATTACCAAAGTTTTGCCTTGAGTCATTGCCAACCCACGCATCCGTTATATGGCTTATAACCTCTGAGTTGGCAGCCGATTGTGTAAATGCTGCGGATGTTTTATAAAAAACCAATCGAACTTCATTACTCTGCGACGTATATTTCCATTCATTTTTTATATCAGAAAGCACGCCCGCGCCACCAACTACCCAAGAGTCTCCATTATTTAATGTAACAACATTACTAAAACCACCCGAATACTTTTTGTTTAAAGGGAAAGATTGCTGGCTGTCTGGTGGCACTATTGGGATCCACTGACCAATTACACCATCAGGGAAAGTGGCCGCAATACGCTCAGGGTGGCCGACAATATCCGTCCAAGGGAGTGAGTCAAACTCAGCACTTTGCTTTGAGCGATAGTAAGAGATCATGATTTTATCGCCTACTGCGATAGCGCTTTCATCATCCATATAGACATTAAACACATGCGGTGAAGATGCGCTTTGATAAATACTCACCGCCTTATTTTTTGTCATATTCCAGCCATAAAGCTTCTCATGAGGACTACGTGGCCGCAGCCAACCGTTAGTATCGATTTGTACATAACCAAGACCAGACCCACCTAATTGATACACTTCACTGTCAAAGCGCGTCACCATTAGCCGAGCTTTACCACGCAATGTGCCTGCCACTGCTTTGCGCATGGTATCTTCGCGTAGCTGATTTACATCCAGCTTATTAGCGTTTAAACGTAAGTCTTCCACTTGGCCAGCGTAGATAGCGTCATAGTATTTGTATTGGTCACGGCGACCGCTAAGCCCTGAGCTGATAGAGCCTGCACGCTGCCTTCCAGATTTACCCGGTTGAATCGCTTCAAAAAATGCCTGACTTTGAGACGAATTGATAAACTCATTATGTGAATGCCAATTACCCGCGATAACATCTTGCTTTATCCATCTATCACACCCCATTGGGTTGTGCACGGGGTGATAAGCCCCTTGGTTTAGGCGCTGAACAAGTGCGATAGGGATTGCAAAACATTTCGATTCGTGCCCAAAGTCATTTAGCATGCCATCCGTGGCATATATAGCTCCCTCGCCTATAGGGTATTGTTGCTCATTCACCCATGCATATGAGCGATTTTTATGAATGTATGAGTCACGCGATCCTAACCCCGTTGTTCTATCATTGAACTCGACTACTTTGCCCCTAGCCACAACAGCAAGTCGATTAAAGCCTTTTTCTCTTAAGAAAAAACCTTCATCCAATGTTAGTGGATCAGCCCATTCATCTGCTAACCCTTCAACCACTCTCACCCTGTACCGCACCTGAATATACGCTTTGGCTTCTGGAGCGTAGTAAATGTTGTGCTCAGGATTTTTTAAAAACTTCACGCGGTTAGCGGCGGATAGCGTTGACCATTTAACACCATACCCTTTGGTGTCGGTGTCCCATTCACCAAAGGCGCAGTAACCTTGTGCGACTAGGTTATTGGCAAGGCCGATCCCCTCGTAAGTACTCGCGCCAAATTGCACATTACCCAGTGGATAAACCACATCTTTATCGGCGATTTTTTCATGCCAAGATTCTAGGAGGACGAGATCTTTACGAGAGGTGATCACTTGTTCGGTGGCAGGTAATGACTCCCAACTATGAATGGTAATTTTTTGACCAACTTGTGCTTCTGGAGCACGCAAATACACACCGCTATTTCTAAAAGTATGATTAAAAGTCACAGTGTGTTTTATATTGGCACTTGCCTGAAAAGACTTTATGAGTGGATCGGCACCAATAGCGCCAGTTGCATCGCGAAATTCAATATTTGTATCAACGCTACTAGTAAAAACAATGTGGACCTTATGGGCTTCGGTATTGGTCTTATTTACAAAGTAAAGTCCACCAACCCCTGTTTGCTGAAAAGTAAACTCCCCCAGTTCATTGTTATAAATGCCCGCATGAACCACATTAGGGGCTTTATGCCGACACTCATTAAACGCCTCAGCGGCACTGGCGTGTTGGGTTACTTTGCCCGTGGCTGAGTCATAGGTTTTAGTGCCATCGGGAGCTGGTGGAAAATACACATTATTGTCTAGCTCGTTCACAGCTCTAACATAACCAAGGTTATGCTGAACACCATCAATTAAGATTGTGGGCCGAAGCGTCTTTGAGTTACCTTTAGGTGTATGAGTTGCAGGCCCGAGCACCATTCTATTTTGGTTGATCCCGCCAAAAGCATGCATCCCCTCATTAATTGCAAAACGAGCATCATGGAAACTCTTCCCCCACTCCACAAACCCACTCCCCGCATATTGCTGCTTGCGCATTTGGCGCAGGGCATCAAACTGGGCTTTGGTCATCACCTCTGGATGTGGGTTGATTTTTTGCGTTTCGTTAATCAAGGTTGTGAGGGTATCAACCTGATATTCTGCGTCGTTTAGGTCTTTAAACGTGACTTGGCCGGTTTTGGTTTGCCAGTCGCGCGCGGCTTGGTGGTTTTGCTTGGCAAGGTCGTGCACCTTGGCCACCTCGGTCCAACTGTTTTCAATGGCGGTTTTTAGGTTGCTCGCTTCGTTGGTTTGCTCAGTAACAATTTTATTTATCTGGGAGAGTTTTTCATCAATGCTCATAATGATTCCTTACAGTCCGGCCTTTCTGAGCCTTTGGTTGATCAAAAAGTTTTGGTGAATTTGTTTGGTAAGGTTTTTGCTTTGTAAAACTTGGGCGTAGGTCATGGTCAGTAACTCTTCGGTTAAAAACACATTGGCGTTATTCACCCCAACCACACAGGTGATATTGTCGCTGGGCAGTGCCGTCACGGACAGCGTGAATACCTCCAGCCAAGCAGCATCTGCTGATTTATAATTCAGCTGCTTGTTTGGCACGCTATATACCGCCACCAAGGTGTCGTGAGACCAAATGCCGATTTCTTTTACGGGGTATTCTTGCTCGCCATCAAACAAAGCACTAAAACGCAGTTGCTTGCCGTCGTCTGGGTCGTCGATAATATCGGCACCGCCAACGGGCACGAGTTGTTTTTGACTGCGCAACGCCGTTTGCGTGCTGCTTGGTGTGTAGGCTTGATCCCCCGCCGACACATGGGTAATGGCCATCGAAATCCCTTGCTGCGACGCATCGGCCAACTTGGTTAGGCCTTGCTGCGTCCAAACAATGGGCGTGAAGGTGCTAGGTTCGCTCATAATGAATTCCAATTAATAGTGCAACAGGCGTTGCAAAGAAGGTTGAAGCGCCAAAATAGGCAAAGATGGGGTTAATCCGGTGTAACCGCAGTCAAGTTTAAGGTGCCATAGTTCATGCGACCAGTGCTTGCGCCCGAGAACGACAACGACGCATTAACAGTTCGCTCGTAACGAATTTGCACACTGCATAACTGCTGCGTTTGCCAACTGGCGTTTTGCCAACGGTCGTGCCATGGCCCGCGCCACTCTCGCTGTGCTAACGTGCGCTGCTGGCTAAATACCCGATAGCGCACAAACCGCATAGGCTTGTAGTAATCAAATTGCACATTACTTTGCGCACGCTCGCGATGGTGACCAAATTCAACATTTTGCACTGAAGCATTGGTATAGTGCTTTTGGCTGCGGCCAAAACTCACCTTAACCAGCGGCTTGCCTTGCTGTTGATACAGCACACCTGAATAGTCGCTCAGCATATTGCCAAACTGACAGCCCGCATTTGAAAGCATTTGCTTACGCACATCGTAACCGTGGTAAACCCGCGTCAGTTGGCTGCTTGCCGGAGCCGACAGCTCAGCCAGCATAACCACTTTCTCTAACCGTTCATCACCTGGGATGGTGCCTGCGTCTATTTGATAGCTGTAGTAATGTCGTCCAGGCGGGGTGTTCTCAATGCTGGCTTGGTTAAGCTCAATCCAGCTCAGTGCCGTGGTTAAACTTTTTGGTGTGCCACGAATACGCTGCCACGCTAAGCCATCTTTGAGGGTTTGCCGTAAGTCTTGGCTATACGGCAAAATGCTTTCAAGACCATACTCCCATACCAGCCACATGAGCTGTGCATCGTGCGGGTCGGCTTTCATGTTAGTTAGGTTGCTAATTGCGGTATCAAACACGGGGGATTGATCTTCACTTAACAAGCCTTTTTGCTGCAGCGGGCTGTGATTAGGGGGTAAAAGTTGTTGCATTGCTACCTCATGATCGAAGTGTTAGTTGAATATTGCCAGGTACTGCGCACTGCTCTGGGCTGATCCCAATTAACTGGTTCGGCTGTTGAATATCCACATGGCGCACACCACTTTTGTGCAGTTGCGCGCTAATCCAACTTGGTGCTAAGTCCCAATCAAGCATGGCTTCATTTCGCCAAGCTTCGCGCAGCAAGGTTTCCAACTCGTTAAACACCTCTATTGAGGTATTCGGCTGCAAATAAACATCGGCCACCACATCCACCTCTTGCAAGTCTGCCGCTTGTACAGTGACCGAGTCAGTGAGCATTTTCACGCCTTCGTCTAACACTTTGTCTTTAACGCGATCAACCGTGGTTTTACCTGGTGGTGCATCTTGCGGTTGTGGCTCTGGCATCTCGCCAAGGGTTTTGTCATCCAGCGCTTGCTTGGCGAGCACGGTAACAATCACTTTACCGCCTTCTTTGCTTATCACCGATACATCGGCAATCTCGCTAGGCGCAGCATTAATGGCATGATTGCGATAATGCTCCGCGCTACCTGCGGTACTGGCGGCAATGGTATTGTTGCGAATGCGCTGGCGGTAGTCGTCATCTTGCTCATCGGTCACACGCTCAACGCCGTAAAAGGCGCCAAGGTGCTCTAAATCAGCGCCCTTAGCAAACGCCAATAAATTAGACTGCGCCGCTTCGTTGATCCGCTGGCGCAGTAATAGTTCTTGATAGCTTTCTACCTGAAGCCACACAGTAAGCGGATCACTCTCAAGCTCAAGCGCTTGCGCATACTCAGGCGCAAGCGCTACAAAACGCGCTTTGCGCGCCTCATAAATGGCTTCAAATGAGAGTGATTCGATAATGTCGGGTTCAGGGAGTTTGCTTAAATCGATATAACTGGTCATCGATTAGGCTCCTGATAGAGTAACCAAAACTTAAATAATCAAGTCTGTGTAGATATGAAATAACTTAATTGGTGAGGCCATGATTAAATCACTGAAAAGCGATATTCACTCATCTCAAACGGCATATCAGGAAAGTCGGTGTTAAACAATTCTTGGTTAACGACCCAAATACCGTTTGTTTCAAACTTTAAAGGGATTGAAAGTTGACCATCAACTACTTGTGCAGGCATCAACTGAATGCGGCCCGTATCGATGCGTTTAAATGGCACTTTGAACTTGCGGTCTGGTATAGCCAGTTGACCCGTTGCTATTACCTCGTTTGATTGTTGGGGTACTGTAAATTCATTGTCATGATTTGTGTAATCATCGAGTTGACCTGATACGTCACTAAACTCAATATGATGAATATCTATTTCATCTAACGAAAAGTACGTTTGCTCTACAATCGCCCCTATATCGTCAATTTCCCTATACACTTGCCCATTTTCTGTGGGTTCACCTTCAACCCAAATACCATCAACTAAAATACATGTTTTCATAGTAGCCTCTCGTAATGCCAAGCCAGACCGAAAGCTCTCAGTGTGCCATTTTTAATCGTTACTCTCTCGTTGGCTAAAAATCGCACAGGCTCTTTTTGAGCATGTATGTTTGGACAAATTGCAAATCTATTCAAATCAGTCGTACCATCACCAATCATCAATGAATGAGAACGTATCACTTCCCTAAAGGAAGTACTAATACTCCACCTTCCAGCATCTGAATCACCTTGTGTACTGCCATTAATTGCATAAAGTAAATCTATAACCACCCTGCACCCAGCAGGAGGGGTGATTGTTATATCAGTAAAGTTATTAAGTATTTTATAACCAGACGCACCAACGAAAACATATGATTTATTCTCTATATAATGCTCATTAATTTGTCTAACTGCCATTATTTAATCCTCACATAACGATGATCATTTGACGTACCAAACTCACCCACACCAAAATAAGATTTAGACACTGAATTTAGCGCTCCGGTAATGACACAGTCTCCATTATCTAATGCAGCAACAGAGCTGAAATATCGATTAGACAATTGACTTTCTAACTCGTTTCTTCTTTGCCACGTCAAGCCTAAGTCACTCGAAGTTATAAGCAATCCACCTTTATGATCTGCGGTAAACAGCATCCATTCACCATTTCGATAGATAAAACGTCGAGTTCCGCCATATGATTCATAAATATTTACAATGCCTAACTGTTGTTGAAGTGATGGAAAATCAGCAGCCATTGTCCAAGACTTGCCGTCATCACTAGAACGAATAAAGCACTTTCCACTTGAATTCTCAGTCAATGCCAGCCATTGACCATTATCGTCCGTTGCAATTGAGTGCATCCGGCTTAATAGACCATTTGGCAAATTTGCTTTACGCCAAGTATTCCCATCATCTTTACTATAAAATACTTCAGTATTTTGTGTGCTTGTAATCCAAATGCCTGTTTGGCTGTAAGCAATTGTATCCGCGCCTCCAGTCGCATTGGGCAGGTCTATACGTTGCCAGGAATCACCAAAATCCGTTGATTTAAAAACTCTTTTTGCAGGGATATAGTCACCTCCGACCGCCATTAATACATCAACACGATTAGATGCAAACATCACCATTGATTGCCCTACACCCTGCGTAGTGCGTAAAAATGATTCGCCATCATCTGTTGAACGGTGAAAATAACTTGCAGGATATTGTGCGTCAGCCATCACCCACACATGGCCAGAGCCATTGTGTCCACAATAAGTAACAGTACCTGACGACCTTACATCTGACTGTAAGCCAATCTTTCGCCACGTTTCTCCAAAGTCCGATGATTTAAAAAAAGCTTTTGTGTCGTGAGTAGCATTTACCAAGACTACATTGTCACGGTGATCCACTGCATTAGTTTGCGGTGTAACATCAACAGTTCCCGCTGTCGAATCAACACCAATAGAACTGATTAATCTCATTGATTTAGCCACGGGTTCTAATTCCGAAGCATAATCTGAGTCTTCTATATAGCCAAATTTAAGAAATGTCATCCCGTTTAGCTCAACTTTCGGCCTATGATCGCTTAACTCAACCACTTGGCCAATTAATACGCCTCCGCCTGATAGTGCATCATCTTGATCTGTTAGCACGTTACTCATAAAGCCCAACCTCCATTTTTGTAAATAAACCTTCTTTCAATCGCGGCTTTAGATAATTGATACTCAACACCCATTTGTTCACCACGTAAAATATGCTTGCTTTCGGGGGCTAACACTCTGGCTGGATTCTCTCTTGTTGCACCACAGTTTCTATCAAGCATGACAGATACAACTGCCCCCTCAGGGGCCGGGCTTGGCAGCTGCAATGTGGTTATTGAGGTAAACAAATACCGCCCTCCAGCTACAGCTAGTGTCGGTTGGTCAACCAGTGTGAACTTGCCCATTTCAACAGGCACGCCCCCTAAGGTTTGCCCGTCACCAATAAACAACTGCTCAGCTTCTGGGGACCAACCCGGTTCGCCGTTGGCAAGCACGGTTTGTAACCGTTCTGCCTCGGGTCCGCGTCTAAATTGAATCTTTCGACCCATTAAAATGTGCCTCCGTCAATGTCACCGCCCTCAACCGCTAAGCCTAATGAATTAACCCAGTCTTTTACCCAAGCAGTGTTAGCAATATGGGTGCTGTCATCTGAGAGAGCTCGAGTGGGTGCTTTTGGATTGCCTGTAAAGTTTGGTGAGATAAATAACTGCGCTTTAGATTCATTGGTAACGTTACTTAAGCCAACATCGCTTTTATTAATAGTTACCGCGCCCGTTTTGCCGTTTACCGAGAGCACATTGTCGGTTGGAGTACGTAATAAAATCCAGTTTGCGAACTTGTTGGCAGGTTGTGATTTAAGTACATACGACTTGTTCTCGTCGGTACGAATTGCCAAGTCGCCCGGCTGTGCCGTCAGAGCAAGCATGTCATCTTTGCTTGCAACTTCAAATGGCTGACCAATCGCTAAACTCGGCAATACGCCTTCAGGAATTTTACCACTGCCATCAAGTGTTAAAACTTGGTTTGCACCTGTGCCTGCATTTTTATAAATGGCACTGCCAAGTGTGCCAAAAATATCAATACCACCTGGGGTTTGACCATCACCTACAAACAGTTTTTTGCTATCGGTAAGCCAAATTGGTTCGCCACTTGCGGGGGTTACATTGGTTCTGTTGGCTGCAGGGCCGCGTCTAAATTGTAATTTGTTTGCCATTATAAAGTGCCTCCATCTAGGCTAGTTGCGTTAGGATAAGAATCTGAAAAAGCGCCGCCATCGAGTGATAGCAGGCCCATAAATTTGTTGATTTCGTTGGCGACATGTTCTTGCGTGGCGTACACCATAGATGGGTCTACTTTTAAACTCACGGCTTGCGCCTGTACCACGTCAATCACGGCTTTAATACCAAGCTCTGCACTGGCGTTATCGGCCATACTAGGTTTGTAGGTTTCTGGGTATTTAACGATGGCAAACGCCACGTCGTCTTCGGTATAAAAGGCAGCTTCTCGGACATAAAACCCACCTTCAGTGGCTGGCACAATGCCCACAACTTCGATCATCGATGGCTTGTCATCTAAGGTTTTTGAACTGCTGATCAAGCCCCTAAATCGCTCATTTGCAAGCGCTTGAGCATCTGGATGAATAACCCCATCACCTACGGCAAATTTGGTTAAATTAATTTTGATACCGGTGCCAATGGCATTGGCGATTTTAGCTCGACCAGCTGGGGTCAGCATGGTCCAGTATTGTGGCTGAGACATAACTACTCCGAGGATATACTTTGATTTGATTAATTGATTGACTTGCAAGGCCAATAGTGAGTGGCATTTGGCTTGAAATTTCGCTGGCAAAATAAGGATAAACAGTCGTGGTGAAACCAGAGCTTGACGCCGATGCCAGTTTGATTTGCGACTCGGACAACAAGCTAACCGATAAGTCAAACTGCACACTTTTGCGTTTGGTATTGGTAATAGCGGTATGAATTTGGCTGATCACCGTTTGATCAATACCCTTATCTGTTACCCCCACATCTACACTAAAGGTGCCTTCGTTCCCTTGCGGCTGTTTTTCAAACCACTCTGTTAATGTGGTGCGATAACCAAATGGCTTTAAACTGTTAATAATTGCGTAGCGCGTGCCTAAATGCTTGTGCTGCTCGTAGCTTTGTGCAATAACTTCACGTTTAACGGCTTCATTCCAGCTTTCATCCCACTGAGTTACACCTTGGCTCCACGCGAGCCAAGGTAAGAAAGCTGTTGGGCAATCATATGGCTCCCATAAAGTGGCAACGGTATCTGCCCCATTTTTAATAGGCGCCAACAAAGCATCGCTAATATGTTGTAATTCAGACTGTAAATCAGAGCCGTTATGTAACAGCTTGTGCTCCTCATTCATTAGAGCACCTCAAAACTCAAGCCCGAAAGGCCGTTGCTACAATACGCCACCTCACCCGTTTGAATGTCGATATTGCTGGTGGGTGCGCTGAGTTCTACCTCTTCAACCCCAGCTTGGTGTAATGCGGCAAACAGCGCGGAGCGTTTAATGGACTTACCTAACGCGTGATGTTTTTGTAAAAACGCGCTGATCTTATCTAGCACCTGCTGCTTAACTTGTTCATGTCCTGGGCCTAGCTCTAATTTAATATGTGCGGTGAGGGTAAATTCTTTTACCTTGGCGGGAATAATTTGCACCCTATCACCCACTGGGCGCACCTTCTGCACAGCCAACACTTCAGACACTTGATTTTGGTTGCCTGCGGTTAAGCCAAAAGTGGTTTCAAGGGTGTTGATCAGCTCGCTCGAAGGCAGCCCTTTGTCGTTTTCGTTAGATAAAATGCTTAGCACGATATGGCATGGCGATGGGCTGGCAACATGCACGTCTTTTACCCGTGCGTCGGCCGTTAAGGCGTGGTAACTGTAGCTTTCTTGCGTACCTGCGGTGTTTAAGCTGTGCAATGCAAGCTGAATGCGTTCACGTAGGCGCTCATCACTTTCGTGATTTTGCCGAGCCACCCCATAGCACGTGGCTATTTGCTCTAAATCGCTGCCTTCGGCGCTACTGAGTAACGTGGCTTTGGCTGCGTCATTCACGCGCGCGCGCAACAACATGGCATGATAGGCGTAGGTGTTGAGTAATTGGGTGAGTGGCTCTGACTCTAGCTCAAGTACGGCTGCAAGTTCGGGTTTGCGTGCCAGTAAGTCAGTTTTTAGGGTGCTCAGTAGTTGCTCAAAGTCCAGTTTTTCAAGCACGTCTGGTGGTGGCAACTTTGATAAATCAATCAGTTGAGATTTAGACATATCGCTCTTCGATTAAAGTTGAATGGAATGGTGTAGTGATTAACCAAATAGGAGGTTTAGGCGTCTTGCGCGTCGTAAAAATACAGGGCGACGTTACCCGCTTTTAAAATGCTGCCATTACTAATGGTATTAGCGCTTAGGTTTAGGTTCATGGCCTTGGTGGCATCAAGCCATTGCCCACCTTGCAAGTAAGCACAAAACTCGGGGCCATCTGCCAAGGCTTGATGGTTTAGGGTAAACGCCGTGTTCGAGCCATCGGGGATATGTTGCGTGTTGTATTGGCCAATGACCCCTTTGGGAAAAGTCTCGGCCACCTTTTGCGGCGCACCGATAATGTCAATAAACGGCATGGCGGAAAACTCTTCACCCTGCGCTTCGGTGGCTATCATAATTTGCGCTGTCACTTGGGCATGCTCATGCTGGGTATTACCACTGCTAAACCAGTGTTCATCGCCGGTATTTGGGTTCACTAGGGCCAAGTCTTCCCCGCCATTAAGCACCGCGCATTGGTCCACTTGCAGCCAGGTATTAAGCTCATGGCCACCAGCAAATGTGCCTAAATTGGTATTGCCAAACGAGGTGAATTTGATCAACACGGGTTGTTCAAGGTCTACCACACCACTGCCTTTGGCAAAATAACGGGCACGGCCAAGCACGGGCAGGTTTTGCGTCAGCCGGTTTTCTGGCGCATTGCTGGCTTTACTATCAATAAAAAGAGTGTTGTTCGATGCACGGCATACATCGGTATGCACCAAAGTAAAAGGGCTTATCATAAACCACCTAACGTTTAAAAAAGAAAAAGGCATTGCACCTAAGCGCAACGCCTTTTAAACGGGAAAGACAACAAGTTCAATTTACGGGAATACTAGCAATTTATAGAAAGGCAAAACGGTCAACTTTGACCGTTTTGAAAAAAGAAGTGTACACACACAACGCAATGGCGTTTGTGTAGTAAAAATGGTGATGTTTGTGGAGTGAGCCAGCCCTCTTAAAGTGAAGGCTGGCATAGAGAGGGGTTTAAACAATCCAAAGGCTATTTGAGAGATCCTGACTTTCGGCAGGATGACGGCATGCGTTACTGTGAAGCTATTTCTTCATTCCGAACCTATTCGTCATTCTGAACTTGTTTCAGAATCTCATCCCCCTAAACAAGTGCCGTTAAGTATGGCCTTGGAGTTGTTTAAAAATTACACGCGCTGGTATTTTTTCAGCAAGGTTGTTACCGCTTGGCTGCGCTCGACCATTTCTGCCAAAA
The DNA here is from genome assembly GCF_056312285.1 of Pseudoalteromonas sp. ABE4_541. NCBI lineage: Bacteria > Pseudomonadati > Pseudomonadota > Gammaproteobacteria > Alteromonadales > Pseudoalteromonadaceae > Pseudoalteromonas > Pseudoalteromonas sp. ABE4_541. The sequence continues at coordinate 50,165 of NZ_JBSVEM010000016.1, forward strand.
TTGAGCCGGTGGGTTTGGCGTTTATGGTTAGCTCCGAGTTTTGCAGCAACGGGGTTAAAGCAGTTAAATCCTCAAGCGCTTGCAAGCCTTGAGCTTTAAACTCCTCAAAACTGTGGGCTGTTCTCAGTGCGCTGTTGAGTTGGTGTAACAGTACCAAGCTTAACTGCGCAACATCCGAGGTGGTGCCGAGTAGGCTTTGCGCATCACATTGACTAGCTAATTGCTGGCGCATCGCCGCCAACATATTATTACTGTGCTCTTGCTGTTGTTGCTCAAGGCTTAAAGGGATAGTGTCGTGATTAAAGTCAGTCATATTATGCAAGTCCAAATTTAGTGTTAGTGAGCGCCCAGCTATGAGATAAGTGATAGTAATTAATACGCGCATGCATAATGCGTGTGTTGTTTAAGTCATACATCAACTTAAATTGTTCTTCTCCTGAACTATCAATATAACGGAATGTTGAGTCTCTGATCACCACTGTGCATTGCGCTATACTTCCATCATAAGTGTGCTTACCTGAGTCAGTTCCAACTAACAAGCTACGTTCTCGGTCATCCTCCTCTGCTGGTTTTGATAATAAGCCAGAGGCTAAATCAAAGGCCTCTATTCGACAAGTACTTATATAAAGTCGTTGATTGCACCAACGAGAACCCTGAAATTTAATTGCAGTGCTATCACGGTTCATAAACCAAGTACTGTCATTGTCAAAAGTTGATTGCATAAATTGGCTAGGAAATTGAAGTACACCATTATATATTGCCAGCATGGGTGTTTTTGAAAACAACGCACAACAACCCACTCCAACGGATACACCTCCGCTTTTTTTGACCTCTCTTTTTCCAAACCTTAACGTGTGCTTGTTCAAATCTATTTGGAATGCTGGTGCTGCACATGTTGCAAGCGAATATCGCGCACCAATATGTTCATCTGTTACTAACTCATAATCACTGAGTAGCTTAAAGGTCACCAGTTGCAAAGCCCCCATACCTCGTACATGTTGGTTTGCTTTATAAATGGAGTTAAATGGGGATTCAATGCTGCCAACGCCGCCATCGGCTGCGTTGCTGTCAATGTGTAAGGTGACGGATAAGGTGTTATCAATTTCACCTAATAGTTCATGGCCTTTTTGCTCAAGTTCTTGTCTTGCGGTTTGCCATTTGCCGAGTTCACCTCTAATGGTGTTGGTTAGCTCAGTGTTGGTGTTGACTACATCGGTGAGTAGCTCTGTTGGGTTGGTGTCGCTCATGTTTTTTTAAACCTTTTCTATAAATATGTCTAAAAACAAGTGAAAAAATATGCCTAGCAAGGTTGCTCAATGCTTTTTTAGCGCTTGTTAAAAAACTAAAAATTTCAAAAAAAGCGGCCCAAGTGCTGTGCAGTTGGACCGCTGAAAGTGGTTGATTTTTAGCTAACGTTTATATGGTGTGCCGAATGGGGTTACAGTGTTGGCACAACCGGGAATGGGTTAAATGCGGTGCTAAAGTCAAAGTTGTGTTCGCTTACATCGCGTAGTGCTTGGCGGTATTGACGCAAAGCACTAGTGTCTTTACGAGCATCTTCGGCTTTGTTAATTAAAATGTCCGCCTGTGCCAGCAACGGGGCTCTGGCTTCACGAATTTCATCTAGGGTATCAAAGCCCACGCTGATTTGTTCTAACGTGGCGTCAATCTCCATGGCGTGCAGTTGCTCCAGCGCTTGTTGTTCGCTTAGCAAACCGCCGTATGAGGCAATATGATTATTATCGATAAAAATTTTCATGCTGTGATTAGTCCCAGGTTAGTTCAGATGGGCGGAAGAATTGGCCCCAGTTTTGAAAGTTTGATAAGTCCACATGGCCTGCTACCACAGCGGGTAAAGCAAGCAACATTTCGCCGCTTTCGGAGGTGTGCGTAATAGCAACATGAGCTGTGTTATGGAAATTCGTTTTATAGTGACCACCAAAAAGCCCCCATTCACCGGACTCAACGGCTCTATTGTAAATTTTCACATTTCCCGATTTTAGTTTCACGTAAGCAGCAAACGTAAGATAAGGGTGAATCGTTGTTGGTAACCTATTGTAGTTAAAAGAGTAAGCTTGGTTTTGTATGCCTGACCATGTCACCCTTATAACTTTAAAAGCATAACCGTTGTAATATGGCCTAGTTTTAGTGATGCCCATTTTAATGAGTAACTGCTCAACATCTTCATCAAACTCATTCTTATAGTTGTTACCATTAACCACAGCTACCTCTTGGTAGTTTCCACCTGCGATACCAGAAGTGCCCCAAAATTGCGGCACAGTGCCATTTACATCCATCAATGACTGGTTTTTAGAGGTACGAAACACCGGGTATTCTTGACGAGCGTTGCTGATATAGTTGTTCAGTGATTGCACTGAGTCACTGACGGACTGCTGCATATCGGCCAGTGCGCCTTCGCGCTCGGCTTGCCATTTTGCCAATTCGGATTCAACCGCATCGGTGAGTTCGGCGTTGGTTTGTACAACTTGGCTAAGTTGCTCTGTAAGCGTTGCCATATAGGCTCCTTTTGTAATAAAGCACGCGGGGTGGCGTATTTGTATATGAGCTCTTCACCTTCGTCAGGGTGACGGTAGAGTGAGCGTATGCAAACACCTCACACTCTGAGCCTGACATTCTGAACTTGTTTCAGGATCTCTTTACTTAAGCTTTGGGGAAGCAATGAGAGCACCGCAGCTTAAGCATCCTGACCTTCGTCAGGGTGATGGTAAAGCGGGTGCATACCTGCTGTTTGTCTGGGTGACAAATCGGCTACCCTTGCGTGCTAAAAATTAGATGAGTATTTGTTAAATTCGCGTTTAAATAACCAGGTTAATTGCTTGGCAGCGGCGGAAATGGGTTAAACGGCGCTGAAAAGTCAAAGCTTTGCTCGGTTACATCGCGCAGAGCTTGGCGGTATTGTTTTAACGCGCTAGTGTCTTGGTCGGCGTCAAAGGCCTTATTAATCAGCACATCAGCTTGAGTTAGCAGCTCAGTGCGTACTTCTCGTACTTCGTCCATATCGGCAAATTCAGGCACAATATCGCTGTAACCCTGCTTACGAATATCCATTCTAAATTGGCATAGCACGTTTAAACGCTGCTGACGCGCCTGCTCTTGTTGCTCAAAAGCGCTATCAAATTCTGTAAAATCAAGTTCCATGGGTTAGCTCCTTAGGGTTTGTGAACGGCGTAGGTCGAGGTTTGAGATAACGTTTCGAGGCTCGGCACCTGGGTCAGTACTATTGTAAGCACACTGCACCAAATATTTTGATAAGCTACCTGTTATGCCTTGAGTATCAGTATGGTTTACACCAGCAAAATTGCATTTCACCACCTTCCCGTGGTTGGAGATAACGTAATTGTATACACTTCGTGACGCTATTAACCTCGTTAAATTAAAGTGGTTAAGGTAGGAGTCAAAATTGATATAGCCAACTCCACTGGCAGATTTAACCAATGGAGAACCTAAGTCTAAATAGCACCTCGTTACTATAACATTAGCTTGACCACGAAAATCGTTACGGTTAACCAGTCCTTGCCAAATACTATGACCCCAATTTAGTGGTATATCCGCTGTTTTTAATATGACGCTCGTGAAATAAATTGTTTGATTTGCAGATGGAGAAGCCAATATGCCAGTTACACATCTTGAACCTGAATTAAATTCATCGCTTTCATCAACCAAAGCAATGTTTTCAACTTGCGCAAAATGCTCTTTAATTTCTTGATAATTATGACTATATGTAGGGTTATTTAAAGTTGCAATGTTTAACCTCAGTGCTGATATAGCCACTACTTTTGTAATTTGATATATGTGACCGCCTTTCAAGAGAATCGTAACTCGTTTATCTCTTGCAGGAGCCGCTAGCTCTAACGCTTTATCCAACGTTTTTAAACTCGTCGCAATGGATAAGCCACTATTGCTGTCATCGCCGCTTTCGGCGTCGACATATAAATCAATTCTATTGTTGACCACTGCCCCGACGGCTTTTTGTAGCTCGTCTTTCGCGCTGTTGCGCTGTGCTTGCCATTTATCTAATTCGCCGGTGATGGCGGTGGTTAGGTCGGTATTGGTTTTAACTACCTTCGCGAGTTGCTCGGTATGCGTTGCCATGGTTGCTCCTATAGCATTTCGTCAATATCTGTGATGGTCAATGTGCCATTGACCGCTTGTTTTAAAAGCGTTTTTAAATTGTTGCGTAACCAGTGTTGCTGGTTGGCGTCGTGACTGTGTTCAAAATACAGCGGGTAGACGGGAAAGCGTTGGCGGTGGCCGTCAAAGTCATGCACACGCAGGCCATTGCCGTACAACAGCCTTGGGGTGCCGTTTTCGTCTTTAACCCATGCGGTGTGCGCAGTGTCGGCGGGATCTGACGCTGACACTTGCTCTGTGAGTAACGCTTTGGGCGTACCAAAGTAAAAATGGCTTTCGTGAATACCAGTAAATGCCGACTCCGCCTTTTTACCACCTGCGTTATTCTCTTGCTGGCGTAACTGCGCATAATCTGCACTTGGGCAGTTGTATGGGTTCCACACTTCGCGTGGAGTGCGTAGGATCATCTCCATGGGGATCATCCAGCTAAACCCGCCCACCACTTCGGGGTGCGTGGTTTTGGCACAAAACAGCGTTGGGTCGTTGTAGCCACGGTTGGCAGCGGCACGGCCCGAGGCATCGTTGCGCACAAAGCGATAACGGCGGTTGTAGTACGCGGCATTTAGGCTGCCTCCCGCCCAGTTTTGCAAGGTGTCGCGCAGGCCGTATTGGTCGTATTTTTCTTCCAGTACGGACCCTGCCCCTTCCAAGCCCGGCAATTGTTCACACAGCTCGGCCAAATCAACACATTCAAAGCGCGCCATGCGGCTGCGTATTAATTTACTGTTGTCACCTACCCGAGCGCGGCTACGAAGATCGCGCACCAGTTTAAAGCGGTTGGTGTCGTCAATAATGCCCTTCAGTGCTTTTTGCTCGTCGTATGGTAGTTGGCTGGCATTACCATAAATAATTTGTACCGGATGCTGGTGCGAGGTATGTAAGTCTTCCCCCACCAGTTGGCTATTTTGCCAAGTAATACGAATATCGTGGGCGTGGTTATAGTCTACCGAGCTTTTGATCACTAACTCGTTTAACGTGCCGTTTTTAAGCTGCGCGATTTGCTCAGCGCTAATGCCCGCATCAAAACTGTGATAGTGGCTGGCAGAGTTACCAATGATCACTTTAGCGGGGCTGTTGCCTTCTCGCTTGGCAAGCGTGGCCACCGGCATACTGCTTATTCTAAATTGCAACATGCCAAACTGAGGTACCCCTTGCTCGTCAACATAGCTGACCCGCATTGGGTGGTACGGTATGTTTTCACTGCGGTTTTTATGGCCTGAGTAATTTAAGTAACGGCCCTTATCAAAAATGGCTTTGAGTCGCGTGCCATCGTTTGAGTGCCTAAAGCTGTCTGTTGGGTCGTTCAGCTCTTCTTGAAAGGTTTCGATCCAGCATTCTAAAAAGCTCATTTCCCATATGCAGTCTTGCGGCGATTGGGTTTTTACATCGCGCATATACCCCGCTTGGGTGTTGTTAAAGTTTATGCTGCCGTCACTATTACACCCCGTTGGCAAGCTTCTTACCTGCTCGGGGATTTGTACCGCTGTTGAATGGGCGCGTGCTAAATATTTGCCCGGCACAGAGTGCATTAAGCGGTAGTCGTTATGGCGCGTGCGAAAGTAATAACCGTTGATACAGGCTGATACCTCAGCCATGCCTGCCATGGCCTTGTAATTTGGGTGATTGTGCACGTTAAGCGCGGCGTAACTGGCATCAATTACCCGGTGGCCCGGCGCAAAACCTTTATCGGCCTGATATTGGCGTGTACCCACAATACCACTGCCGCCATTCATACGAATAAACTCGGCCATGCCCTCTTGATAACTGGCATCGCTCAACCAACCACGTTCCACCATGTTAAACACTGGTAACTCATGGGTGGCACCTTTGTTGTGCACGCCGTCAAAGTAGTCACGATTTACACTATTACTTGGCGTGTTAGCCACTTGTTCAACTCGGCTTTGCAACTGCGCTAGCTGTGTAGATAGGCTGTTTATTTGCGTGTTGAGCTGCTCCAACAATTGGCCTTTTTGAAAGCGGCTAAGGTTGTTGTGCAAAATGCCCACAGCCAAGCGACTCATGCTGTTTTCAAGGTTGATCCAGCCTTCGTCTAGTTGGTCGTTACCCAGCGCCACTGGCACCTTGCCCGCCTCAGGGATGCTGGCGGCGCTAAAGTCACTGGTGACTTTGGTGGCAAGGTTAGCCGCATCTTGTGCTTTAACTGCTTGCTCGTCGGCCACGGTGCTGGCTTGCTCGGCGCGATCAGCTTCTGCTTTGGCTTGGGTATTGGCCGCTTGCGCGCTTTGCGCATGGCTTTGTGCTGCTGTGTTTGCCTGCGTAGCACTGCTGTTAAACGCTGCGGTTTGGTTTTTAAACTCAGCGCTTTGTTGCTTGAGCTGCTCACTCACTTGCTGAGCCTGCTGGGCTGTTTGCGCGGCTTGTTTGGCATTGAGCGCTTGCTGTGAAGCGGCTGCCGCTTGAGCGTCGGCGTCTTTACGGGCAATGTCTGCTTGTAGTGCATCTTCGGCTACTTGCTCAGCGTGCGCTTGCACTTGCTGGTGCTGCATCGCCACCAGCGCTGACTTGTCACGAACCGCTTGCTGTGCGCTTTGTGCATCTAGTGCATTTTGCTTTGACTGCTGCGCAAATACCGCACTTGCCGCAGCTTGGCTATCAACCGCTTTGCGCAACACGTGGCTGTGGCGTGCATCTTCGGCCGCTTGCTTTTGTGCCAATGAGGCTGCGGCGGCTTGCGCATCGGCCGCTTTACGAGCGATATCGGCCTGTAGTGTATCTTCAGCCACTTGTTGAGTATTGGCTTGTACTTGCAAGTGTTGCTCAGCCACTTTGCTGGCGGTGCTTTTAGTATCAAGCTGCGCGGCTTTGGCCTGCATGGCGTTTTGTTGCGTTTGCTTGGTTAGCGCGGCGTTAACAGCGGCTTGGCTGTCGACTTCTTTACGAATGATGTGCGCATGACGCCTATCGTTGGCGACTTGCTCATTCAGTAACGCGCTCATGGCCGCTTGAGAGTCGGCGGCTTTGCGCGATACATCGGCAAAAAACACATCGTCTTGCAGTTGTGCCACATCGGTTGCCACGCGCTGGCTTTGCAGTTGCATCTTACGTGATGCGTCCATTACCTGCGTGTGTTTTTGGCGTATTTCCGCATTGTTGGTTTGCGTTTCTTTATGGGCCTGCTCAATCACTTTGGCTTGTGCGTCAAAGGCATCTAACTTGGGGGATACCTGCGATAAAGACACTTTATTACGGGCAATATCGCTGGCAAATGCGTCCAGCTGGTCGCTGGCAGTGGATGCCACCTGTGCCAATTCGTCAATGCGTTTTGGCGTAGGAACGTGCTTTTGCTCGCCCGTAAAGTTGGTGATGGGGTAACTGTTGTCGTTACTTGCAAACCAACCTGTTAGCTCGCTCTCGCGCTCACGCCACTTATCTTGTAGGTCGTTAAGTTTAAGAATAAGCTCTGAGGTTAGGCCATCGCCAAAGTCTTGCACAATGCCGTAGGCAATCTGCGGATAGGTGTTTGCGGGGTTGAAGGCTTTGCCATCAAGGTGTTGCAGTTTGAGGGTGTTGTTGTCAATCACCTCTGCGACTTGCAAAATTGACTCTTTGCCACCCGCTTGATGGTAAAACAAGTCACCTTGTTTGGTATTGGCTGCATCCACAAATTTTGTGGAGGTGCCAGAAATGCGATCACTGCCTCGGGTGATCGTCACTTTTCCAACGGTATAAGACATATAAAACCTTAGTTATGGTTTTTGGGGCACGCACAAAGCCCTACGCTTGGCTTGTTAGCAGCGTATTTTGACTATAAAAATGGGGTTGTGCTTGGGGTTAAACTAGGACGTTAATTTGGGCACTAGGCGAGCATGTTAAACAAACGGTAGACGCTGTTTAATATCCGCCACGGCGGCTTTCCACTGGGCTAATTTTTCACTTGACTCGTCGTATAAATATTCCATGTAGATGGGATCTGATTCTGCCATGTAAGCGGCTTTGCGCTGCGCTTTAATTTGTAAATTTTGGTATTGCGTCAGTGCCTCTGCAACCGATGCAGCATCAATACCTTGGTGAATACCGTAGCCCACCACAGGGCCTTCGACCATCGGCTCTCCCGTTTGTGGGTCAAGTAAACTGTTAATGTCATACACTTCGTGTTGGGCAATTTTAAGCATACTGGCCTCCAAATGTTTCGCCGGTCATGGGTTTTTTATTATCGTCAGGGTGGTCAAGAGCAAACAGTTGTGGCGATGCGATGTAGCATTCAAGGTCGGTGTTGTTGTCGCCACTGGCAAAGTTTTGTTGAGCTAAACCATTAGCACAATATCCGTACGGTTTAATGACAAATTCTATCAACTGATAGGGATGTTTAACATTATCACTTTGTTTTTCAAAATCAGCGGCATGCCACACATGTGAACTGGTGGTAGCTCGGTTATAACCACGGTGATCGCCAAAGACCAAAGTGCCCGATTTAACATATACCCATGCACGAAATAAAAACAAGTTGCCAGCAAAAGCCCGATTACGGCCGACATTTAACCCAATAAGGGCGTGATTAGTAGTACTCTCTGATAGTCTCGGAATTTTAAACTTACTAATATAACCCTGTTTTTTAAAACCATTCCAATCACCCGACAAGCCCCCATTTGTCATAATGTGCTTATCTGTTAAATGGGCAAAAATCGGCCTCTGCTCACTTGCCAACCAAGGGTCGTCAGTATAGCTCTCGGGCTGCGATAGTTGTTGTTCTTTTACAGATGTGTGGGCGTAACGCGTACCAAAGGCATAAGTATCTTGTGATACCACCTCCATGGTGACGTCACCTCTGGGCAAAAAAGGCGGCGTGGCAGGGACTCGTTTTTGTACGCCATTTACATTGGTGGCTGTGGTATTCATTAGCCACGGGTCCATTAAAATATTGCCACTCATTACACGGTGTTCTAGCAGATTTTGTGCATATTGCTGCATTTGCTGCTCAGCTTCACCTACCTTGCTTTGAATAAGCCCCAATTGGCTGGTGACTTTACCAATTAGCGCTTCGCTCTTTTCAACCAAGTCGGCATTGGTTTCTTGCAAAGCAACTAAGCGTTGTTCCATTGTTGACATTGTGTTTAAACTCCTAAGGATAAAAGTCGTTCGTTAAATTCAAGTTGCCTGTAATTGGCAGCTATCTGCGCGCTGGCAATTTTGGTTTGCGCCAAGGTGATGGCCAATAGCTCTTCGCCTAAAAACAGGTTTAAATCGCCACTGCTGTTGACGTTTATGCTGTCGACTGGGGTGGCGCTGAGTACCAAGTCAAAGCTTTGGATCACCTGTGCCAGCGGGGTTTGATAAAACAGCACATCGGTTGGATGTGACCAAACGGCAAACAAGGTACCGTCTGATAAATAAAAGCCCACCTCTTTTACTGGGTACTCAGTGGTCGCAGTAAACTTGCCAGTTATATGTAGTTGGCCATTACCGAGGTTTTTGCCACCCGCGATAGAGACTCGGTTGACTTCTTTTTTTAACGCCACTTGCGTGCGCTGTGGTTGATAACCTTCTGTTCCCACCGCGATATGCGACAGTTCAATGCTGACATTGCTGCCTTTGGCTGTGACTGCCGCATTTAGCCCGGCTTGGGTGATCATTGGGGTATAGTTGTGACTCATTGACATACCATTGTTGTGTTGTTGATGAAATAGCTTAATTGCGCGGCTTGTAATTGGACCGGCTGACCTAGTTGTGTATCGGGCGTGGCACTGAAGTTTTGCCGTGTTACCACATCGGCTCTATGGGTTGATACCGCTGTCATTGATGTGGGCGTAAAAGCATAATGCGGCACTTGTGTCCAGGTATCGCGTTGCAGTTGCGTGCTACACCCCGTTGAGCCTAGTTGCGCCTCCGCTTTATGCGCACTTTTAATTTGCAGTTGCATTTGCACCCGCAGCGGCTTGGTGATCTCAATTGCGCGCCATAATTGCGCTTGCAGTTTAGGGGTAAGCTTAGAGCTGCCATCGTTGGTATTGTCTTGCGTGTTGGCAACAATTTTTGCGCTGTGAGATATACCGTCCGTTTGCCAGTCTTCTATCACCTCTGCTTTAACACCCAGTAAATCAATGGCTGTTTCAAGGGATTTTTTTGTGCCTTTAACACGGTGCATGGGCACACTGTCTTTGGCTACTTTGCGTTTGGTTTGCTCATCCCAGTGGTTATCCCAAATATCTACGCTCACACTGTGGGCGTACCAAGCTAAAAAGTGCTCGGGGCAATTATCTGGGTCCCACAACCAGGCATTATTGATGGGTGTTTGCTCAATACGTGCAGCGCTTTGCGAAATAGCCTGCTCTAGCAGGGAGCGGTTTACAGGCAATAAGTTATTCGACATAACGGCCACCCACGGTGACATTAAGCAAGGTGCAATGCGGCGCTTCGTTGGCTGCAACAACAATGTCGCTGGTGGGGCTGGTTACTTCAATTTTGTGCACCCCAGCCACATTTAACACTGCATACAAGCTTGAAAGCGGAATATCGCGACCCAGTTTATGTTGCGTGTTGAGCCACTCTCGGCATACCTGCTCTACTTGAGCAAGCACCGCTTGTTCTTCAGGCCCAGAATACAGGGTAAGCTCAGCGTGTAGCTCAAACTCTTTGATACTGGCCGACTTGACATGCACGATATCGGTCAATGGCCGAATGTCGTCTAGCTCAAGCCGCTTTGCCACATCATTGAGTATGTGTGGATTAGCCTTACCGTTTCCTTCGTCGGTTAAAATGGTCACAACCACATCGCCGGGCCTTGGCTTTTTAAGCCCAGCATATTTTGTTGTGTTTAACAAAAATGCGCTATCGGGCACATGGTCTTGAAGTTCAGCGGGTACGCTTTGGTGCTCAAATTGGGGGGCATCCACATGCACATCTTTAACCCGCTGAGAAGCTTTAAAGGCATGAAACACGTAGGCACCAGCAGGCCCTGCGGTACTAAACCCCTCAAGCGCTAATTGAATGCGTAAACGAAAACGTTCGTTGTCTTCACTTGGTTCACGGGTTACGCCAAACCGCATACCGAGATGATCCAGCTCTTTATCACTGGCTTTTGCCAACAGCACTTTTTCAGCAGCCTCGTTAACACGCTGGCGCAACAGCAGTTCTCGATAGGCAAAAGACTCTATGAGTTTAATGACCGGGTCGCTTGGCATATCTAACTCAAAGGCCGGATAACGCGTTTTAAAGTCATCAAGCATGGCTGTTTTGATGGCCTCAAAACTCAAGGGCTCAATCAGCTCCGGGGTGGGAAGTTGTTTAAAATCAATGGCACTAAAATTAGTTAAGCTCATATTACGCTCAAAGTTAACAAGGTTGTTCGTGGGTAGATTAGATGATGAAAATAGCAAGAAGAGAGTAAATAACTGCGGCAAGCAAGGTTGCTTACCGCAATGTGTTAGCCTTTTGCTAAGGCGATTATTGACGCTTTGTTTGTTCGCTCAACAATCGCAATTAATTATTGTGAGCAATGCCAATGGGGAATTGCGTGTGATGGCAGAACACTTTAACCGTGTTGCCGTTTAGGTCGGTTTTGACATCTTCACCATTGACCAGCGGAATGGTTTGGTCGTCTCCCCAACCACCCGAATACAATCTCAGTAGACTATATGCGTCACCTTCATTTGTGATTATCCCACCCGTATCTAACACCGTGTAACCATCAAAAGCAGTGGCGGCCCAAGTAAAGTTTGAGCTCGTTGCCATTGCAACCATAGCTCGATTGACACTCGCATTATCAAATCCTTTTAGAATATAGGTTTTACCTTTTTCTACTGATGCTACTTGACCTGCAGTAATGACAGTCATATTTGACAAATTAGGCTTTGTATAAACCATTTCAGCACCATGAAATTGCATGTAGAGCAAACCATTACTTTGCGTAATGCTATAAAGTGTTTTTACTGCTGGAGAATTATCATTTGGCGCATCAAGGGAGATTGCAGGGTGCAGTGGTTCGTCACCTACTCTTGCAGACCAGCTCAGTGTCTGATGTGGACTATAATATGTGTGCTTACTTAAGGGTAAAAACTCTTGAAAAAGCGCACTGTCCATTCTTTTCCCTATACTCTGTGTAAGGCTGAACTGCAGTTTATTTCCATACTCTTCCCTATATGCTTGAGTCGCATATACACTGCCTAAATCACCTAATACACGCTCACTCGATTGAGCATGAGTGAACACGCTTGCTGACTCATAACTAATTAGTGCAACTGTCGTTTGAGCAATGTTGGTGTTTAAGGAGCTTGCAATTAGATTGAAATTCCAGTCGATGCCATTTCTGACTTCCCACCCTGATTCACCATTATCGTTCGTAAAAGCAATGGCCATGTCTAAACCATTACTTGTTGTCGCTTTTCTATTTAGTTCATAGTTTTTCTCGCCATCTGGAATTTGTGGTATCCACTGCCCTACCACTCCATTAGGGAAAGTAGCAGCAATGTTTTGTGGTGTGCCGATGATATCTACCCAAGGCAGAGAATCGAATTTGCTCGTCATTTGCTCGCCATTTATTAGATAAATATCATCTCCAACCTGCCAGTCTAGTAAAGTGGTTGAACCGACATTCTGAAATCTGTTTTCTGGTAATATACCCGGCATATCAGAGGTATAAATATTGCCGTTGGATTCAACATATGTTGGGTAAAGTATATTGCCTCGAGTAATGTTGTATAAGTAACTAAATGGCCTATTGTGAGGTTCAATTTCATAACCATTTTGTGTATCGACAGTTCCAGACAAGTTTACGTAGTACTTACCTGCATATACAGTCGCAATTTCCAGCTTTTTTGCTTCCACAGTGGTAAATATCGTACTTTCTTTTCCGCGAAGTGTGCCTGCTACCGCTTTACGCATGGTTTCTTCACGTAGTTGGTTTACATCAAGTTTATTAGCGTTTAAGCGCAAATCTTCCACTAGGCCTGCATAAATTGCATCGTGATATTTATAGCGACCCGGTCGGCCTGTTTGTCCAGATGCGACAGTACAATGGTAAGGGTGACGACCTATACTCGATGGCGTTGGTAATTCAAAGCACCCGGCTTTACTCGGATAATAATTGCTTGGCAACGTATTCCAATGAAAATTAGCAACCCCCGTTTGAGTAAATTGCGCCGTGCCCATTGGGTTATAAACAGGGTGATAAGCACCTTGGTTTAGGCGTTGAACAAGAGCGATAGGGGTAGCGAAGCACTTGCCTAAAGTTATGCCTCTATCTCTCCAATAAGTTTCGCCAGCTCCCACAACGCTCAATCCATATTGAGGGTCATAAGTTCTGAATGATAAATTAATATTTGAGCTAGTTGTATTATAGTCCGGAAAATTATTTGATTTAGATCCTCGAGCAATAACGTGCTTTCCAGACGTGCTATCGGTCACAAATAAGTTGGAGCCTTTATTTGCTCCTTCATAAGATTGCCAATCATCACCTAACCCTTCAACTACACGCACTCGATAGCGTACTTGTACAAGCTTGTTAGTTTGAGCATCGTAATAAATATTGTGCTCTGGCTCGCTTAAAAATATCGCTTTTTGTGCATCTGTTAGTGCCGACCATTTAACACCATAGCCTTTGGTGTTTTGGTCCCATTCACCAAACGCGCAGTAGCCTTGTGCCACCAAATTATTAACGAGTGCAATGCCTTCATAGTCGCTTGCACCATATTGCACATTACCCAGCGGGTAAACGATGTCTTTTTCGCTGATATCTTCATGCCACGACTCTAAAAATACCAAGTCTTTTCGTGTGATGATGACTTTGTTGGTCGCTGTTTCTGATGAAAAAGCCGCTTGTGCATCGCTGTGTTGCGTCACTGTGTCGGTGGCTGAATCATAGGTTTTGGTGCCATCAGGGGCTGGCGGGAACAGGATATTGTTAAACCCATAATCTTTGTTCACAACTTGAGAAATATACTGCAAAACCCCATCTACCGACACTAATGATTCAAATGTTTTTGATAGCCCTGAAGCTTGATAGCCAGCACCTAAGCGCAAGGTATTTGTTTCAGTCAAACGTTCCCACAGTCCTTCGTTAATCGATAATGAAGATGCCAGGTGTTTCCCCCACTCAACAAACCCGCTCCCCGCATACTGCTGTTTTCGCTGTTTACGCAATGCATCAAACTGCACTTTAGTCATCGCGTGCATCCAAGGCTTAATGGCCTCTTCCATACGTGATTTAATGGTGTTGTTGACGGCCGCCGCATCGTTTTTTACTTTGTTTAGTGTGGTGGTAGTTGCCGATGACATCTCATTTTTGGCATCCACTACCGACTTTTCAATACGCGTCACTTGACTTTGTACCGCTTGGGTTAGTGCGTTACTTTTATTGGCAAGGTCAGCATTGGTGGTGTTGAGTTTTTGAATTTGTTGTTCGATTGTGCTCATTACAGCACTCCTTTTTGAGCAAGTTCTTGATAAAGTTTAACGGTGGTCAGGTTGGTTTCTAGCTGCGAGGCAAGCATGTCGGTTTGTACTTGGGTCATATGTAAAAACACATCGTCGTAATACAGGCGTAAGTCGCCATCATGCGTCACCGTAATGGCATCATGGGGCGCTGCGCTGAGTAATAGATCGAACCCCTGCACCACGGTGGCCATAGGCGTAAGGTAAAACAGCACGTTTTCAGGGTGTGACCAAACGGCAAATAGTGTACCGTCGGATAGATAAAAGCCGACTTCTCTCACGCTGTAACTGGTGTCACTGGTAAATTTACCCGAGACACGAAATTGGCCGTTTTTGTAGTCTACCCCTTCGCCTGTTGGCACACGGTCGCGTTCATTTTGTAACTGGGTTTGCGCTCTGGTAGGCGTGTAGCCTTTGTCACCCACAGCTATGTGGCTTAGGTGTACGCTCAACCCCTTTTCTTTGGCATTCACAGCGGCATTCAAGCCCGCCTGTGTAATGATAGGTTGGTAAGAACTCATGTTATTTCCATTGTTAATATTTGAAATGTGGTACTGCCTGACACCGTATCGACATACAAGTCAGACATATCGAATTGAATATCTTGATTTTGCTTTAAATTGCTGTGTGCAATGTGCAGTTGATTACCCGCACTGTTCGCATAAACCGTTACAGGCTCTAAAATCGGCTCGACATTTTGGCTAAGCTGTTGGGTTGCAAGTTGAATGTGGTTATTTCTGGCACTCACATAAAGGTTGTTCTGCTCAAATTGCCCGTCGGCATTTTGTTCAAGCGCAGCTTGGGTAATTTGTGTGGCCGTGCTCACTGGTGAAAAATACAGCTGGTTTTGCACAATATTGCCAATGTGAAAATCTATTTGCGTACGGGCTGGCTTGTTTGCCGCCACTGCACGCCAAAGTTGGGCTTGCAGCTTTGGGGTGATAAAAGTATCACCATTTTCATCTAGGTTATGGGTGGCTAAGGCCACAATGGTTGCCGTGTGGGGCGCCCTCCCTGTTTGCCACCACTCTTGCAACTCTAATTTCGCATCAAGCGCGCTGAGAGACTGTTTTAGCGCACCAAATGTACCTTTAATTCTGTGGCTTGGCACACTGTCTGCAATAACTTGGCGTTGTATATGTTCAGGCCAATGACTGTCCCATGCATCTACACTTAAACCATCCGCCAACCAAGGTAAAAAATGCTCGGGGCAACGCCATGGGTTCCACAGATGTTTTATCTCGACGGGCACCTTTTCAATTCGGGCGCTGGCTTGCGAGATCCCATGTTCAAAAGCATTGCTGTTGGTGGGCAAGAGCGGATCATAGTCTTGGTTTATTGACATTACTCTACGCTCCAACTGACAGCGCGATATTCTCACAAAAGGCCACTTCGTTTTGTGCCACAAAAATATCCGATGTAGGACTTGATAATTCAACCCGTTGTACACCAGCACCGTGCAATACCGCATACAACCCAGACAGTGAAATATCATGGTTAAATTTACGGTGCTGCTTAAGGAACTGTTTACAACTAGTCAGAATGGATGCGTGGACTTCTTCGCGCTCCATACCCGAATACAAATGCAACTTTGCTTTGATCTCAAAGCGTTTTACGTTTGGCTTAAGCAAGTTGACCCTGTCTGTTAAGGGTCGAACATTGTCTTGATTCAGCGCCTGATAGACTTGCTCCAGCACCGCATTTGAGGGCGTACCATCGCCTTCGTCACTGAGCAGAGTAATTGCGACATCACCAGGCATGGGGTTTTCTAGCCCCGCATTGTAAGTGTTAGTTAATAGCATGGTGTTCGGTGGCATATGCTCAGAGAGTGCCCCGGGGGGCTGTTGCATAATAAATTCTGGCGCTTCGATATACACATCTTGAATATGAGGTGACGCTTTAAAACAATGAAAAGCATATGCACCTTCAGGCCCTGCGGTGCTAAATCCTTCCAAAGCGAGCTTGATACGTTTTCTAAAGCGCTCGTCACTTTCAAGCGCGCCCGCACCATGCTCTGAGCCTTGCTCATCTGCTGTAACATGTGCGCGCGTCACACCAAAACGTTGACCCAAAAAGTCCAGTTCCTCTGCCGTTGCTTTGGCAAGCAGCACAGACTCAGCCCCTTCATTGATACGTTGGCGAACTAGTAATTCCCTATAGGCAAAAGTCTCGATGAGTTTGACCACGGGATCACTTTCATAACTGAGTTGAGCATTGGGGTAACGATCAGCAAAATCAGCCATAATCGCTGTTTTGATCTCATCAAAACTTAAAGACTCAATGATCTTGGGCGCAGGAAGTTGATTTAAATCGATGGCACTAAAGTTGGTTAAGCTCATGAAATACTCAAAGTTGATAGAATGACAATTGGAAGGAGTGCGGATAAAGTGAGATAGACATCCCTATCTTGTGGCGCTCCTTCAAATTATGTGTAACAGGTAGTGCCTTACGTTTAAGAGATCCTGACCTTCGTCAGGATGACAAAAGCGCGTATATCTGCACGCTTTTAGTCTCGGCGAAGTTTTTTGAGGATCTCATAACACTTAAACGTTCAGCGTTGTCTGCTAAAAGGCACTTTATTCGCCCTTAAGCACGTGGCTTACACCATTTGCGCGTTGGCTGATTTCACCCATCACTTGCGCTTGGCCTTTTACTTGGTATGGGAACTGTAAACTGCCCTCAGTCACTTGTTGCTCAATGCCACCAATGGCGGCTTTAAGCGATTCGGTTGACGCGCGCATTTCTGCCAAGCTATTAGCAACACTTAGTTTATTAATAAAGCCACTTAGCTCATTAAGCAGAATATGCGTGGTGTCGGAGGTGGTGCCAAGCAGTGAGGCGTTATCAGCAACCTGTTGATTGATTAATTGGCGAGAAGCAATGCGGGTTTGTGCATCCTGTTCAGCTTCTGTTAGTTGCACTTCAAAGGTGGCTGCTTCACCAAATTGTTCTAACACCAGCTGCGCAGTCACATGCTCTGGAGTGTTTGGATTATAAAACAGATCTACTTGTTGATTATTTACGATTAATTTAGCCATGGTTACTCTCCTTAGTCATATGCATTTTGGTCAGCGTCGCCAAGATATGGGAACTGGCCCCATTGTCCTTTTGACAGATCTACATCACCCGTTACAACCGCAGGCAATGCGACTTGGATAATGCCGGTTTCGGTTTCTGGTTTGCCCTCTCCTCGCACATACGGGTGACAATGAGAATAACCATTACGCAAAGTGCCAACTCCATATGTATGACCACAAAGCTTTGCTGGTTCCCCCGCTTTCAAGCCATGACACCACCAGTTATCCGGCACAACGCCTTTTATATGCTTGACTACTCCTGCAATGGTCATGTGCGTAGGCGCTCTGAAATACTGATACATCAAGTAGGCATATAAGTTGGTATTCTCTCCGCGTCTATTCGGGTAGTACTCCAACTCCCAAATTTTAAAGCTATTGGCAAAATACTTACGATCAGAGTTTATTGCTTGCAAAAACTCACGTGCCAATGCTGAACGCTGCTCTGGCTCCACGCCTGTAGTGACCGTTTCAACGACTTTTGCGCTTTTTACGTAACCACCGCTCCAATATTTTGGAAAGGTGCCTTCATCGTTTGCGATCAATGCTTGGTTTTTTGTTAATCGAAAGTGAGACTGTTTGTCTCGGGCTGAATTGATATAGTTATTTACTTGCTCAATGTAGCCATCCACTTTGACTTTGGACTGTGCCACCTTGGCATCAATATCGGTGATTTTGTTATCTACAATGGTTGTGAGGTCATTTGAGGCCTCGATTAATTTGGCAATATCTTGTTCTAAAGCCATTGTTTTTCTCCAACTAATGGTTGCCATACTGCAAAATTGGCAGGGTTAAAATAAAAAACCCGCTAATAGCACAACTCCAATCGCGTATAAGATCCTGACCTTCGTCAGGATGACTAAAGAAGATGTATCTCACACATTCGTCATTCTGAACTTGTTTCAGAATCTGATAACACTTAAAGGGGAATATTGGGCTAGTAAGCGGGTTTATTTGGTTTAAAAAAGGTTATTCAGGTTTCGCGTAAGTCGCTTTGATGGCGTTTCTTTGTGTTAGCCATGCGTCTTTTGCGGCTGTGGCCTGCTCTGAAGATTCACCAAACTCAGTCACTGCAGCCATATAATCAAAGAAAAGATAATCACTTTCTTTGCTATATTGGGCGCGTCTAAGTGTTTGCACCTCTTGTTCGTCAAAGATTAGCTCGTAATCCTCAGATGCGACTTCTGCTTGCTTTGCGATGTGCGCGGCATGCGCCGCATCTTTAATACCACCAGCGAAAATTCTTTGTGTAGAAATTTGTTTTAAAACAGCCATGATTATACTCCTTCGCCAATTGCTGGTGCTGTGTGTGAATAGGCATGACCCACACTATCAGCCCAAATCATATTGCTTCCGTGATCACCCGTGCCAACGTATGGTAAGGCAACGGCAACTTTCATTTTCCCAAGACCTCTAAAAATTGGTTGGTGACACCCGCCCCAACCTTGGCGAGTATTACGTTTATATTGCCAACCTTTTCCCTTATCATCAGCATTAACTCTAATTGTTGCTGAACGATTTGAAGATGGATAAAACTCCAAGCTACCTGATTGTTCTATAACGTTAATCCAGCAATTTGCTTGGGTTAAAAACTCACCTTTGTTCCAGCCTGTAAACGAAGGGCAACCTTGATTAAGTACGAAAAGCAAGCCTAAGTTTTCATCCGTCGTCATACCTTTGGTCAACTCGACATCAAATAGCAGTACTTTAAAATCACTGCCATAAAAAGGCTCCGCTTCTGAACGATACACCCCAATCGCACGATGAAATTCGCTATTCGGCGTCAGACCATAGTCAGCCAACATCTTGTTAGTTAACTTTGTAACGGTTGCTGTACCCTCAGTTCCTTGATAATAAAAACAGCTCCACGGGGCGGCATGCGATTGCATTACATCTACTGCTACGCCATCCTCATGACTCGCATTTATTTGCGCGAAATACTTAGTATCGGACAGGTTATTTGGTGCAAGCGGCAACGCTTTTTGAAAGCTCGCGATTTTTGCATCCACCGCCTGCTCTTTGGCTGTCAGCCGATTGTCTACCTCTTGAGATTTTTGGTTTAATGTTGTCGTGATATCTTGGATTTTGCCATCCACTGTTTCGGTCAATTTATCCGTTGATTCTATCAACCGACCTATATCTTGCTCTAATGCCATGATATTTCCTTTTGTTTTTTAAAAATAAAAAACCGCTCAAATGCGGCCTTGTTTATTCATTTTTTTGTATCTAAAGTGAGTCATCGTAGTATCGTGCCTGAATTGCAGTACGTGCATCCAGCCATTGTTTTTTTGCGCCAATGGTTCGTTCATGACTGTCACCAAATTGCGCTTGCATGGCCAAATATTTAAATGCAAGTCCGTCGGACTCCACTTGATATGCATGACTTCTAGCCGCATTACACTGAGCTCTTTTTTGGATCTGTTTAGCTTGTTCAAACGCAGCTTTCGAAGCTAAAGGCACACATTGTGTTCCCAGTGCCTGAGTATTCTCATCCGCTTGCTCATTTTGTGTATTGATTGCCATTTGTTGTAATTCCTGCATCGTTATCCTTCCTCTCACTTATTGATACAAAATTATTTAAAGTACACCCGCGTCCATCAACGCAAACTTTTGTTTTAGATGACGTGCCATATTGCCGATTTGCGCAGCACCTAGTTTGGCAAGCTCTGGGGCAATTAAAATGTTGAGGTTAACGCCCTGATCGATCACCGTGATTGAGTCTGCCGGTACACCTGTTAGCACCAGATCAAACGCTAACAGTAAGTCCACTTCTGCTGACTTGTAAGCAATGGGTTTATCGGGGTTTGAGTAAACCGCAAACAAAGTGCCGTCTTCTAAATAAAAGCCAACTTCGTTGACCCAAAAGTTGTTGTCCGTGTCGTCAATCACACTCATGTGAATTTGCGCGTTGCCTTTGTCTTCACCGCTGGCAACGGAAATTCGATGCACTTCCGCTTGTAACGCACTGCGACTTTGATCAGGCGTATAGTTGCCCGTACCTAAGCCGATTTTGTTAATTTTGGCTTGAAAGCCATTTTTGTCTGAATTAAATACCGCTTCTAATCCGGCGGTGGTGATGGTTGGCCGTAAAATTGTGCTCACTGCACACACTCCTTATTTCTATAGAATTTAAGCAGTTATTGGCATTAAGCGTGGTAAATTACACCTCTGTTTGTGTGCCGCTAGGCTGTGTGTATGCAAGAACCAACTGACGTGTTTGCCCAAGATAACTACTTGGCTAGATGTCAGTGTGCCAAACGTTTGTTTCGCGCACTGAATCAAATAGGTTAAAAGCTCTTCCCATTAGGGCTGCCAGTTCCGTTGACTTAGCTATGATCTGAATTATCGATTTCTGTGTTGAGGTAAAAGCGCCCGACGCTGTAGCGGCGATTACTGATGTGGCCGCCGAGTGCAAACTCCGATTGCAAGTAATAACATCCTGCGGGCAGCTTCTGGTCACTTTCCATGTAAAAGCGCCCAACCGTATGGCGTTGATTATTTAAATGCACACCGAGCGCTAGGCTGTCTTGTAGCCTCGCTTCAACGGCTTTGGTTGCGCCTCTTTGTCGGTTGACGGCATAACGACCTAAGCTTGCTGTCGTCAACCCTGCGGTAATTTCACTCGGTGCCGCTTTGACGGGAATCGTGTCGTAATTTATGCGACCAACCTGCAAACCACTGGTGGTGGTTGCCACCTTGATACCTAAATCCAGTTTAGCGCCAACTAAAAATTTAAAATGTGCACGCTGTGGTTTGGTATACGTCGTGACACGCTCAATTGCTTCGTACATCTCCTTTGAAAGCGATACTTGCTCGCTGGTATATACCTGCTCATTGGCCCAAGTAATAAAGGTAAAAGTATTGGGTTCTTTACTGTGCACTGGCACCAATGAGGTGTCATCCACATCTTCAAACCACTCGAAAAACTCCATTACCACGCCCAGCGATTTAAGCGCTTGTTTTACCGATCCTACCGTGCCCTTGTGTTTGTGGATCGCCACGGAGTTTTGGATCAAAGCTCGCTTGGCATCAACAGGCCATGCTTCATCCCATTCATCCACCGATAGGCTCCAAGCTAACCAAGGTAGCAGCGTCTCTGGGCAAGTGCTAGGGTCCCAGTGTTTTGCTACATAATCAGGTATCGACTTGCTCGGTTCAAAGGTAGATGCTTTTTCCAGAGCTTGCTCAAATGAACTGCCATTAGGTGGTAACAAGGAAACAAATGTTGCTTTTTCATCTTTCATTGGCTGCTCCTAAAAGTACGCAATATCGATCACATCTGCCACAGCGGCTTCGTCCTGTTCGCAAATTACATCATCTACTGGTGAGCTTAATTTCACCTTTCTCACACCCGCTTGGTGCAAGGTATCAATAATGCCCGAATGCGGCACTTCTTGACCAAGTCGATAATGCTCACGAACAAAGGCTGCAAGAGCGCTATTTATCTGTTCTTTCACCAGCGTTTCATCAGCAATTTCATGCAAGTGCACTTGGGCTTTAATTTGGTATTTTTTCGGTTCAACTTTGTGCACCTGCACATAGTCAGTCAACGGTCGAATATCGTCGTCATTTAAATAGGTGCGTACTTGTTCAATCAGTGGGTCTGCCTGTGCATTTTGCTCTGGCAATACTTTTACATCAACAAAGCCTGGTTTGCTGGAATACACATACACATCTCTTACATCTGGGGATGCGGCCATGGTATGGTATTCGTATGCGCCCATGGTACCTGCCATGCTATGGCTTTCAAGCGATAAAGGTATGCGCGCGCGATAGCGCTCATCGCTTTCGCCCGCCGCTCGTTCGACTCCGAAGAGTACACCAAGATGATCAAGATCATTATCTTTTGCATACGCAACCATCACTGAACGCGCTGCATCATTGATTCGCTGACGGAGCAAAAGCTCTCGCATTGCCGCGATTTCCAGCAACTTTATAGCTGGATCTGACACCAATGGGGTGTAATCGGGCTGTGCTTCAAGCAATGCATCGTACATTTGCTGATATATCATTTCGTAATTTAAGTCTTCAATCACATCTGGCTTGGCCAAGCGTGATAGCTCAATTGCATTGTTCACAGGTAACTCCTTAGGACATAGCTGATCATTATTCAGCTTGGTTTGCTCAGAATGGCTGCACGCGAAATGGTGCTTAAAATGTGTTTAGTGGTGGATTGAAAACTTGTACTTAGTTGCTGCGAGGATTACTGCCAAGCAAGGTATCAAGTTTCTTGTCGATTGAATCTAATCGTTTTTCAATACGTTTTTGGTCTTCATTGCGGATCTGCTTTAGATGGCTCAGCTCTTGGGTATTGGTGGTGATCCGTTTATCCAAGTCGCTTAAATAAAGTATTCCCGATACTAACAATGTGACCGTAGTAATAATGTGGGCTAAATTGAGCTCCTTCTTCATTTGCCAATGTTCTGGTTGACTCACTTAGCAACTCCGTTAATTTTCTCTACTGTTCTCAATCCCGCTAGGCCTAACATGCCAAGCGTCAGTTCAAGCATCACCTCTAATGGTAGCTTTGGGGCACCTATTTCTGGCCATAACCATTGTAAAATTGGATTTATGACAAAAGAAAATAAAAACCCAAAGCCACATACCCAAAGTAGAAATGGTCTTGCACCGGCAACAAACACACTGCGATGTGATGCACTCATGGCGTTTATTTGCGCCTGCACTTGCGCTGACTTGGCCACTAAACGCGCTTTGAGCAAGTTTTGTTTGAGTACCTCTTCTTCGCTCGTGAAAAGTTCGTCCAGAATATTGCCCACTGTTTGAATTGGATCTTGGGTCGTTGTGCTAAATATTTTGCTCAGTAGTCCCATCACTGCCAATCTCCCGTTAGCATTTGCTTAGCAAGCTCATTGGCACGATTAGGAACTTGATTGGCCCAGCGACTATTGAGCATCTCCAGTGCGGCTTGCTCGTAATTACCCAACTCAACATGGTGGAGCATCTTCTTAAAGCCCATTAAGCCACTTAAGCCCAAATTGAATGCCATATTAACTAACACTGCAAGGCGTGCTTCATTGCACTTACTTACATCAATGCGACGTTTTACGCCCGCTTTGGCTTCTTGAACATCCTTAGCCAATAGTTGCTCAGCCTCTTCTTCATCCACTCCATTGTCATCTAAGTTACGTCCATACCCTATGGTTAATTTCCCTCCCGTACAATAATAAGGGTACTGTTTGTACCCTTCGTGTTTTTTGATCTGCTCGACCGTGATCATCAGCGACATATCGACTCCTTATACACTGTTAAGGTTGGCCGAAAATTCGGCCAACAAACTCCGTTCAGCTTTAACTAACCAAAATTCTGCTGAACGCTTTGAGTCAAATCCAACGAGTTTTGCCGCTTCAGCTAAAGTGCCAGTCATTAAATAACGTGCTCGTATCGCACGAATGCACTCGGGTCTTAAAGCCGCAATAAGTTGGGTTACTAACTCAATTTCTTTTGGAACCGACATCGCGTCAGCCCCCATGCTACCGCCTGTCGGTTTACCATTTACATCACTGATTGAAGTAGCCCGAAACCCTTTGCCAAACTCTCTAGAACGCCAAAAGTTACCCCAGCGCTTCAGTGCTGTACGCACTTGCTTAATTGTTATATGTGTCGTCATGATTAATTTTCGCCATTACTTCTAAAATATCTAATAGGTATACGTCTTCAACGAGGCTGATCACATCATTCCAGCGAGGATCAAATTCTCTATTTTCCCAGCGCCTTAAAGTACGCTCTTCAATGCCATAGCTTGCGGCCGACTCTGCCTGAGTAAACCCTCTCAAATTACGTGCATAGCGCAATATTTCACCACCACGAGGGGTTTTTCTTGGGGTAAAAATACGTCCAGAGTTGACGGGTGATTGTTTCATTACGATTCCTTTTAATTTCTTAATATATTGAATCACCGCTGGATACCTTTGACTGCTCAGTACGAGACTTTCCAAAATGAGTATATTCAGCGAGGTAGCACAATTGGATGGAACGCCATACAACACTAAGGTGGTCATCACCACACTCTCTATTCCATAGAGTTGTGGTTAAAAAGCGCCTTAGAGATTGGCAAAATAATCAACTCAGTAAAGGCCAAAAATCGTCATCGCAGGCATGGTGAAGCAACTGAGCGAAATGTTGGAACGATATTCCGGCTAATAATGGGAAACTTGATTATTTACAATTTCTCTAAACAATTGTTCTCAATGTAGGCTAATCTTACCGTTTTCTTGGTCCTTAAACAGGTCAAATATGACCTACTTTTATAATCTTATTAATTAGCTATGAGAAAATTCATATGTGAATAAAAACCAGACAGGTAATACACATTTGTTAAATAATAGGATGTAACTAAAATCTGAAAAAACACTCACCCTTTTGTCATAGTTATACTCCTAAAACATTGCCCCCACGCGATGCTTTCACTAAAATAACGCCCAAATAACATAATCAAAATTGGAACCTCATGGCTCAATATATTTATACGATGTCTAGGGTGAGCAAAGTTGTGCCACCTAAAAGAACCATCTTAAAAGATATTTCTCTATGCTTTTTCCCAGGCGCTAAAATCGGTGTTTTGGGTTTAAATGGTGCGGGTAAATCAACGTTACTACGCATTATGGCGGGTATTGATAAAGAATTTGAAGGTGAAGCTCGCCCGCAGCCTGGTACGAAAATTGGTTACCTTCCTCAGGAGCCTGTGCTTGATGAAAGCAAAACGGTTCGCGAAACCGTAGAAGAAGCCGTCAGCGAAGTGAAAAATGCGCTGGCGCGTTTGGATGAAGTGTATGCTGAGTACGCTATGGAAGATGCGGATTTTGATGCGCTAGCAAAAGAGCAAGGCCAACTTGAAGCAATTATTCAAGCTCATGACGGTCACAACATTGATAACGTGCTAGAGCGTGCAGCAGACGCGTTACGTTTACCTGAGTGGGACGCAAAAATTGAGCACCTATCAGGGGGTGAGCGTCGCCGTGTTGCTATCTGTCGCTTATTGTTAGAAAAGCCAGATATGCTATTACTCGACGAACCAACCAACCACTTAGATGCTGAGTCTGTAGCTTGGTTAGAACGCTTCTTACATGATTACGAAGGTACTGTAGTGGCTATTACCCACGACCGTTACTTCCTTGATAACGTTGCGGGTTGGATTTTAGAACTTGACCGTGGTCATGGTATTCCTTGGGAAGGCAACTACTCTTCTTGGCTTGAGCAAAAAGATGCACGTTTGAAACAAGAAGAAAAGTCAGAGAAAGCACGTCAAAAATCAATTGAGAAAGAGCTTGAATGGGTACGTTCAAACCCGAAAGGTCGTCAAGCTAAATCGAAAGCTCGTATGGCTCAGTTTACTGAGATGCAGCAAAGTGACTACCAAAAACGTAACGAGACCAATGAACTGTTTATTCCACCAGGTCCTCGCCTTGGTGATAAGGTAATTGAAGTAAATCACTTAAATAAGAGTTTTGGTGATCGTGTACTTATTGACGATTTAAGCTTTAGCGTTCCTAAAGGCGCAATCGTCGGAATCATCGGCGCCAACGGCGCGGGTAAATCAACTCTTTTCAAAATGCTCAGTGGCCAAGAGCAACCGACAGGTGGTGAGATTGTCATTGGTGACACCGTTGAGTTGGCAACCGTTGAGCAGTTCCGAGACAACATGGGTGAAAACAATACCGTATTCCAAGAGATCTCGAATGGCCAAGACATTCTTAAAATTGGTAACTTTGAGATCCCTAGCCGTGCCTATGTTGGTCGCTTTAACTTCAAAGGCAATGATCAGCAAAAGTTTGTTAAAGAACTGTCAGGTGGTGAACGCAACCGCTTACATTTAGCCAAATTATTAAAGGCCGGTGGCAACGTTATCCTTCTGGATGAGCCAACCAACGACTTGGACGTTGAAACACTGCGCGCGCTAGAGAACGCAATTTTAGAGTTCCCAGGTTGCGTAATGTGTATTTCCCACGACCGTTGGTTCCTAGACCGTATCGCCACGCATATACTTGATTACCGTGACGAAGGCCAAGTGAACTTCTTCGACGGTAACTATACCGAATACGAAGAGTGGTTGAAAAAAACATACGGCGCTGACGCTGCCGAGCCAAAACGTATTAAATACAAAAAAATTGGCTAAACTTGCTTGTTAAGCCCCGA
Source organism: Pseudoalteromonas sp. ABE4_541 (assembly GCF_056312285.1). Classification (NCBI taxonomy): domain Bacteria; kingdom Pseudomonadati; phylum Pseudomonadota; class Gammaproteobacteria; order Alteromonadales; family Pseudoalteromonadaceae; genus Pseudoalteromonas; species Pseudoalteromonas sp. ABE4_541. The sequence continues at coordinate 76,930 of NZ_JBSVEM010000016.1, forward strand.
TGATTCGGGGCTTTTTATTTGCTATTACTGGAGCTTAGCAACTATGCTTATGACTAGGCGATCCACATAGGTAGGAGCAAGCATGAAAGACAGAAGACAATTTAGCCGTGTGCTTTTTTCTACACCAGCGTTGTTAATGACAGCCAGCGGCGATTACAGCTGCCAAGTGATCGACCTTTCTCTCAAAGGCGTTTTGATTTCACACCCAACCGGTTATGTGCCTCTAAGAGATGAATCTGCCAGCATCAAAATTCATCTACCCGATAGCGACATTGTGATCTCAATGGAAGGTGAAGTACGCCATATTGAAGCTGACCATATTGGCATTCATTGCAGCCAAATTGATTTAGACAGTGTCACGCATCTAAAACGCCTCATTGAGCTCAATCTTGGTGACGATGAAGTTTTACACCGAGAGTTGGAGCATCTACTGCGCTAAACTCGCTGCTCTGACCGAAAGCCGGTAAAGATATAACGACACACCTCTTGATTTGGCCCCTTACCCTGAACGCGTTAAAAGCGCTTGTAATCCTCTTCATATTTTATCCACTTTACAACAATAAAATGTAGTGCATTAAATACCTGTTTGAATCGAGGCTAACTTATTTTATGAAAGAATTTAAACTTCAAGCGAATGTTGCCTTTTATGCATTTGTTGGACTTGTGACATTTTTATTATTTTTAATTGCAACGTATGCTTCTGGGTATGGATATGAGGCGCTCACTCATAGCATATTTATCGTGCTGATTGCAGCCATCGCCTGTGTAAACTTTAACCTACTGATGACAATTAGTGGCAAACGGGTGGCAAGCTTTTGTGCTAACGGTTTGTATTACATCACGCTATTAGGGAGAAGAAAGTATATTTCTGGCGAAGAAATTTCCGATATTAAGATTAAAAAAATATGTGCGATTAGCATAACCCACGTACAACACAATAACGGCAGCATTTACTTTTTAAGCTTTCAATTTACCCGTAATCAAGAGCTTAAATTAAGACAGTTTGGCTATTTAACCTCAGCTGCACATAAGTGAATTATGTGAGCTGCGCATGACGTCGCAGTTATTTGCACAACTACGATAAAAAACTTAGGATGACATTTTTTACTCGTGCTAAGAGGTAACAATGTCGCAACCATACCCTATCGGAGAGGCTGGTAAGCCCTGGCAAAATGAGCATAAAGTACAGTGGCAAAAACAACAACGCATCACTAGAAGCTATCATGCAGATGTAGTACAACAAGTTCAAAACCTGCCTGAACATTTATCGGTTGAACAGTATGCCACTTTGGAATATGCGCCAGCGCAATACCCTCTCTTTGCTATAAAAACAAAAAATTGGGATAGGAGTAAAGGAACCGTACTGGTAACAGGGGGCGTACACGGTTATGAAACCAGCGGCGTGCATGGTTCGCTTACCTTTGCAAAAAATAACACGCTTCAATATAGCGAGCACTTCAATTTGCTCATTTTGCCCTGCATAAGCCCTTGGGGCTACGAAACCATTAATCGCTGGAACCCCAACGCAATTGACCCAAATCGCTCGTTTTACGAGAACTCACCTGCCGATGAATCTCGTTTTGCGATGCAATACTTACGTTCTCTTGATTGTGAGATTTTATGTCATGTAGATTTACATGAAACAACCGATACCGATAACACCGAATTTAGGCCTGCATTGGCAGCAAGAGATGGTGTAACACATGACAACTGGAATATCCCCGACGGTTTTTATTTGGTTGGGCACACACAAAAACCACAGGCTGAGTTTCAAAAGGCCATTATTGATAAGGTATCGAGCGTGACACAAATCGCTCCTGCTGACGAAAATAATAAACTGATTGGCGTACCACTCGAGCAATTTGGTGTGATTAATTACGACGGCACGGCTCTAGGCTTATGCATGGGTATGACTGACGCGCCTTATGTGACCACCACTGAAGTTTATCCTGACGGACAAACTGCAACACCACAAAACTGTATTGACGGACAAGTTGCGGCAATAGAGGGAGCGCTAGGCTTTCTGCTCATGAACAAGCTGTTATCATAAGCCTATAAACTAACGCAAGATGTGCTGCTCACATCTTGCGCTTGGTTAAGCGGTCATCTCCTCATGGCCATGAATGATGGCAAAAATTTCTTTGAAAGAGTGGGCTTTGTTAAAGATATTAACCGGAATGTGCAGGGCTCTTGCGATATCACTTGCAGAGATCATACCTCTCAAGCCACCATGCTTGTTGACCAGTAATACATGTTGCTGACCGATTTCTTTAAGTGTTTCAAGTACATCACCTATTTTAGCGTCTTTTACAGCACTGTAAGCAATAGCATGTAGGTCTGATTTCGCGGTCATTAAATCTTCTACGGTTAAATCACTGCGAGACTGGCTACGTTTTTGGGCCGTACTGAGCACCTTTCTGCCAGTTAAGTCTTTCGAATTCACAACGCCTAAAAAAGTATCATCGTGATCGATGACTAGTTTGGACCTCACATGACCATTAATCATCATGTATAAAGCATGGTCAATATCAACATCTTTTAAAATCACTTGAGGAACACGCCTTGTAAAATCAGTGACAATTCTAAGTGCGCTAGAATCTAACGTTAAACGCTCAGAATCAAAATGGTCGCAGAAACTGTACACTCCCGTTAATTTTACGGTGTTCATTTTTTTAAATTCACCCACTAAGCCCTCACGGAAACCACCAGCAAATCATTTATGAAATATGGTTTATTTTGCAATAATGCGCAAGGTGGGATTTTTATTAATTTTGTAATGTGATGTAATTGGCTTACAGCACAGAATTTTCTAAAATACTCAATGATATATTTAACTTGTGTTTGGATGATTTGTTAATGAACTTGAAGGATAAAACCATTTTTAACAAACATATAAGACAGTACTAATGTGAGCAAAGCGCTATTCAAGCACACCTATCTGAATGTAAGGACATATAATGGCTTATCTTATTGACGAACAAAAACTCAGCAAAGTTTACTTAAAAAGCTACCATACCGTAGGCCGTTATAAGTTCAATGTTGATACCCTTATTGACCAACCCGGTGTGTCACGCCATCACGCTATTATCGAGCTCTCTCATGATAAATGGCTACTCAGAGATGTGAGTACCAATGGAACATGGATTAACGACAAGAAAATCGATAAAAACTTACCTTACCAACTGTGTGAGAATGACAAAATTGATTTTGCCGCACCTGGGCAAAATTCATTTGTAGTTGCTAACTTAAGCACTCAATGCCAGTATCTAGTGTCTCAGGATGAAGAGTCAAAAGTCATTGAAGTATCAGACCAACTATTACTGCCTGATGAAGAGAGCCCTACACATATTATCTACTATGACTCAATGTTAAGTTATTGGTTTTTAGAAGATTTAAATACCAGTGACAGACAAGCATTAATCGATGGTGGATTGCTCAGTGCGTTTAATCGCCAATGGGTGTTTTATTGCGCGGGAAAGGCTGCAATGACCAAACACCTAGACAGTCAACCAACAGTCAAACCCTGTGGTCTATCATTTTCGGTAAGCCAAGATGAAGAAACGACCCAGTTAGCGGTTGAGCTAAATGGCCAAGTGATAGACTTAGGGGTTCGTACCCATCACTATTTGCTACTACTGTTAGCGCGTTTACGTATTCAAGATAAAGATGACGGCTTAGAGCTTGAACAACAAGGTTGGATCTATCGAGAGGACTTGATTAAGGCTTTGGGCGTACAGATGAATCACATGAACATTATGGTTCACCGTGCCCGTAAGCAACTCACCGATGCTGGTGGCGTTGATTTTCCTGAACTTGGCTACCTGATCGAAACTAATAACGGTAAATTAAGGCTCAATAGTCAGGATATTACGATCATTAAAGGTCATAAACTAGAAACGCGTATGACCATTTAATTATGTGACTCAAAGGCAGGTGTTATACCTGCCTTTATCTATACTGCCCAGCCTCTTCAACGATTTGATTTTCTAGGTCTTTTTGCAAGCCAATTAAGAATAAAAATTCAACGGTGACAAACAGCGGCCCGATTACCAAACCCATAATATCATCTACAAATGCCGGCTTTTTCCCCTCATAGTAGTGGCCCACAAACTGGATAACCCAACCTATTAAAAACAGACCTACACCAGCGAGATAAAACCACATATCGCCAAATTCCCAATTTACATAGCATTGTTTAACCGCTGCATAACATAGCGCCAAGAGCAAACTCATCAGCGCACCAAAACGAAAATTGAGGATTAAGTAATAACCACATATAACCACTGTCAAAGCCAACGCTGGTGTAATAGTGACGCTATTGAACGTAAAAATGGGCACGTACAATAACCATGCTACGGCAAACACAATTAAAGGAATGCCGACAAAGTGGGTTGCGATATTACGTTTGTCTCTATGATATTTGGCGTAAGTCACCAATTGCTGTTCCATGGATTTCATCTATTCGTCTCATTAAAGTATTTACTTTAAATTGTTAAACCACATTGGTTAAAAATTGTCAATGAAAGTAAGCTGTGCTTCTCCTTGATCCCCGTAGAAAGTGATAGAGATATAGTGTTAGTCTGTTTAGACAATAAACACAAAGGAATATCATCATGCGCTTAATCTGTGCTTTAGTTTGTTTTGCTGTAATGTTGAGCAGTCAACCAGTCCGAGCCACAGCAACCATGGCAATGGATGAATTAAATCAGCAAGTGATCAAATGGCGAAGACATTTGCACCAATATCCTGAGCTAAGTAATCGTGAGTACAAAACGGCGCAATATATCGCCTCTCATCTTCAAAAAATGGGGCTTGATGTGCAAACAGGGATTGCCCACACGGGCGTGGTTGCAAAACTCAAAGGTGATAAACCAGGACCTTTCATTGCACTGCGCGCTGATATGGATGCCCTCCCAGTTACCGAACAAGTAGACTTACCTTTTGCTTCAAAGCAGATCACTGAATATAAAGGTAAACAAGTAGGTGTCATGCATGCCTGTGGTCACGACACCCATGTCGCAATTTTAATGGGGGTCGCGAAACTGCTTAGCGAACAGCGATCTGAGCTTGCTGGTGAGGTAATGTTTATATTTCAACCAGCAGAGGAAGGGGCGCCTGATGGTGAACAAGGGGGCGCCGAGTTGATGCTTAAAGAAGGGTTATTCAAAAACAAAAAGCCCGAAGCTATATTTGGCTTGCACGCCACAAGCAGGCTAAAAGTGGGACAAGTTGGCTATCGAAGCGGCCCGATGATGGCAAGTGAAGATTCATTTTCAATCAAAGTCAAAGGCAAACAAACCCATGGTTCAAGACCTTGGCGAGGTGTTGATCCCATAGTAACAGCAGCGCAAATTGTGATGTCGGCCCAAACCATCGCCTCTAGACAAGTTGATGTGACTCAAGCTCCCTCTGTTCTGTCTTTTGGCGCAATCAACGGCGGTATACGCTCTAACATTATTCCCGACGAAGTAGAGCTAATTGGCACCATTCGCACCTTTGATCAAGCTATGCGCGCGGATATTAAAAAACGTTTAATACAAACTGCTGATCTAGTCGCTCAATCGGCTGGTGCACAGGCGCAAACCACCATAAACGATGGCTACCCGGTTACCATCAACAACCCTGCACTCACACGCCATGCACTCCAAACACTGACAGGCATACTCGCAAGCGAAAACGTAAAAGAGCTTAGCTTGATCACAGGTGCTGAAGATTTTTCATACTATGCACTAGAAACACCTGGTTTTTTCTTCATGCTCGGGGTTACCCCAACAGATCAAGACTTGAGCACAGCTGCCAGTAATCACTCTCCTAAGTTCTTTGTGGATGAGCAAGCGTTAAGCATTGGCGTTAAAACACTCAGCCAAGTGGCACTACAATATTTAAATAAGGCGCAACCAAACGATTGACCTGCAAAAAAGCCGCCATGGTTTTCACGATGGCGGCGTTTATTCCAACTGGGCTTTGGAATGTATAGGGAAATAGACAGTGAAGGTGTCATGCTTCAACATCGTGTCTACGTTAAAAACTATAGCTAAACGGCAGTGAAAAACAATAAATTATCCTTTTATTAATTTCATGTTAACCTTTCGCGTAATCCAGAACATCTAGAAACCGATCTAGACATTGCGTTTAGCAGTACTTTCTCTTGCGCAACAAGCTCAAACTTTTCTTTTGCCCGGGTGATCCCTGTGTAAACCAACTGCCTATTTATCCCAGAAGAGGCACGTTGCAAAGGTGGTAAAAGCATCGCTGTATGGGCAAATTCAGACCCTTGAGATTTATGTATCGTCATGGCGTATACATTATCGTGCATCGGCAACCGTGCCGGATAAAAGGCTCGATAGCCACCTTGCTCATCAATAAATGTGGCTTTAAGTTGCCCGTATTCATCTGGCAACAAAATACCAATATCTCCATTAAATAACTTGAGTTGATAGTCATTTTCCACAATCATAATCGGCTGCCCTGCGTAATGACGCCCATTTGGCTTGATAAGCCCCAAAGCGTATAACACCTGTTCAATACGTTTGTTAAGCTGTGCGACACCATACGGCCCCTCTCTGAGAGCTGCTAATAATTGAAAACGAGAGAATGCTTCATGGATGGCCTGTGCTGGTGCACCATTATGCATTAATGTGAGATAAGCGCTGTAGTGCTTTGCACAACGCTCGATTAGAGCCTGATATTGTGTTTGATCCAGCGGCAGTAAAACAATATCCTCAAACCCGCCAGCCAGAGTTTTTTGCAAGCGCTTTTTATCGTTGTTGTTGACCGCCATGGCTAACTGACCAATTCCACTGAGTTCATTAAAACGGTGACTTTTTTGTAAAAACGCGATGCTGTCTGACAGCATAAAAACATCCGCTTGCTCGTGCAAAACAGCTTGCCCTGCGAAACACAATTTATTTAAGCGTGTACAAAGCGCACGGCTATAGTTTGGCTGCTGTCCCAGTGTTAATCCCTGACACAAATCGCTCAAGACACTGCCTGTATCTACGGAGGCTAGCTGATCTTTGTCGCCAAGTAAGATCAACCTTGCGTGGCTGGGCATTGCTTGAACCAACTTAGCTAATAGCGATAAATCAACCATTGAGGCTTCATCTATGATCAACAAATCTAAATGCAAAGGATTATGCTGATTATATCGATACTGGTTGCTTTGCGGGATCACCCCAAGCAGTCTATGAATAGTTTGAGCTTGCTCGGGTATCAATGCACTGAGCGCTTCACTAAGCCCCAATTTCGCCTTAGCTCCCAAAATAGACTCACTCAGTCTAGCAGCAGCTTTACCCGTTGGCGCAACCAGTTTAATGGTTAACGGTGCTTTACGATACAAGGACTGCAAAATGGCAAGTAGTTTGGTAACCGTGGTTGTTTTACCCGTTCCTGGCCCACCTGTGATCACGCAAAAGCCACTTATCGCCGCCATCGCACAAGCCACTTTTTGCCAATCTAGCTCCTGCTCAGTACTTGGGAAGTACTCCTCCAACAAAGTCGCTAGACGTGGTTCATCAACCACCAGTTGTTGATTTTGCATGGCGAGAAAGCGCTCTGCAAGCAAGGCTTCGTAATTAGCAAGGCGCGCTAAATAAAGCTTATTACCCAACAAAATCAGTGGTTGGCCCTCACCCACAGCACTGTGTTCCGCTAATGAGCGCCAAATTATCGCAGGTTCACTTTCATCCCAAGGTGCGATGCCTAATTCATGCTGTAGCCCCTTCAACGCGAAAGGGTCTGCCCAATCAATATCTTGCGCGGATAAACAACTATGCTGCTGCTGTTCAGCACGCAATAACAACAAAATAATATAGAAGTGATTATCAATTTTTTGAAAATTAAGTAATTTTGACAGAGCCACATCACAGTGGCGCACTCTAGATTCACTCAATAACAACGCAATAAAGGCTTGATGGTCAAACACCTGCTGTGGCGTGTCGTCAAATAAGTCTAACTGGCTCATAGCATGCTTCCTTGTGAAAACAGCCCGTCAAGTTGGTATAACTGCTCCGTGGTGAGCTGGTTGAAATACACACCTTCCCCATCACCCATTGCTCTTAAGAACACGTAATACACACCACCCAAATGTATTTGAGGATCATAGTCCGCCAAGCGTTGTGATAAGAGTCGATGTAAGGCAACCGAATAAATCATATATTGTAGGTGATATTGATGTGCATCCATCGCCATTTTGAGGTTGTTATTTTGATAATCTTGCGCCTTGTCGCCTAGGTAATTTGATTTGTAATCAAGGATGTAATACTTGCCTTGATAGACAAAAATCAAGTCAATAAACCCTTTGAGTAACCCCTTAACTTGTTCAAACTCCAATTGGCTATGCTGACCAGTAATATCTGCAACCAAACGATTCAATTGTGGTGCATTTAATTGCTCTAGTGGCAAATAAAACTCCATTTCCACTAAACAGTCTTTTGGAGATAAGCAGCTTAAACTCAGCCCAATCGTTTCATTCAACGGGCACTGTAAGCATGATTCAATCCATTGTTCAACACAAGACTGCCAGTGTTCCTCAATATGATATTTGCTCAAGCTATGCTCGACAACTTCACTTAAAGGCTGCGCGTCACCAGTAGGCTTGTGTGGCTGTGTGAAATCAATTTGTTCAAATATTTCATGTAGACAACTCCCCGGTTTAGCCCCTTTCGCAAAGGTGTAAGCATTAAGCACCATTTGCTGATTGACCTGACTGTGTTCGGGTAAATCTAGCTGGTGGTTTTCGTCAATCGCCCCTAAAGGGCGCTCGTCACTATGACTTTGATAACTTAACTGACTGAAGCTAGTGGCGCGCCAATCTCGTTCGATGTGAGCTGTGATCGGTTTTACCGACAGTGTTTGCTCTGCTTCTTGTGTTAGAGGTAATGCTTTTTCTTTGGGCTGTTCGTCATCTAACCAACATAATGCAATGTCATTGTTTGCTTGGCAAAACGCACTCAAAGCTTCGTGCCATTGCTGAGCACCTTGAAATACTTGATTACCAAACAATACATATCCAATGGCTGTTTGCGTGATCCCGGGCTTTTTAGTTCGCCCCGCGGCGATGTTATAGAGCCCAACATCACAAAAGTAAATTGCACGCGTAAGCGCCACATATAACAGGCGAATATCTTCTGCTAAACGTTCCTGTTCAGCTTGGGCCTTATCATCATCGTTAGGATCAAGATTGTAGACTAGTTTGCCACTCTCGTGATAAAGCGCTTCACTGGCTTCTCGATAACCACTGGCAAAAGGTATATAAACGATTGGATACTCAAGACCTTTTGACGCATGCATGGTCACAATTTTAACCAAGTCTGCGTCACTTTCTAGCCGAACCTGTGCGCTATCATGCACAGCCTGTTGGCATTGTGCGCTTAACCAACGAATCACCCGTAAAGTACCATCTAGCTCTATTTGTTTTTGTTGCAGTAACTCGGCTAAGTGCCTGTAATCGGTTAACCAACGCTCAACGTTATAGCCTTGTGCATGCCAAAGTTGTGGCAGGTCATTTTGTACCAGAAGTTGTTCCAACATTGCCATGGCACCTTGCTTGTACCACAGTTTCTGTAACTCACTAAACTGGTCGAGGTAGGCTTGCCATTGCACTTCTTGAGTTCTTAATTGATAAACTTGTGCATAATCTAGTGCAAACAAAGGGCTTACTAAAATACCACGCAGTGCCGCTTCGTCATATTTACCATGAAGTACTTCTAAAAAACTCAAGATCGCATGAGTCACAGCCTGATCAAAAATGCTTTCTCGCGCTAAATAAACACTTGGAATATTTACAGCACCTAATGCCAACTTAATCACCGAGGCTTCATTTCTATCTCGTACCAACACACAAATGTCACCCGCCTGCACTGCTTGGCTGCCAATTTTAGCTTCTCCATGACGGGCCGCGTGTAGTAGCCGAGCGATTTTACCCGCATAAGCCTCTGACAGCCTCGCCTGTGCTGCGGCCTTGCTTGTGGTTGGACTATCATCTTGCAATACACTGAACACTAACGGTGCTTGCTCAGTTTGTTCATACACAAACTGAGATGTTTCACTTTTTCCCTTCGCTGAGACAGGTATAAACGGGATCGCCTGATTGTAAATAAAACTATCTTGATGCGAAGAAAAAATCGCATTGACCGCATTCACCATCCCCTCTGCCGAACGAAAATTGGTCGACAACGTATATTGGCTTTGCTTAGCTACCTGCTGTTTTGCGTAAATATAGGTAAAGATATCTGCGCCGCGAAACCCATAAATTGCCTGTTTTGGATCGCCAATCATAGTCAAAGTCGTGTGCTCATGCGTGCCATAAATCGTATTAAAAATGCCATACTGAACTGGGTCAGTATCTTGGAATTCGTCAATCATGGCGACTGGAAATAAACCTGCAATTTTACCTTGTAATAATTCTCCTTGCGGTGAGTGTAATGCATCATGAAGCTGGTTCAGTAAATCATCTGGGCTTATTAAGTTATGTTGTACCTTGTGTACTTGCAGTAATTGACGCACTTGGCGTGCACTATATTGCAAAATAGCCAATGGCAGTCCCTTACTCACCTGCTCATGCAATGTCGCCATTTTAGTAAACTCACTGAGTAAAGGGTGCGTGATTACTTGCGCACCTTTTTTGTAGTTGCCCGTGTTGGATAACGATGCCTCTGACCACAATGCAAATGAGTGCTTTGACGAGCCAAACTCAAAATACCATTGTTCACCTTGGCAATAAGTATATAAAGCCTCAATATTAGCAACGCGACCGGGAGCTTTGTTTTTAGCCAGAGCACTATTGGCTAGAACACTAAAAAAGTCGCTTTCTAATAATTTGCTTTTAAATTTCTGAGCATTTTTTTGATACTGCTCACGAGCACCAAACACTTCGGATAACTCTACTTTTGGTTCAATAATGGCTTGCTGTTTGGTCAGCAACTTTGTTACTTTGCTCGCTAAAGCATGAGGGCTTGAGTAATGATCTAACACGGCCTGAGCCGTGTCTTTATCCATTGGGTAAACAAAACTACGCCAATGATCTTTGATGGCCTCTAAGATCAACTCTGACTCATCCAACACAAACTCTAAATTAAATGCCACATTAGATTCAAACGCATGTTGCTTGAGCATTCTTTGACAAAAGCCGTGGATAGTAAATATGGCGGCTTCATCAATTGACTTAGCCGCTGCATCTAACAAGGTGTACGCTTGATGGACATCAGCCACTTGTGATAACACAATATTGATCAGCTCATCATCACATGGCGCACCTAAAAGCGCATCCCTTGCCAACACAATGCGCTTTCTCACCCTATCTTTGATCTCTTGAGTAGCTGCTTCTGTAAAAGTGACCACCAAGATCTGCTCTACCGACAAAGGCGTTTGTTGGTTTGGCGGCAACTGCAAACCCAGTAAGCAACGTAAGTACAAACCTGTAATGGTGTATGTTTTACCCGTTCCAGCACTTGCTTCGATGAGGTTTTCACCCTGCAATGGCATACTTTGCGGCTTAAGAATCTGCATAACGCTGCTCCTCGGCCAATGCCACAATGCTCGCCAATAACTTGTCACTAAGCTGACTTAGCTCAGAACTTATAACTTCTAAATTATTAAAATTAAGCGCAACATAGGGATCTTCACTTTCCCCAAAGCCAATATACTGACCGCCATTAAACTTTGCAGCCGCTTTATTAAGATCGCCCGTCATTGCGAGTTCGTAAGCTGTGCTAACGAAAAATGGCATGGGTTGATTCAAACATTGTTGGTAAAACTCAAGCCATGTCATTAAATGTGAACGAGCTTGTGCTTTATCTATAGGTTTAAAGCTGACTTGCTCATCTAAACCGTAAACATGGGTATGGACAGGCTCGTCACAGCATTGTGCAATACAGTGCAGTAAAAAGCCTTTTACTTTGTCTTTTGCTTTTATGCTGGCACTACGATAAAAAACCTGTTTGTTTTCGTAAAGTTTATCTAACCAACCTAGCAGCGAATAATTTCCTAGCTGAATACGCACTTCTTGTGGCATGCGCTGTTGCGTGACTGTACTTTGCAAGCGCTCTATCATCGGCTGTACACGCTGTTGCAAACGGGCTAACTGAATTTCTCCAACCGCCGCTTGTGGTAAATGGCCTCTTTGCACCATTTGCTCCAGTTTGATTTCTTCACCACGTAACTGACTTTCTAAAATCTCATCTAAATAGTGATATCGCTCAAGGGTATCCAGTGCAAAAGGCTCTTCATCTTTGCTTTGTTCACTCAATTGATGCAAACGGAGTCCCAATGTTTGCGTGTAAAACGCACGTTGCGGAGCGAGCACCGTAAATAAAAATTGCGATATTTCAATTTCGTGATCCAGATCTACCGCCAAGCAATTTGGCGCTTCCTTTGCGAGCTTTTGTGATTTAGGTAACCAAACTGGATTAAAGCTCTGCGTGCTCGGATCATCGCAATAGTTGGCAGGGTTAAATGGTTGCAAGGTCGACTTACGCAATAAATGTGCTGATGGTAACCGACTGTCACCTTCATAACAGAAACTTCTATCAACGTATTCCATTAACTCACTCACTAAAACGGATGGCATTTGCGGTTCATTGTTATAGCAAGAACGTCCTATGTAACTTATGTAAAAATGCTCTCGTGCACTGAGTAAGGCTTCTAAAAACAAGTAACGATCGTCAAATTTACGTGAACGGTCACCTTTTTGTCTTTTTGAATGCGGTACTAAATCAAATCCAATCGGTTGTACTGTTCTTGGATAATCCGCATCATTTAACCCCAACAAGCAAACTACTTTGAACGGCACTGCACGCATTGGCATTAAAGTACAAAAATTAACAGGACCAACCAAAAAACGCTGACCAACGCCCTTTTCTTGAATTCCTTGTTTGACTAAGTAACTGAGTACTCGAGGCGAAATAGGCTGTTGCATGTCGCAGTTATCGTCGTGCTTTTGCAACTGCTCAATCACCTTTTCCAACGTCAACAAATCCCAGCTTTGCTCAGCTTGTGCATCGTAAAACTGGGCGACCATATCTCTGAGTAACTGTGCTTTGTCTGCAAGTCGCGCATCCACTTGCAAACGCCGCTTAAACTTGGCAAGTGTGTCGACAAAATACAACAACTTGCTCAAGCTATTCACCGCCATACCTTCGACCAAATCTGCCGGATAAATATCGGCAAACGCCGAATTTTCATCTGCTGATGCAACCCCTAACAATAAGCGATTTAAACCATGCTGCCAGGTATTTAACGACAAAGCGGGCAGATCATGATCCAGCTTGTGCTGTGCATCCAGCCCCCATTTAACTCCAACTTGCTCAAGCCAATAACGCATTTGCGTAAACTCATGTTCATCAACTCTAAACTGGCTGGCAATTGGGTTGACTGCGAGCAAATCAAGGATGTCAGATACACCAAAACGGCTGAATGGTAAATTCACCAAGCTGATAAACGAGGTTAGTATTGGCTTTTCTTGCTCAATGGATAAATCAGCCAGAGCATAAGGAATAAAACGTTTACCCGTGGCCGAACCAAACACCGCTTCGATGTAAGGGCTATAAGTACCTACATCTGGCATCATCACAATAATGTCTTTGGGAGTGAGGCTTGGGTCTTGGTGGAACAGCCTGAGCAGATGGTCATGTAAACATTCCACTTCCCTAAGTGGCGTATGGCAATCTTGTAGCTGCACAGAGGTATCATCAAACGCGATGGGCAATTTGCCTTCATCATTGATAAACCACTCTTTTTGCGTAGTGAGTGATTTACCTTTAAATGCAAGCTGGTAGATTTCTTGTTGAATTTGACCCAACAAAGTACCATCAAAATCACTCACAAAACCATCTATCCACTGCGCATCCAGTTGTACCAGCTGCACAAAATAGTCTCGCCCCAGCTTTCCCCAAGACGATAACAATGGATTGCCGACCATGAAATATTCGTCCTGACTTTGCTGCGCATCAATTTCTGGCATTTTGGCGTATTTAGCTGCGATTTTTGCCTGTGTTTTTTCATCGACCAAATCGCCCCAATAATGTTCACTTGGGTTGCAAAAAAACAACAACACATCGGTCTTTTTAGCAAGTGCTTGAAACACTTCAAGCTGACTGGAAGCCATGGCTGACAAGCCAAAAATACAAATACGCTCTGGCAGATCATTACTCGCTGCATGTTCCAAAGCCAAGATCAGCTGCTTATGCATGTTAGCGCGGTGATAATCACTTTGACCAAGTTCCTGTGTACGAGCAACGAGTCGTCGCCATAAATCAGGCTGCCATGGTGCGACATTTACGTCAACGTCATCAAGCTGATCTTGCCCACTATCCCATGTATCCAACCAATGAGGACGATACATTAAATACTGATCGAACACATCAGCGATTTTTTCGCATAGCGAAAACAATTTAAGTCCGTCGCTATCATTATGAAGATATTGCTGTAGCTGAGCATAATTTGGCTCTTGTAAACAAGAAGGTAAAATTGAAACGAGTTTCCATGCCATGTTAGGTTTGTTGTACGGCGATTCGCTCGGCACATTAGGTAAAAACTGTTGATACAACTTCCAAATAAAACTCGAAGGCAGAGGAAAATCTACCTGTGCTGCAACGCCAAGTGCATTACTCAAGCCAATTTTTAACCACTGAGACATACCGGGGGATTGCACTAAAACCACTTCTTTTTGGAATACGCCACTTAATGGCGCGCTTTTGAGCAAGGTATGAAACTGTGCTTGCAGCACTTCCATTCGGTTCGATTGAATTATATGCAACATGATGTTTTTCAGAGCTATTTATCAACAGAGTTACTGAGGAATTTAGCTTATTGTAAGTGTTATAGGCCAATGTGCAGTGTAAGGTATTTGCAAACTTTATGATAGATTAAAACAGGTCAACACCCGAGCTATCCTCTCCCTTCGCATCACTGATATCTTGAACTAAATCATCAAAGAAACAAACGCTATCACGACCATGCGCCTTGGCATGATACAGCGCTCTATCCGCATTTTCTAAAACATGGATCGGAAAATCATACGGTCCAATTTTTGACACGCCAATACTCACAGTTAAACCGTTGACGAACGGAAATTTCGTCATACGAACTAATTGCATAAATTCATTAAGTAATAATTTGATGTCTTCAAATGTGGCAGGCTCAAATACCAATACAAACTCTTCTCCACCGAAGCGAAACAGCAAATCGGTTGGACGGAAAAAGCTATCCATTGTTTGTGCAAGCACGAGTAGCACTTCATCACCGCAAACATGTCCATAGTTGTCATTGACTTGTTTAAAATGATCAATATCGAGCATCGCTAACCAAGACACAATTTCTTTATGTTCTTTCGTGTTCTGCACTGCCTTAAGCGTTTTGTGGTGCTTGACCACTTGCTTTTCAATCAATTGTTTAAGCTTTTTATCAAAGGTTTGACGATTTAGCAGGCCAGTTAGTTTATCCCTTTCATTTTCATACAGGATGATCAAGTAGTTTTCATAAATACAGCAAAATGCATTAAGCAAAACCTGCTCTGAACTTGATAAACTGTTTGACACTATCGCGATTGCCCCCACTGGTCGGTCGCTAAACTTTATAGGCACCCAACGCTTTTCAATGCCATCTTTGTTTTGAACAGTGATAGTGCAAGCCGATTGCAAACAAGACACTAACTCCGTATTTGGTTTGTCTAATTCGTCACTCTCAGACCATACGTATTTTTTATCACCCGTCACTTTAAGGCTCAGGCTGCGTTCAACATGCAGTGCATTTTTTGAAGAAATTGATTTATATATACACACCTGCTGACAACCAATGAACTCGTGTATTGTGGATAACAAACTCGACTCTAGTGAGTCAACATCGCGGGTTTTAGTGAGTTTTACAACGGAATTAAGTAGATCTTCTTGCATGCTTCGCCCTAGATATAAGCCAGTAGTCGTCAAAAAAGAGTAAATCAGTTTAGCTTTGATAGACTTCTAGAGTATAGACGGGATATTAGGCATTGCTTTGCGTGCAAGTACACAGAAAAAAGGAGGCTAATACCTCCTTTGTTGTACTTTATGGGTAATACAATTTCGCTGTTTAGACTAATTCCGCGAGCATTTCTTCACTGTATTGAGTCAAAGGCGCTTCGCTTTTTACTTTGCTGATATAGTCTGGATTCGCAATGAATGGACGGCCAATTGCCACCAAATCAATGCGCTGTTGAGTGAGTGCTTGAGATGCAGTGTCTGGCGTAAAGCCTCCAACACCTACCAATGTGCCTTCGTAGTGCTTACGCATATAATCAGAAACACGGCCACCCAAATGCTCAAACTGCATATTGTCATCAAAAATGCCAACATGCACAAATGCCAGTTCACGCGAGTTTAACTTCACTAAAAGATAGTCAAACAC
Source organism: Pseudoalteromonas sp. ABE4_541 (assembly GCF_056312285.1). Classification (NCBI taxonomy): domain Bacteria; kingdom Pseudomonadati; phylum Pseudomonadota; class Gammaproteobacteria; order Alteromonadales; family Pseudoalteromonadaceae; genus Pseudoalteromonas; species Pseudoalteromonas sp. ABE4_541. The sequence goes on from NZ_JBSVEM010000016.1 coordinate 93,307, forward strand.
TGCTTTATCTCTGTGATCGGGCTCCATGTTGAAATATGCACCCGGAGATAAACGCAAACCAACGCGTTGTGCACCGACAGCCTCAGATACAGCAGTAACCACTTCTAGTGCAAAACGGGACATATTTTCAGGGGTCTGACCATACTCATCGTCGCGTTGGTTTGATGAGTAATGCAAAAACTGATCTATTAAATAGCCATTAGCACCATGGATCTCAACACCATCAAAACCTGCCTCAATGGCGTTTCTTGCAGCTGTCGCGTAATCAGCAACTAATTGCTGTATTTCTTCAACTGACGCCGCTTTTGGTGTTTGATAGGTTAAGTCTCGCATTCTTGGTACTGTACCTTCAACGCCAATTGCTGAAGGAGCAAGTACATCACCTCCACCAAAGAAAAAGGGATGAGCAACACGACCAACATGCCAAAGCTGAGCAAAAATTTTGCCGCCTGCATTATGTACCGCTGTAGTCACTTTCTTCCAACCATTGATTTGAGCTTGTGTGAACAGCCCCGGCGTATTCGGATAACCTTGAGCATCAGGGCGGATAATCGTCGCTTCGCTGATGATCAACCCTGAATCTGCTCGGCGCGCATAATATGATGCCATGGCATCCGTCGGTACCAGTTCGTCATCAGCCATACAACGGGTTAAAGGTGCCATTAAAATACGGTTGTTCAAAGTCAATGTATCGTTGAGCTTGTATTCGTCAAATAAAATTGCAGTCATAATTCCTCGCTATATTGTTCACAGTGTATGAACTTTCTTGAATATGCGCTCAAGATACACATTCTTGAATAAACGTTCAAGATCTATTTTTGAACAAACAATCAAATTAGGTTAAAATTGCCTTCCTGAGTACACTTTAATACCATCCTATGAGAAGCGCTGAATTCAATAAAGAACATGTTCTACGACAAGCCATGACGACTTTTATGCAATATGGCTACAGTAAAACCAGTATGCAAAAGTTAACGGAAGCCACTGGGCTACATCCGGGTTCAATCTATTGTGCTTTTAAAAATAAAAAAGGGCTATTGCTCGCCTCCATCGAGCAATACCAAAAGGATAAGAACGCAGAATTTGAGCTACTTTTCTCTCAACATAGCGACTTAAGAACTGCGCTAAATGCTTTTTTGAGTGATATTGCTCAGCCTTGTGCAAGCAATGAAGCGACCAAAGTATGCTTGCTGACTAAAACCTTATCCGAAGTAGATGGGCAAGACGACGAAGTCACGCAAGTGCTCGCCAATAACTTATATGCCTTTGAGCAATCTTTTGAAAAAGTATTCAATAAAGCGATTGTTTCAGGGGAATTAGATGCTCAGCCCAATGCTAAAGATAGAGCACAATTTTTAGTCATGAGTATTTACGGGTTGAGAACCTACGCAAGTACGAGTAGTGACGACAAGGTATTGAATAAATTAACTGAGCAGTTACTTGAGCATGTACTCAGATAACACATAGCGCTTTTTTTGATTGCTTGATTAAGCAAAAAATACATGGCGGAGAGGGAGGGATTCGAACCCTCGATAGGGGTTAGCCTATACACGAGTTCCAGTCGTGCGCCTTCAGCCACTCAGCCACCTCTCCGCAAGCACCTAAAGTGCGGGGCTAATACTATGAAAAGCAACGCACTTTAGCAAGTTGTTTTTCAAGTTGAGCGTTTAGTTGCTCAACTATCGAACATTACCTTTGTAGATTTGCTGAAAAATCCAGCATGCGGTTTAGTGAACGCAGTGCGCCATCACGCAAATCCATATCTACAAATACTTCCTTGCCTGTCGGCTCTATGAGCGCTTCTTCAATTGCTTTTAGACCATTCATTGCCATCCAAGGGCAATGCGCACAGCTTTTACAGGTTGCACCTTCACCGGCCGTTGGTGCTTCAAAAAACTCTTTCTCTGGGCACAACTGCTGCATTTTGTAGAAGATGCCTCTGTCGGTTGCAACAATAAACTTTTTGTTATCCATTGTTTGCGCCGCTTTTATCAACTGGCTGGTGGAACCAACTGCATCGGCTAGCTCAACTATCTCTGCTGGCGATTCAGGGTGAACCAGCACAGCGGCATCAGGATGAAGCCCTTTCATGTCTTTTAGTGCTTTAGTTTTGAACTCATCGTGAACGATACACGCACCGTTCCACATGATCATATCAGCACCGGTTTTCTTTTGAATGTAAGAACCTAAGTGCTTATCTGGACCCCAAATGATCTTCTCGCCTTGCTCATCTAAGTGTTCAACAATTTCAAGCGCACAAGACGATGTCACGATCCAGTCAGCTCTTGCTTTTACAGCCGTAGAGGTATTCGCATACACAACCACTTTTCTGTCTGGGTGTTGATCACAAAATGCAGAAAATTCATCAATTGGGCAACCCACATCAAGGGAACAAGTCGCAGCCAAAGTAGGCATAACAACCGTTTTATTAGGGGTTAATATCTTGGCTGTTTCGCCCATAAAACGAACACCAGCGACAACGATGATATCAGCGTCATGTTTTGCGCCAAAACGCGCCATTTCTAATGAATCGGCAACACAGCCGCCTGTCTCTTCAGCCAAAGCCTGAATTTCAGGATCGGTGTAATAATGTGCCACTAAAACCGCGTTTTTTTCTTTCAACAAGGCTTTGATACGCGCTTTGTACTCTGATTTTTCTTCATCATTTAAAGGCGCTGGCTTAGGAGGAAAAATGTAATCCTCGGGCATGATTTGTTCGGCTAAACTCATTTCTCGACCACTATAAGTCACATTGCATAATTGCGGCGAATTATACGTAAATACGCGCGATAATCCTAGTGAGTGACGGTTATAAGAAGAAATAATTAAGAATATATGAAGGAAGATAATTTGAGTGGTGGGTCATGATGGACTTGAACCATCGACCAATGGATTAAAAGTCCACTGCTCTACCAACTGAGCTAATGACCCGCTCGGGAATATCGATAAAGTATTGAATGGTGGGTCATGATGGACTTGAACCATCGACCAATGGATTAAAAGTCCACTGCTCTACCAACTGAGCTAATGACCCGCTCGATATCAATAAAATTTGTAAGTGGTGGGTCATGATGGACTTGAACCATCGACCAATGGATTAAAAGTCCACTGCTCTACCAACTGAGCTAATGACCCGCTCGGGCTATCCTAAAAACGTTAATAATGGTGGGTCATGATGGACTTGAACCATCGACCAATGGATTAAAAGTCCACTGCTCTACCAACTGAGCTAATGACCCGCTCTGTCATATCGAAACACGGTGAAATGGTGGGTCATGATGGACTTGAACCATCGACCAATGGATTAAAAGTCCACTGCTCTACCAACTGAGCTAATGACCCGCTCGATATAAAACGTTTTTGCAAATGGTGGGTCATGATGGACTTGAACCATCGACCAATGGATTAAAAGTCCACTGCTCTACCAACTGAGCTAATGACCCGCTCGGATAACATTTACAAATTAAGTGGTGGGTCATGATGGACTTGAACCATCGACCAATGGATTAAAAGTCCACTGCTCTACCAACTGAGCTAATGACCCACTTAGTGCAGCAGTTTGATTTGAACCAATCGCCTGCTGCGGGCGCTTATAATACTTATTTAAAAAATGAGTGCAACTGAAATACGTAGTTTTTTTCAGTTTTTGTGTCTAAGCGTCTAATTTTAAACCATTGTGACACAAATTCATGCTATTTATATCTTTGCCAAACGCTCTGTTGCTAATTTAGCGGCTGTTGTGCTTGGATACTCAGCAATTAAAGTATTCAAAATTTGCTTCGCCAACTCTAACTTTTCAAGCTTTTGATACAAAGTACCTAACTTTAGCATTGCATCAGGACGCTTATTTGATTCAGGAAACTTCTCTACCACCAGTTTGAAGTGCTCAAGCGCGTTTGCATCGTCATTTTTTATCGTCAACAACTGACCAAGCCAATAATGTGCATTCGGTATATAGACCGATTGCGGAAAGGACGTTAAAAAGTTTTGAAATTCAGGAATAGCAGCATCATAGCGCTTATCTTGCATGATCAACGCAACAGCTCTATCGTAAGCTTCATTTTCAGATAAATCATCGCTTACAGCCTGTGATGTATCAATTGCAGTTGTGGCAGCAACAGGTGTGTTATTTTGTTCGTAAACCTTAGATACGCGATTTTCAATTTCTTGATAAAGCTCACGCTGGCGTTGCAATACTTTTTCAAGTTTATAGCTTTGCTCTTCGGTCACGCCTCTAACTTGGCTCACTTCATCTTGTAGTAAGTTAAGCTGTTGTTGCAGTTCTATTTGCAGCAAGTTGCGTGTTTTCATCATGCGCTCTAATTGCGCAATACGATCTTCTAATGTACCTGCTGAGGTATTTGCAGCTTCAGAAACAGGAGCGGGAGCAGCCCAAACATGGGTGCTCCCGCTTAGTAACAGTAGAGCTGCCAAAATAGTATTCGGCTTCATAATCTCTCTTTACTTTATTAGTATACAAGTACCGCACGACGGTTTTTAGCAAACGCTTCTTCAGTGCGAGACTTAACCATTGGCTTTTCTTCACCATAGCTCACTACTGAAATTTGGCTTGCCGATACACCTAAACTTTGCAGGTACTTAGAAACTGCGATACCACGGCTCTCACCTAATGCAATGTTATACTCAGGTGTACCGCGCTCATCGGCGTGACCTTCAATTAATACTTTTACGCTAGAATTTTTAACCAAGAAATCTGCGTGTGCTTGAAGAAGCTCTGCATATTGGCTTTGAATTGTTGATTTATCAAAGTCAAAGTAAACGATTTGCTCTTGACGAAGCGCTTCATATTTTTCACGTAGCTTTTCTTCTGCTGATTTTTCACGTGAAATAGTGTTTACATCTACTTGATTGTTTGCGTCAGTTGCAGCTTGGTTGCTTTCATTTGCAGCACCTTCGTCAACGCTTGATGATGAGCTACATGCAGCTAGCGTCATTACTGGTAATGCTACCAATAGCGCTTTTAGAGTTTTGTTAAGTTGCATCGAGTATATTCCTATTTGTAAATTTCAAACCAGCAAAATTGTTATAAAAACGGCGACCAAGCCGGTGCCTTAACCTGTCCATTTGATACTGGCAGTCGTGCTTTAAAACGACCGTCCATAGACACTAAAGCTAATACCTGCTTATTATTGTGTAACGTACTATAAATAATCATTGAGCCATTTGGTGCAATACTTGGCGACTCGTCCAAACGAGTCCTCGTTAACACTTGAAACAGCCCAGATCCTAATTCTTTTTTAGCAATATGATATTTACCTAATGTTCTATTTACCATCACCAGTTGCTGTCCATCTGGTGTGATTGAACCCGCTAAGTTCATATCACCGTCAAAGGTAACTCGTTTTGACCTACCAGTTTGTAAATTTAACTTATATATCTGGGCATTACCACCCCTTTCAGACGTATACACAATTTCTTTGCCATTTGGATGCCAAGATGGCTCAGTATCTATGCTACGGTGCTTAGTTAAACGTCTCGTTTGTTTGGTTTTCAGGTCCAACAAGTAAACTTCTGTTGCGCCACCTGCATCTTTGGACAGCACAATGAGTAGCTGCTTTCCATCTGGTGAAAACTGAGGGGCGCCATTAATACCTGGGAAACTTGTCAAAATCTCCCGCTTTCCAGTATAAAGGTCTTGCAAAATGATCTGCGATTGACGATTTTCAAACGTCACGTAGGCCAGTTTATTACCATCTGGTGACCAAGCTGGTGACATTAAAGGTTCATTTGAGCGCAACAATACTTGCTCATTATAACCATCGTAATCTGCTACCACGAGTTGATATGGCTTCTCTTCTTCCTCACGAACAATCACGTAGGCAATTTTCGTACGAAAAGCACCGCGTTCTCCTGTCAACGCTTCGTACACAACATCACTGATTTGGTGTGCATAGCGTCTAAAACCATCGCTGGTAATGATACTCTGCCTAGCTTCTTGAATATGGTCTTGGCTTTTCATCAGCTGACCATTGGTCATCATACGTGTTTCGCCGCCAGTAATTTGCGCACGAATCACATCAATGAGCTCATACTTTACAAGGTAACGACCACCTGGCTGTTGTTGAACACTTCCCACAACAATTGCTTCAACACCTTTAGAAACCCATGCGTTGTAGTCTACATCTTCATCGCTTGTTGGCATTTGTGGCATATCAGCCAGCGCCAATGGCTTAAATTTACCGCTACGTGTTAAATCAGCGGCAATAACGTCGCTTAATTGCGATGGTACTTCACCAACACCATCATATTGAAAAGGGACAATGGCAATTGGACGTGCGCTATCAACACCTTCAGTGATGACAATCTCAAGCACCGCATGTGCAACGCCTTGCATGCCAAACGCGGCTATTATCAACAAGGTTTTTAGTCGGTTAAACATGAGTATCCTTTATAGTTCTGGTTTAATTGTTAGATTGATATTCTTAAGTTTCTCAAAAACGTCTTTTTCTTTTGAAACAGGCAACGTATCAGCCATACGTACTGCTCGCAGCGCAGCATCACACACTATCTTATCACCACCCAACGAGGTTACACTGGTAACAAGACCGTTGAATGCCAAACGAATATTCACTCGACATTCTTTGCCACGCATTTTCTCATCAGTTAACAAGTTTTGTTGTATACGTTGAGTGATCAAAGCTTGATACTTTTCTACTTCCGTCAACACTTGTTGTTGTCTAATACGATTGCGTGCTGCTTGCTCTTTTGCAAGCTGCTCTTGCAGCATTTTTTCTTCAAGCGCTTTTTGTCTCGCTCTTTCTGCTTCTTCAGCTTTGCGCTTTTCTTCAGCTTCTCTTCGCTTGCGCGCTTCCTCTGCTTTGCGTAGTGCATCTTCTTCTGCTTTACGCTTATCGGAAGCTGCTTTCGCTGCTTTTTCTGCCGCTAACTTTTCTTCTTTGGCTTTTTGCGCTTGCTCACGCTGTTTCTTCTCAATTGCCCTTGCTTTTTTCGCTTGTGCTTCCGCTTTGCGTTTCTCTTCTTCTTTGGCTTTACGTTGTTGTTCTAGCTTTTTGATCCTTCTTGCTTCCGCCTCACGCTCTTTACGGGCTTGCTGCGCACGCTGCTCAAGATCACGAATACGCTTTTCTTCCGCTCGCTTTTTTGCATCTTCTTGCTGTTTTAGCTGAGCAATTTTTTCCTCTACGGCTTGCTGATCAACAGAAATAGCAGAAACTACTTTTTCACTTTGTTCGTTATCAGGTACGTTCAGCTTCACTTCCATTACTGTCGGTTTTGAAGGCTTAAAAGCAGCCGTAGCGAAAAGAAAGCCTCCTATTGCCAAATGCAAAAGCAAAGATTTGATTAACCCACTTTGTAGTGACTCCATGGCTATTCCTCAAAAGACTTTGTCATTAAACCAACAGAAGGTACACCGGCATTTTTCAAAAAATCCATAAGCAGTAAAACTTCTTGATAGGAGACTTTACCTGAGCCTTTGATCATAACCGGGGTATCTGGATTTTGTTGTAGCTTTAGCTTGATCACAGCCGCCACTTCCACAGCGTCCATGGGTGCCTCTGGATCCGTGCCCACACTCACGTAGTAACGCCCTTGCGCATCAATACTGGCGATGATTGGCGGAGCATCTTTAGTTTCAACCAGATCAGACTCTTGCATTTGAGGAAGGTCAACTTTTACACCGTGAGTAATAAGTGGTGCCGTAGCCATAAAAATAATCAATAGCACCAACATGACATCTATATATGGAACAACGTTTATCTCAGCAACTGGGCGACGTTTTTTGCGCACATACATATTACTTGCCCTCTACTGAACTCGCTTGACGATGTAAGATGTTGGAGAATTCTTCCATAAAGTTAACGTACTGTGTTTCCGCTTTCTCTACATTTTTTGCATAGCGGTTATAAGCCATTACCGCAGGAATAGCTGCAAATAAACCCATTGCTGTTGCAATAAGTGCCTCTGCAATACCAGGCGCAACCATCTGTAAAGTTGCTTGTTTTACTTCACCTAATGCAATAAAGGCATTCATGATACCCCAGACCGTACCAAATAAACCGATATACGGGCTAATAGACCCTACCGTTGCAAGAAAAGACAACCCAGACTCTAATTTCTCAAGCTCTCGAGACAATGCCACCCGCATCGAGCGGTGAGTGCCTTCAATCACTAATCCTGTTGATTGCGTATTTTGTTTTTGGTGACGCGCAAACTCTTTAAATCCAGCAATAAACATGGCTTCTAACCCCGAAGCTGGCGTACCTTTTGCGTTGAGTTCACTATACAGTTTACTTAAATCCATACCTGACCAGAATTTTTTCTCAAAGTCCTTTGCTTCGTTCACAGCGCGTCCTATTGCACCCTTACGTTGAAAAATTATGGCCCAAGAGGCAATCGACATCCCAACTAATGTAAGCATCACTAACTGAACTAGTAAGCTTGCTTCTAAAATAAGATCAATAAAATTGAGTCCCGATTCCACTTTTTAATACTCCTAATATGATGTGTTTCGACTAGCCAGTCTGCAATAGAATAAATTGACTGTAAACGACTCTAAAGGTTCATTTAGTTTACTCACACATGCAAGTGCTTACAATCTCATTCCCATGAATTACGGTTAATTGACGACAAAGCGTTCAAAAAAGTAACAACTGTGCCAACGCGCAAGAAAAACTAGTCATAAAGAACTAGCTTGATAATTAACCACAATCCAAATGGTGCGTATTTATTATTAATAAATGCATAAATCTAACAGTTTATGCAAAAACCCCGAATAAACTTACAAAAACAAATTGGTAAGACCATTTAACAACAAATAAACTAATGGTCACAAAAATAAGAAAAAACAAAATAACCTTTATTTTTCATAAACTTAAAAAACCACGGCGTACAAAATATCACCACAATGAAATTATGGAAATATATTTGATATTAGTTTTTTTAATTTGAAAAAATAATTTTTCTAGTTTGATAGAAGTCACAAACCTCTTTAATATACACCCTGTACTGAGCAAGCAGCATGAATCATGCAAAAGCACAGTTATTAGTAATATGATTTCTGATTTGTCGTATTACTTTTGATAAATGAACTTGGGATAAAACCTAAATCCATTTATCAGTTCCCTGGATTACTTCCTTCAACTTGTTGTTTTGCCCGCTTTATTAGCGGGCTTTTTTTTGCCTAAAATTAGGCATGAGTTTACCTAGACTGTCTTAACGCCCACTGAAAATATTAAAAATGATTTAAAGCACGGGCTGTTTAGCTCGCAGAAGATTAGCTTTCACTTAATGTAGGTAGTTTGGGAGCTCCTGATCTTGGTCAGGAAGACGGCAGAGATATTTGAGCACTGCCGTCATGCTGAACATATTCAGCCACTTGTCACCTTGAACGACTAGCTTGTGTTTTCACTAGCCTTGAGGTGTTAAATTGAAATGAAGATAAGCTGCATTGGAGGCAATCCGCCCTCTTGGGGTGCGCTGAATAAACCCTTGTTGGATCAAGAAAGGTTCTATCACATCTTCTATCGTTTCGCGTTCTTCGCCAATGGCAGCTGCCAAGTTATCTAACCCCACTGGGCCACCTGTAAACTTTTCAATAATGGCAAGTAAATACTTTCTATCCATGTAGTCAAATCCACATTTGTCTACATCAACCATATCCAGTGCCTGTTGTGCGATTTCCGCAGATACTTTGCCATCACCTTTGACTTGCGCAAAGTCTCTCACTCGTCTAAGCAAACGGTTAGCGATACGTGGTGTACCTCTAGAACGCTTGGCAACCTCATCAGCACCTTCAGGGCTGATAGTAAGATCTAGGTAAAACGCGGAACGAGAGATAATTTTCGACAAGTCTGCCACAGAGTAAAACTCTAGACGCTGAACAATACCAAAACGATCTCGCAGCGGTGATGTTAAAGAACCTGCACGAGTCGTTGCGCCAATTAATGTAAACGGCGGCAAGTCTAATTTAATGGAACGCGCAGCAGGCCCTTCGCCAATCATGATATCCAGCTGGTAGTCTTCCATTGCAGGATATAAAATTTCTTCTACTTGGGGGCTCAACCGGTGAATCTCATCAATAAAGAGCACGTCCCCTTCTTCAAGGTTGGTCAGTAGCGCAGCTAAATCACCCGCCTTTTCTAGTACCGGGCCTGAAGTAGTTTTAATATTCACCTCAAGTTCATTGGCAACAATATTGGCAAGCGTGGTTTTGCCAAGGCCTGGAGGTCCAAATATCAACAGATGGTCAAGCGCTTCTTCACGAGAGCGCGCCGCTTCAATGAAGATCTCCATCTGTTTTTTAACATGTGGCTGACCTGTATAGTCACTCAGTAGCTTTGGTCTTATCGCCCTATCGACAACATCCTCGTTACCTTGTACTTCTGGTTCTATTAGTCTATCGGCTTCTATCATAAGGTTACATCATCGATTTGAGCGCTTCTTTAATTAGCGCTTCGGTACTCATATCAGGTTGTGACACATTTTTAACCGCTTTTTGTGCTTGAGCTAGTTTATAGCCCAATGCAAGCAATGCAGCAACCGCGTCATCTGCCGGCGTGTCCGCTACAGTTGGGTTTTGCGCAGGTTCAAGTACCGCAGCGTCACTAAATGGTGTAAGTAAATCATGGCCAAAATCTTTTAGTCTGTCTTTCATTTCAAGTACAAGACGCTCTGCCGTTTTTTTACCTACCCCCGGGATCTTAACCAAGGTGGTTGCATCTTCATTATTGACGCAAGAAATAAATTGCTCAGCCGATATGCCCGATAAAATGGCTAACCCAAGCTTTGGACCAACGCCATTAGCTTTTATCAGTTCTCTAAATAAAGCCCGTTCTTTCTTGTGATTAAAGCCAAACAGTAACTGCGCATCTTCTCGTACCACAAAATGTGTATAAATGGCTGTTTTCTCACCCACATTGGGTAATTCATAAAAGCAGGTCATCGGCATTTGCACTTCATAGCCAATGCCCGATACGTCTAGTAGTATTTCTGGAGGTTGTTTTTCTAATAGCGTACCACTTAATCTTCCGATCATGCGTTTTCTACCTTAATCTGCGTCGTACGGTTTTCGTTGCGCTACCCGCCAAACGAATTAAATTTTGTTCTGAGTGAGCATGACAAATGGAAATAGCCAGTGCATCTGCTGCGTCGGCTTGAGGTGTACCTGGTAACTTTAAAATGCGTTTGACCATCTCTTGCACTTGCGCTTTTTGTGCCCCACCCGTGCCTACCACAGCCTGTTTAACCTGACGAGCTGAATACTCATGTACCGGTATATCTTGCATTGTTGCAGCAACAATTGCGGCACCTCTCGCCTGGCCAAGTTTCAATGCAGAGTCAGGGTTATGCGCCATAAACACTTGTTCAATGGCAAAGCTGGCCGGATTAAATTGTTCGATGAGCTGGCTAACGCCTTGATAAATCATTTTTAACCGTGTTGGAAAGTCATGTTCCCCCAACTTTATGCAGCCACTCCCTAAATACTTAAACGTACTGCCTTGATGTTCTATCACCCCATAGCCAGTAAAACGGGAACCTGGATCTATTCCTAAAATAATCGCCAATATAATCACTCATTTATTGGTTTTTTAGCATAATGCCAAAATACTGTATGAATTACCAGTTATATTGTTTATCTGTAACTTTATAATGACTCTACACAACGTTAGGATAATGTACTCCCTTTAGATTACGGTTGCCCAGCTCTATTTTCGTCAAACAGCTTATCTAACTCCTCTAAACCTTCCAATGCCATAATTAGCGCTTCTTTTTGTGTTTTGGCGACGTGCTGCCAGCTTTTATCTTCGATGGCCCCTACCAAAGCATAGAGTAGATTCAAGCTGGGCGTAGACCCGGTGTGTTGCTTCACTTTTAGAAACGCGCCCACCGCCCCGAGTTCTTTTAGCTCAGTGACTGTGCTCACTCCCGCCTCTACAAGCATTTGTTCTGATTTTGGACCTAGCCCTCGCAGCTCCCTTAATTTTTTCACTACTCCACCCTAAATTGGTTCGCTCTGTTGATCATATTAATGCCAATTATCGAACACTCGATGTTTTGATGACTTACCGATGGTTCTAGCCATCAAAACATTCAAACTATATTAAAAGGCAAAAGTAATACAGGTACCTTTGTGTTTATTGCGACCCTCAATCATGACATGCACCTAAGTCCTTAACTTTATCAACCCACTGCTGTTTAACTGATGCTGTCTCAGAAACAACAGAACCAAACATGGTTACATTGGCCGTTTTAACACCACAAAATTGGAGAGTGTAAACATCCAATTGCGCTAAGACAGGCTCAGTTTGACTTTGCATATACTCTTTAGGAGCATCCATGGTAATAATTAACCTTGACGATTTCCCTGTCAAAAGCTGCTGCGGGTACGGGTTATCTTTTTCATATTTGAATGCAAAACCGGGTAATAATGTACGATCAAACAATCCTTTGAGTTTTGCGGGTATTCCTCCCCACCAAACAGGCAGCACAATCACAATGTGCTCGGCCCATAATAACGCCTTTTGAAACTCAACTAAGCATGGCTCAAGCGCTTGCGCTTTATCGTATCCATACTCAAGATTTGAATTAAATTCCATATCATGCAAGTCAAACCGCCAAACTTCGGCGTCCACTTTTGCTGCAATGTGGTAGGCATCTGTCAGCGCTGCACAAAAGCTCGATTCTTTAGGGTTGCCGTTTAAAAGTAATATTTGTTTCATTGTTACGTTCCTTTTTTAATAACAACGAAAGCTTATGGTCTTCCCTTAAGGGCTGAGTCAAGTACTTTTCGAACATGAGCTTATTTCACTCATGCAGTGCTCTATTTTTTTAATGTTGCTAGTCAAAATTGCGATTTTTTCCTGCTGTTCACTTTTTAGCGCTTCTAAAAAAGAATAGATTCGCCCCCAATCAACACCCTGATCATGATACACAATCACTCCTTGTAATCTCGCAAGTGTCACACCTAGCGATTTTGCTTCTTTAATGAGGGTAAGCACCTCTACATCAGAATTTGAGTAAACACGATATTTGCCATGACGTGCAGGTGGCTTAATTAACTTTTTTTCTTCATAGAGCCTAATTGCCTTCACTGACAATCCTGTTTTTTTAGCTACTTCACCTATGTACACTAGTGGCTTCCTTACAAATTGAATAACCTTACCTAATCTCTCTTTTAAGCATACAAAAAAGGCGACCTAAGTCGCCTCTTTAAATAACTTTGCTTGCTTACTCGCTGTCTAGCTGAGCTTGTTCAACACTAATGGCTAGCTCTTTAAGTGCATCGGGGTTTGCGACGCTAGGTGCGTTGGTCATTAGACATGACGCCTGCGTAGTTTTCGGGAACGCGATAACATCACGAATGTTGTCAGTACCGCAAAGCAACATCACTAAGCGGTCAAGACCAAATGCAAGACCTGCATGTGGTGGCGTACCGTACTTCAACGCGTCGAGTAAGAAACCAAACTTGTCTTGTTGCTCTTGCTCATCAATACCCAAAATTCTAAATGCTGCTTGTTGCATTTCGTTATTGTGGATACGCACAGAACCACCGCCCACTTCATAGCCATTTAGCACCATGTCATACGCATCTGAAATTGCACCAGCAGGGTTCGCTTCTAATTCAGCAGCGCTAATGCCTTTTGGTGCTGTGAATGGGTGGTGAACCGCGTGAAGTGTACCTTCGTCATCTTCTTCAAACATTGGGAAGTCAACAACCCAAAGTGGTGCCCATTTGTTTAAATCAGTTAGCTCAAGATCTAAGCCTACTTTAAGGCGTAGCGCGCCCATCGCTTCATTGACAACATTGCGCTTATCTGCACCAAATAGAATAATGTCACCTGTTTGTGCATTAGTACGCTCAAGCAGTGCTTTGATCACTTCTTCGTTCAAGAATTTAGCGATTGGGGATTGCACACCTTCAACGCCAGCGTCACGGTCATTAACTTTCATCCACGCAAGGCCTTTTGCCCCGTAAATGCTTACAAACTTAGTGTACTCATCGATTTGCTTACGAGAAAGCTGTGCACCACCAGGAACAGTTAGAACCGCTACACGGCCTTTTTCATCGTTTGCTGGCGCAGATAGTACTTTAAACTCAACATCTTTGACTAAATCGGCAATGTCAACCAATTCCATTGGGTTACGCAAATCAGGTTTGTCAGAACCAAAACGGCTCATTGCTTCGCTGTATGGCATTACTGGGAATTGGCCGAGATCAACGTTAAGTAGCTCTTGCCACATTTCACGGATCAATTGCTCTGTTACTGCACGCACTTGATCAGACGTCATAAATGACGTTTCTAAATCGATTTGGGTAAATTCAGGCTGACGATCAGCACGTAAATCTTCATCACGGAAACATTTTACAATTTGGTAATAGCGATCAAAGCCCGACATCATCAGCAACTGTTTGAATAGTTGCGGTGACTGAGGTAGTGCATAAAAGCTACCTTTATGAACACGGCTTGGTACTAGATAATCACGTGCACCTTCTGGCGTTGCTTTTGTCAGTACTGGTGTTTCAATATCAAGAAAATCGTTATTGTCTAAGAATCGACGCACAAAGCTACTTGCTTTTGCACGTAGTTTGATACGGTCGCTCATTTCTAAACGACGTAAGTCTAAGTAACGATACTTAAGACGGCGCTCTTCTGAGTTTTGCTGATTGAAATCAAGTGGCAAAGGCTCTGCACGGTTGATAATAGTCAAACCTGTGCCTAAGATTTCAACTTCACCAGTTGCCATATCTTTATTCACTTGGCTCTCAGGGCGAGCACGAACAGTCCCTTTAACTTGAACACAGAATTCTTGACGTAATGTATTCGCCACATCCATCAATCCTTCAACTTCAGGATCAAATACAACTTGCACCAAACCTTCACGGTCACGCAAATCGGTAAAAATTAGGCCACCTAAATCACGGCGTTTGTTGATCCAACCGCATAGTTCTACTTCTTGTCCAACGTGGCTTTTGTTTAAGTTTCCGCAATATATTGAGCGCATAGTCTTCCTGTCTCTCAGTTACACCAAGCGGTAACTGGCATTAATATGAAAAATTATTGGCGATTATATAAAAATACCCGACTTGATGTCATCCTTGATCCCGTTTTGTTTCTAAATTTCGTGAACTTTATTACACTGGCACCACCATTTAAGCGAAACAAGCTCAATTATGTTATATCTTGGCTGCCCACAGTGGAGTTCCACTCACTGGAAAGGACGCTTTTTCACAAGTCATTGTCCAAGCAATAAAATGCTCCAAGAATATGGACAAATATTTAACTCCGTTGAAGGCAACACCAGCTTTTATGCGGACCCCAAACCCAGCACCATTGAAAAGTGGCGAAACGACGTACCAGAGCATTTTCGATTCACCTTTAAAATTCCTAAGCGCTTTTCCCATGAAATGGCGCTGCAAAATTGTCAGCAAGGCATAAGCCAGTGGTTACAGCTCTTTGAGCCTATTTTCGACAAATTGGGCATGGTGATGTTACAGCTGCCTAAAGCCTGTGGACCTGAGTATTTGCAAAAAATAATCAACTTTTGCGCACAACTGCCTAAGGGGTTGCAAGTTGGCATTGAGGTACGTCATCTTGGTTTTTTCGACAAATCTGATAACGAGCGTCGTTTTAACCAGTTTTTAATAACGAATAGTTACAACCGGATCATGATGGATACCAGACCTTTGTTCAGTGAGCCTGCAGCTACCCCAGCAATCATAGACGCACAACAAAAAAAGCCAAAAGTGCCATTACATGTAATAGCAACGGGTAACTCGCCAATAATACGCTATGTTGGTTGCTCGGACTTAGAAGCCAATCGCACCTTTTACCGACCTTGGCTCAGCAAAATAAATCACTGGCTGGATGAAGGGAAAACACCCTATGTATTTTTTCATACCGCAGATAACTACGATGCACCTCTTCTGGCAAAGCAATTTGTTCGAGACTTAAACAGGGAGGGTATAACTTTGGGTGTGTTCCCCGTTGATCAGCAACCTTTACAAAACAGCTTCCTTTGAACTTTAGGTTTGTCTGTACAACTTAGTGTCAAATATTAAAGCTTTTTCGGCGCATAGATATACGCACAATGGCGTGGCTTATACCAACCTGCTTAACTAAGTGGTCCATTTTGAGACAAATAAAACCTTGGTGCAAGTGGCGGTAACTCAAATGCGTCTGATTGCTGTGCAGCACTGTAAAGCTTTTTATTAGTGGCGCAAGAGCTTCTCTCACACCACTTTTTACACTCGGTTTGCACATTTGTCATGAAACTATTTTTTACGACTTGGTTCAAATTCTTGATAGCGGGGTAAACTCGCATCGAGGTCTTCCCAATTCGCCTTACTAGTAACGAAGTTGTGAGAAATAGGTCGCTCGACAATATCCGAGTCTAATATGCCTAAACGTAATCTCAGTTTATTCGGTAAATCATCATTGGAGCTAAACAAAGGTGACGCGCAGTGCACACAAAAATGGCGTTTTCGACCTGGCTTGAATTCAAAATACCTTACCTGTTCACTCCCCTTTACCACACTCAATTCATGAGTATTCACAAATCCATTGGTCGCATAGGCTGTGCCTGTAGACTTGCGACACAATGAACAGTGACAGTGGATAATATCACTTATTTTACCCGTAATTTGCAGTTCAACTTGACCACATAAGCAACTCGCCTGATACACCTGACTCCCCTTGAAACTATTCGTGTTTGTCTTTTAATGCATTATACTGCTCGACAGTATTTGTACCAGAGGTAAGAACATTGGATTTTAAGCGTTATTTTATACACTACCCAACCACCATCCAATCCCAAGTTGAACAACTTATTTCCTCTGGACAAATCAGATCGTACTTCGAACGTAAGTACCCTCATGGTCACCAATTGCAAAGCGAAAGAGCTTTGTATGACTTTACCAACCAACTAAAACAGCGCTATCTAAAAAATGCCCCCAAACTGAGCAGCGTTAAGTACAAAAAACAACAAGATTTAGTGAAAAATGCACTCGGCACACATACATTTAAAAGCCACCAGCATGGTGGAAAATTAAAAGCAAAACATGAAATTGCAATAGCATCCCAACTAAAACAAGCACCTGAAGCCCTGTTGAAAGTACTGGTTGTGCATGAGCTTGCACATTTCAAAGAAAAAGAGCACAACAAAGCCTTTTATCAGCTGTGTTGTCATATGGAACCTGATTATCATCAATTAGAGTTAGAGTTGCGTTTGTTTCTGGTACTACAAGAACTAGATTTGAGTTTTTACTGAGACACGTATCGAACAAATCAATCGTTAAGATGATTTTCGCAATGCAGAAAAGGTACCGAAAAGCTCGGCACCTATAAGTTTTGCGGGCATCATTGTCATGATCACACAACTCATATGATTAATTTGCTCACGGGTAAGCTAACTAAAATACTTCCTTGTATCAATGTGAATTTACAGACCCAACTCCGACATAAAGTCATCATCGGCCATATCATCAGCGCTTTCCTGCACTTTTTTCTGATCTTTTTTATCGCTCTGTGATGCTTGACTAGCAATAATGGTGTCAGGGTCAACCGATTCAGCAATATCGAAATCATGCAGCTTAATAAACTCCGTTTTATCCATCGCAAGTTCAAGATAGAAAATATTTTGGCTTTGCGTGGTAAAAGTAACTCGACGCGCTTGAGGCCTGTCCATTGTAGTATCTACCGAGATTTGAACCTGTTTATTAATTGCCATCATCTTAGGCTGGTTTTGAGTAATTGAGGTATGGAGCTGTTCACGCACCTTGCTAGTAAAGTCGCCCACAATTTGGTTCATCAACTCACCCATCACATTGGATACATCGTCCGATAAATGACTGCTCGCTATTTCTTCTTCTGGCATGCCCATGTTTCGCATGTAATCTTGGTAAATTTCCATCGCTGCTTGCGCTGTGAAATTGGTTACCACCAGGCCAGTAAAACCACCATCAAATAGCACAAAGCAACCAATATCTGGACGCATACAAGTGCGGGTGATTTTTTGAACCATTGCTGAGTACGCGATTTGATTTCCACTTGCTGATGATAGAACTTCAGTCACTGAACGACATAAGGTTGAAAGTATGTCTTCGGTACTAACCACTTTATTTTTCGTCATTATTTGTCTCTTTGCTTACTTCTTTTTATTAATAGTAGCCAAGCTACTCAATTTATCACTGACTATCCAGCATAAAATGTTAAAATAGCATGATTATTTGGCAAGAGAGACAAAATTGTGACTGGCAAAGACAGTATTTATGCCACTGAGCAACAAGTAAAAGACTTCAGCTTTGATGCCAACGTCGTTGAAGTATTCCCTGATATGATCCAACGCTCTGTTCCGGGTTACGCAACTATCGTCAGCACCATGGGTAAGCTGGCAGGGCAATACGCACAAAGTAATTCAAATCTGTATGATTTAGGGTGTTCTTTGGGCGCAGTAACGCTCAGCATGCGCCGCAACATTGCGAAAGAGAACTGTGAAATTATTGCTGTTGATAATTCTAAAGCGATGGTTGAACGCTGCAAAATGCACTTAGGTGGCTTTAAGTCGGACGTACCCGTTGATGTACAACTGGGTGATATCACCGAACTGGAAATTGAAAACGCCAGCGTTGTGGCGATGAATTTCACCTTGCAATTTATTCCAAAAGAGCAACGTGAAGCGGTACTGGGCAGCATTTACAAAGGCCTAAAGCCTGGTGGAGTTTTACTTTTAAGTGAAAAGGTAAAAGGCGAAACCGACTTGCAAGATAACCTGCTCATCGACCTCCACCATGATTTTAAGCGCCACAACGGCTACTCTGAGCTAGAGATAAGTCAAAAGCGTACAGCAATTGAAAATGTGATGAGACCAGACCGCCTGAGTACACATATGGCGAGATTAGAAAAAATTGGCTTCAAACAAACTCAAGTTTGGTACCAGTGTTTTAACTTTTGCTCAATGGTAGCAATTAAATAACGGAGCAAAAATGCACTCTTGGTTTAGCGATTTTTACGCAGCAATTGCGAAAAGCCCACTTAGTCATTGGCTTGATACGTTGCCCGCACAACTCACACACTGGCAACGTGAAGCACAGCACGGTGATTGGCCAAAATGGGAAAAAGTACTTAAAAACTTGCCAGAATCAACAACTCAGCATATCAACATTAAAGACAAGGTTGAGTTCGGTCTTGCTGATGAGCTATCTGAAGGTCATACCAAGCAGCTTTCACATCTACTGAAGCGCATGATGCCTTGGCGAAAAGGACCATTTCATATTCACGGCATTCATATTGATACCGAATGGCGCAGTGATTGGAAATGGGACAGACTTTTGCCACATATCAGCGATTTACACGGACGAACGGTATTAGACATTGGCTGTGGTTCTGGTTATCACCTATGGCGTATGCGTGGGGCTGGCGCTCACTTTGTGGTGGGCATTGACCCGTCCGACCTATTTTTATCTCAATTTCAGGCGGTAAAGCATTTTAACCCAGACCCCAACGTACACCTGCTGCCACTTGGTGTTGAACAGCTGCCGCAATTAAAAGCATTTGATACCGTGTTTTCAATGGGAGTGCTCTATCATCGTCGCTCTCCTATCGATTTCTTAGCGCAACTAAAAACACAGCTACGTGCTGGTGGTGAACTTGTGCTAGAGACCTTGGTAGTTGAAGGTGATGTGAACACTGTTTTGGTACCAACTGATCGCTATGCAAAAATGCGCAATGTTTGGTTTATACCGAGTACCGATGCGTTAACATTATGGTTAGAGCGCGTGGGCTTCAAAGATATTAAAGTTGTGAACAAGGATATAACCTCTTTGGATGAACAACGTCGTACCGAGTGGATGGAAACCGAGTCTTTGGCTGATTTTCTAGACCCGAACGACTCAAGTAAAACCATTGAGGGTTATCCTGCTCCTTTGCGTGCCATCTTAACCGCAAAAGCTTAATCAGCCACAACGCGAAAGCCGCTATACATGCCCTTTCGCGTTTTACCTCACTCAGCTACGTCACTGAATTTGTCATATTTCAGCTAGCTCCAAATTGCCAATTGTTGTAAAATACGCGCGTTTCTAAGCAACCCATAAATAGCAATTTTGAGGAAAACCTGTGAGCGAACAAAAACAGTCTCTTAGCTACAAAGACGCAGGCGTAGATATTGATGCGGGTAACGCATTGGTAGAGCGCATTAAAGGCGTAGTGAAAAAAACTCGCCGTCCAGAAGTAATGGGCGGAATTGGTGGTTTTGGTGCACTATGTGAACTTCCAACTGGTTACAAAGAGCCTGTATTAGTTGCTGGCACTGATGGCGTAGGTACTAAACTTCGCCTTGCTATTGATTTGAAAAAACACGACACAGTCGGTATCGACCTTGTTGCTATGTGTGTAAACGACCTGATTGTCCAAGGCGCCGAACCCCTATTTTTCTTGGACTACTATGCAACAGGTAAGCTAGACGTTGACGTTGCAGCCGATGTTGTAACTGGCATTGGTAAAGGCTGTGAGCTATCAGGTTGTGCCCTTATCGGTGGTGAAACGGCTGAAATGCCGGGTATGTACGAAGGCGATGACTACGACATGGCAGGTTTTTGTACTGGCGTAGTTGAAAAGTCAAAAATCATCGACGGCACAAAAGTGGCGTCTGGCGACCAACTAATCGCACTCGCTTCAAGTGGCCCTCACTCAAATGGTTATTCACTGATCCGTAAAGTGCTTGAAGTATCAGGTGCGGATACAAACGCTGAGTTTGAAGGCAAAACGCTTGGTGAACACCTATTAGAGCCAACGCGTATTTACGTTAAATCAATTCTTGAACTGCTTAAAGATGTTGATGTACACGCACTTTCACACATCACAGGTGGTGGTTTCTGGGAAAATATCCCTCGCGTATTGCCTGAATCTGCAAAAGCGGTTGTAAAAGGTGACAGCTGGGAGTGGCCTGTTATTTTCAACTGGTTGCAAGAAAACGGTAACATCAGCACTCATGAAATGTACCGCACATTCAACTGTGGCGTTGGTATGATTTTAGTTGTGCCAGCCGACAAGCTAGCGCAAAGCCTTGAAATCTTAACAGCACAAGGCGAAAACGCTTGGCACATTGGTGAAATTCAAACAGCCAATGCAGGTGAAGAGCAAGTAGAAATTTTAGGTGGTAAAG
This sequence comes from Pseudoalteromonas sp. ABE4_541, assembly GCF_056312285.1. Lineage (NCBI taxonomy): Bacteria > Pseudomonadati > Pseudomonadota > Gammaproteobacteria > Alteromonadales > Pseudoalteromonadaceae > Pseudoalteromonas > Pseudoalteromonas sp. ABE4_541. The sequence continues at coordinate 114,448 of NZ_JBSVEM010000016.1, forward strand.
CCTAATGTCTAACACTCGCTTAGTTGTATTGATCTCTGGTAGTGGGTCTAACCTACAAGCAATTATTGATGCTTGTCAGAGTAATCAAATAAAAGGCGAGGTAGTGGCAGTTATTAGTAACAAAGCCAACGCATATGGCTTAACACGCGCACAAAATGCGGGGATTGAAACCCAAGTGTTAAGTCATAAAGCATTTGCGACCCGTGAAGACTATGATGTTAAATTGGCATCTTTAATCGATTCTTTTAATCCAGATTTGGTTGTATTAGCTGGATTTATGCGTATTCTAACTCCTAACTTAGTGCAAAAATTTAAAGGAAAAATGTTGAACATTCATCCTTCTTTGTTGCCTAAGTATCAAGGGCTGAACACCCATCAAAGAGCGATAGATGCAAAAGATGACTTTCATGGAGCGAGCGTACACTTTGTTACGGAAGAGCTAGACGGTGGCCCGGTGGTATTGCAAGCTAAGGTTCCAATCTTAGCAGATGATACTGCCGACTCACTGGCACAGCGGGTACATGAACAAGAGCATATTATCTATCCTTTGGTGGTCCAATGGTTCAGCGAACAAAGACTAACAATGGAAGCAGACTATGCCGTTTTTGATGACCAACCCCTTCCAGTACAAGGCGCAAACTACCCACAATAATAAACTAAGCGCTTGGCTGATTGGCTTGAGCGCTATTTTCTCTTGCTCTGTTTTTGCTAATTCTCTTACTCCCTACAACGCAGAATACCAAGTGTCTCGCAAGGGCTCTGTGCAAGGCTCGGCTTATCGCGAGCTTAAACAGCTAGACCAAAGCACTTATCAATTAAAATACAAAAGTGATATTGAATGGATGATTTTCTCCGATGAACGAGAAGAAACTTCCAAGTTCAATATGAGCGATGATACACCAATCCCTCTTGAATACAGCATGGTACGCACAGGCACAGGCCCCGACAGAGATTATAAAATTACCTTTGATCGTAAAAACCAAGCTGTCATTTCCAATCAAGAAAAATACCCGTTAAATGTGAAGTGGATTGAGGAGCAGCAAGATTTACTCACCTATCAATTACAACTACGAAACGAACTCAAGGCAGGAAAACAAAAGTTCAGTTACCCCATCATTGATAAAAAAGGCGGACAAAGAACCTACGATTTTGAAGTAGATGGGAAGGAAACCATCACTTTGCCGATTGGCAACGTTGAAACAATTCGTATTAAACGCCTTTATGATGATGACAAACGCCAAGTGATGGTGTGGCTCGCCCCTGATTACGATTATATTGTGGTAAAAATGTATAAAGGCAAAGAAGGTATCGAGCAGTTTCAAGTACAGCTCACTAAATATGAAAAAGGCGAACCGATGTAACAAAACAACTGGGTAGCGCTCTATTTTTGCTACCCACTTTTTTCCAAGGTTAGATTTTCTCGCCCATTTTAAACAGCACAGACTCCCCCTCAGACATTTTCTGCCACTGTTCATCATTAGTCAGCGGTCGTGTTGCGATCACTGTCACTACATCATTGGGCGTTGTCTCTTTTTGAAAGTCCACTACCATATCAGCGTCTATCAAGGTTGCTTTACCAAAAGGCGCACGGCGGGTGATCCAATGCAGGTTGTTGGTGCAATAGGCCAATACAAACACGCCATCGGTTAATAGCATATTGAACACCCCTTTTTCACGCAACGTATCAGCAAGTTTCGCTGCATAGCGAAACACAGATGCCATGTTTGAAGGACGTTTTGGATATTTTTGCCTTATTTTATCGAGCAACCAGCAAAAGGCTAATTCACTGTCGGTGTTACCAACCGGGCGATAAAATTCGGGCTTTAAATCGCTGTAATTAGATAGTTGGCCATTATGTGCATAGGTGATCTCTCTGCCCCATAACTCTCGTGTAAACGGGTGCGTATTCTCTAAACACACTCGCCCTCTATTACCTTGACGAATATGACTGATCACCGACACGCTTTTAATCGGATAGGCTTTTACCAGCTTGGCAATTTCTGACTGGCAGCTTGGCTCCGGATCTTTGAATGTTCTACATCCTTTCCCTTCATAAAAGGTAATGCCCCAACCATCTTTATGGGGACCTGTGTTGCCACCGCGCTCTAGAAGCCCTGAAAAACTAAAACAAATATCTGTTGGGACATTTGCAGACATGCCCAGCAATTCGCACATAATAAAATAAGCCTAAATCAGTTTGAGTCATAGAGGTTTAATATTGACTAATACCTCCCCAACTCTAATCACAAAAGTCCATATTGTTAGGTATATAGATAAGAAACACAAGCTGAAAAAATTGTCAAAACTACCGCTCAAACGATTTGTGATGCCTAGCACTTAGATAGCAACGACTCCACCTTAAAGGCCAATTGAAAAGCCGCTTATTCCACACTAATGCATATTGATTACACTTGTAGTTTTAAGTAACATAAGATTACATGTGTAATCACTTGGTGAATTATGAAAAACTTTGTATACATACTAATGATATTCTGGCTAATGGCGTGCCAAAGCCCAGTCGTTCATATTTATTCCCGCGATTTGTCGTCATCTCAGCAATCACAGATACAATCCCTGCTAGAAGCTCAGCAGATCCGTCATAAATTTACGAACTTACAATCACCCGATCGCTATGATCAACCACACTTGCTCTATCACCCTCAAGATAGCGATCAGGGGCTTATCAGTGCAGTTGAACGCATAGTGAAAAGAGCTGGTTTCAAGGGCTTGAGCACGCAAGTTTTTAGTAAAGACAATCATTACTATACTCAAGGTAATATGGGACTCTACTTCCCCGCCGAAAAACGTGAGGTTGCGTTACCTGAGTTATTGTTTACCCACGAATGTATCGAAGCAGATATGCAAATTCAAATGAAGCACAATGGTCAATGGAGTGCACTCAATCAAACAAACCTAAAAGGTAAATGGCAGTATATTGAGCCTTATTTAACCTTATTCTGGTTTAATGGCGTTGGAATGGTACAGCAAGCCTATCAGGGTAAACTCCACACAGTTAACACCAAACTTGGACAGAGAAATGCTGTAACTTTCTCAGCCCTTGGTCATCGCAGCTATCCACTTGCCTTACTCAATTGTGATTTGCAAGCGATTTTTATGTAATATGCGTATCGCTTCAACGAAGGGCACCTAAATGTGCCCCTTTAAACGTTAAGCCATCGAAAGACCATCACTGGCAATAACTGTGCGGTCATATACGGGCTGAGTGAGTCAATCACATAGCGTGGTAGCATGAGCTGTTCACACACATCTTTGAAGATAAAAATCACGATCACAATGCCAATTGCTAGCAACATGCATTTAAAACCATCAATCCTTTGTTCTAACATTTGCGCCAGTGTCATGAGCCTTTGTAGCAAATAAAAAGGCACGGTCACGGCAAGCCTTGCCATTAGCCCTTTCCACACGTCGATATCAAAATAAACGATACACGCCACCAACAAAGTGATCAGCACTAAAAAGTTATAAAGCGTGCCTTGTTCGTCAATTTATTTTTTAAAAAATGCTCTTTGATGTGCTGAGTACGCCACTGAGCAATATATTGCACTTATACTGTGCAAGCTAAGATACGCCTTTTAAAGGGTATTTTCATTTAGTTTTAGATAGTTGAGTAACAAGTAGGTTCGCTAAACGTTGAACCAATCAAAACGTCTCAATAATCACTTTATTTGCTCTTTACGAGTAAATTATTTCGTTTTTCAATCGGAAGTTTTTAGTTTAAAAAGTGCTTGTCCAAATAACTTAAGGCAAAAAAAATAAAAAAATCACTTCTTGGTATGGCAACAGCATTCACTTTATTTGCTGCTAATGGCTTGACTAATGACGTAACTGCCGCACCTCAGGAACTGGTACAAGAATACACTCAAATGTGTGCAGAATGGGCAAGTGACGACGGTGTTGAAGCCAAAGATCTTAAAAAGTACGTACTTGATTGCGTCAATGAAGAATTACAAAGCAACAGCTATCAAACTGTAACATCTGTTGAAATCTAATATTCGTGCTCCTCATTCTCACGAATTAAAAAAGCCGGGTTAAACCCGGCTTTTTATTTAACTACTTTTTCTTTTTACTGGCTTTTTCTTCAATAACCCATTTGCCATTGTCGTAAGTCGCTTTCCAGCCAGTTGCTTTACCTTCAACTTCAGTCATTACATACTGCGTTTTCGTTTTTCTTGAATAGCGCACAACGGCTAAATTACCATCGCCGTCCATTTCTGGCGCATCGGCTAAATAATAAAACTTAGGTGAGATCCTATCTCTAAAGCGCTTTAACTCAGCCACTTTTGGTGCACGTGTTTCTCTTGATTTAGGGAATGTATGCGCAGCTAAGAAAATACCAGAAGCGCCATCTCGTAATACAAAATACGCATCCGACTTTTCACACTCAAGTTCAGGTAAGTGTACTGGATCTTCTTTTGGCGGCGCAGGCTCACCATTTTTCAGTAATTTACGCGTGTTCTTACAGTCTTCACTACTACAACCAAAATACTTGCCAAAGCGACCTGATTTAAGCTCCATGTCTGAACCACATTTATCACACTCGATAATCGGTCCATCATAGCCCTTAATCTTAAAGGTACCCTTTTCAACCACATAGCCTTTACAAGCAGGGTTATTACCACACACATGCAGCTTGCGCGTTTCGTCAATTAAATACGAGTCCATTGCGGTTTCACAAATTGGACAGCGCTTCATTTGCATTAACGTTTCTGTTTCTACATCTTCAACGTCAGCAGCAATGGCTTCATCACCAGAGACCAAGTTCATAGTGGTAGTACATCGCTCTTTTGGTGGCAGGTTGTAACCTGTACAGCCTAAGAAAACACCCGTCGAAGCCGTTCTGATCCCCATTTTACGGTTACACGTTGGGCAATCAATATCCGTTTCAACCATGGTGTTTTGGCGCATGCCACCTTCAGCTTCATCGCCCGCGGCTAATTCAAGCTGCTTTTTAAAGTTGTCATAGAACTTATCAAGAACTTGTGTCCAAACTCGCTCACCTTCGGCGATATCATCAAGCCGGTCTTCCATCTTGGCGGTAAAGTCAAAGTTCATCAAATCATTGAAGTTTTCAACCAAACGGTCGGTAACAATTTCACCCATTTTTTCTGCAAAGAAACGGCGGTTTTCAACACGTACATAACCACGGTCTTGAATCGTTGAAATAATTGATGCGTAAGTTGATGGACGACCAATACCGCGCTTTTCAAGCTCTTTAACTAAGCTAGCTTCACTGAAACGCGCTGGTGGCTTTGTAAAGTGCTGTTTAGGGTCAAGTGCCACTAAATCAATCACATCTCCTTCAGCGACCGCTGGCAAAGATTGATCTTCTTCATTTTTCTTACGCACCGAAGGCTGAACTTTAGTCCAACCGTCAAAGCGCATAACACGCCCTTTCGCTTTTAATGTGTAATCGTCTGCCGCCACTGTCAGCGTTGTCAAATCATATTCAGCAGCTGTCATTTGACAAGCAACAAACTGACGCCAAATGAGCTCGTATAGCTTCTTCGCGTCCGCGTCAACGCCTTCAACATGACCAGACAGTACATTAACGTCTGAAGGTCGTATTGCTTCGTGCGCTTCCTGAGCATTACCTTTAGCACTATACTTAACCGCTTCTTTGGGCAAGTATTTATCACCAAACTGGTCTGAAATGTAATCGCGACACATAGCCACAGCGTCATTTGACAAGTTTGTTGAGTCGGTACGCATGTAAGTGATGTAACCCGCTTCATACAAACGCTGAGCAAGCATCATGGTTTTCTTAACGCCGTAGCCCAAGCGCGTGCTGGCAGCTTGTTGCATCGTTGAAGTAATGAACGGCGCACTTGGTTTACTCTTACTTGGCTTTTCTTCAACCTTAACAACACGGTAATCACACTTTTCAAGTGTTGATACTGCCTGCATAGCTTGTGTTTCATTAACCGGCTTGAAGGCTTGTCCCTTGTGCTTAGTCACTTCTAAACGGATCGGCTGTGTTTTTGCAGTGACATCCGCATGAATATCCCAAAACTCTTCTGGAATAAACGCTTTAATTTCTCTTTCACGCTCAACGAGCAAACGTACAGCAACCGATTGAACACGGCCAGCCGACAGCCCTCGCGCGACTTTTTGCCAAAGCAGTGGAGAAACCATAAAACCAACAACACGGTCTAGAAAACGGCGTGCCTGCTGCGCATAAACCATATCGGTATTCAAATCACCTGGAGTTTCAAATGCTTGTTGGATGGCATTTTTGGTGATTTCGTTAAATACAACACGCTTGTACTTATCTTTGTCGCCGCCAATAATTTGCTCTAAGTGCCAAGCAATGGCTTCCCCTTCTCTATCCAAATCGGTTGCGAGATATATTTGGTCAGCATTCTCAGCCAGCTTTTTAAGCTCTTGTACTACCTTTTCTTTACCCGGTAATACTTCATAGTGCGGCTCCCAGCCCTTTTCTGGGTCAATCCCCATACGAGCGACTAGGTTTACATAATCTTTGTTCTTTTTATATTCGGCTTTTTCTTCAGGTGACATTTTACGTACTTCAGCTGGGCTTTTAGTAGCCAGCCCTTTTGTCTTACCTGCACCCGAAGTTGGTAGGTCGCGCACGTGCCCGACACTAGACTTAACAATGTAGTCCTTACCTAAATATTTATTAATTGTTTTTGCCTTCGCAGGAGACTCCACAATTACTAGCGATTTGCCCATAGCTGCCTATTTTTGACCCATCTTGTCTGAGTTTATTGCCCATCTTGGGCGATTAATATTTATAGGTATATCTACAAACACCTATTGTTACAAGCTTTAAATACAATCTTTTAGCTGATTAATGATTAATTACACAATTACTGTTGCTATTTTAAACAAAAAGTACAAAGCCAAATTTGAGCTGCGCAATATAAAGGAATCAATACAAAAATGCCAACCCGAAGGCTGGCATTTTTGGTTTGTCACTTAGCCTGCATCCACTATTGTTAGAGTCACCGGTGTTACCACACCACCGGGCGTGGTAAAAATAAACGAAACTTGACCTTGTTGCTTTTGATTAGGTTCAAGCTCGTTGGAAATCACAAAGTCAATCACTGTTGCTGTTTTTCGGTTTGTACTAGGCACTACAAAATCAGAAGCCCCTGTGTAAAGGCCATTATCTGTGCTGATTGCTATCTCTGTACCTTGCGGAAGAGGATTATTGTGAATATCGCTGAACATTAACATTAACGGTACACTCTGAATGTTGGAAGCCCCTGTATCAAAGTTCACACTCAATACATCGCAATAATCACTGTTGTCAGATTCTTCAAGAGCAAGCGCTACTATACCGTTCACGCTAACACTTTCACATAAACCCGAAATTGAGTTGCCATTGCCAAGTATCGCGTCAGATTTAACTACAAACCGATAAACAGGCACACTCCCTGACATAATAATCTCTGCACTATCGAACACATCAACAATCGACTTAGTGCATTTATCTGCGGCTTGTTGCGCTGAAGTACAGCTCAGACCGTTGTACTGACCATCTCTATCTGTAAACTCCCCATCGCCATTACCATCCCATAATTTTTCAAAATGACCCGCATTAGTTTTAAGTGGCGAACATGGATTGTCAGTACTATCGAGTAAACAGTTTTCGCCCTCATAATTACCATTCTCATTATCATCTCTAAAAGCTTCTGGCACGTCGTAAACAAGGCTAAATTCATTTTCATCAAATAAACCATTACCATTCACATCATTGAAGTTTTCTTCTCCATCTGTAATAGCTATCAACGTTGCGCGGCCAGCAAGCGGAACCCCCTTAGGGTCGTTCGCAGCGTTGAGTATGCCGTTTATACAAGGTGCTGCTTCAGCACCGTATAAATCACAGTTACGCGCTCTAACTCTAGCCCCATCACTTAACTGTTGATTACCTACATTTAGAATTTGCTGATGTGAAGGGTTAAAATTTCCTTGTCCTCCTAGGTAGTCTTCCTTTTCATCATAAAGTATTTTTGGATTATATGAATTTACACGATTGCCCCAATAATTTGTTGAGCAGTTCACTTGGTTTGGCAACTCACAATCAATTGGACTGCGAGGATCACTCGCTGGTTTATTTGTTACAAATGGCACTATATTTTGGCTTACCCAAGTTGCGCTGCAACGGCCATCTGTTGTTTCGCACTCAAGCTCCGCATTAAACTGCGTACCATCAACGGTACCTACAGCACCACCTTCCGCACTAATATAAACTTTGGTGCCATCGTGAACGAAATTGCCATATCTATCGGCAACATTAACAGTAATTGGAATTTCTGTATTGCTAAAATTCAAGGTCTCAGTGTTCACTGTACCCACGGATAACGACATAGTTGAATTAACAGGCAAGCCGCTCGTCACACTCAAACGGCTAGACACTGATAATATCGCTTGGTCTTGTGGCACGAGTGTGATTGTTCCAGTTGGGCAATCTGCTGGCTTCGAGACAGCTTTACACGCGTCATAGCGTTCCTGCCAACAAGTCACTTCATCATTACTACTTGTTGGTATCAAGTCGTTCGGAATATAGCAAGCTTGAACAACAAAACTTGATGATACATTCCCTGAACTCACAATCACTTTAGCTTCGCCTTGTGAGTCGGTTCTAACACTTGTCGGCACCAATGTGGCGTCACTGTGTTTGGCTCTTAGTCTAAAATCAATACGCTGATTTGCTGCCCCACCGCTTAAGCTATTGATTAATTTAAACGACAACTCAGATGATTCTTTACGCTGAGGTCCCCCTGTGCCTTTTAACGCCAATAGGCTTTCACTGGCATCTAAAAACTCTATCGATTGAGGCTTGGCCGGAGAAACAGGAATAACCACTTGTTCAGTTTCCGAATTTCCACCTTTAGAGACGGTCACAGAGACCGTGTCGCCCATTGCGATATCACAGCCCAAGTTTTTATAAGTTGAATATGCAATACCGCCCACACTCGTTGCAGTCCCATCAACCTGTGCTTTTTCACTCTCAGCACAGCCAGACGAAAACGCCACATCAAGCGGCGTTGTAACCAATTGACCATTTTGATCTTTGATTTGAACGGTTAAAAGTGTGGTTTCTCCGGCCCCTAATGGAATTGTATTACCTTGACTGTCTTGGCGAAGGCCATTGTCGATAGCTAAAGACAAATCCTCTGCGCCACTGGTAAACGCAAAGCTTGTGGAGGCATCATTAAAAGTTGCTGTTAATTGGCCTGCACCACCTTGAAGTGGCGGGCGATACTTAAACAATGCAAAACCAAAGTTATCGGTAACACTTTTATCACCCGATAATATAGTGCCGATGTCTGTGGCTAAATTAACGAGTACGCCTGATACACCTTGGCCGGACTTAGTGCTTGATGCACCAACCAACACATCCACTTCTTCAATTGCATCAATTTTATTGGTGGCTTGACAAGCTGACGACAGCGTATCCAACGATACGTTATCTCTTTCACTTTCCCACCCTGCTGGACAGTCTGTTAATACTTTGATCGTGAGCTTTGTATCGTCACCTTCAGCGTCTGCTTCATCACCTGATGAGTAAAACACCGTTTTATCGGTGTAAACAACACCTGCACTGTCTGTATACGTTGCAATTAACTCACCCCAGCCTCGGCTTTCACCACTGGCAATTGTGATTGTTGCCACTCCGTCGGAATTTGTCGCACCGGTCCCTGACTCTGGACTTAAGCGCCCCGAATGATTAACTTGAAATTGAATGAGTTTGCTGGTGATGGCATCATTACCCTTTTTCAGCGTAGCCTTGGCTACACCCTGTCGCTGGCTAGAAATAGGGTTATCTTCGTTTAGTGTGTTACCCTCTCCGTCAACAACCTCGACCACAAACGTGATGTCTTTATCCTGTCCAGTTGTACCATCAGTACCACCATCTGTACTTTTCTCTATCGAGCCACCCCCGCCACAAGCAGTAAGTAGCATGCTTAGCATCATCATGCTGAACCAGCGCATTAAAGGCATTAACCTCTCTCCCTAGCACAATTTGAAGTTAAATTTTTTGTCATCTTACCCTAGAAACTGCTCAAAAATCACAGTTTTTTCGTATTTCTCGGCGAAAATTTTTGCCAAATTAATTTGGCCTGTTAGGCTATGCAGATCAATAGCTATTAATCCAAATTTAGTCATATGCAAAAAAATAACAAAATGAGCCTCACGACTCGTATTATGCTTGGCATGTTGTCTGGCATTATATTGGGCTTGCTTCTACAAGCGCTCTTTTCAGGCCAAGAAGAATATTTAGTTCCATTGGGGTTGTTCGACTTCCCAGTTAAAAGCTTCATCGTCGATGGTTTGTTCCATGTAGGCGGACAAATTTTCATAGCCAGTTTGAAAATGTTAGTCGTACCGCTCGTTTTCATTTCTTTGGTTTGTGGTACTTGCAGTCTCAGTGACCCTAAAAAATTAGGTCGATTAGGTGGAAAGTCTATCGCCTTGTATTTGATGACGACAGCCGTTGCTATTACTGTTGCTATCACACTTGCTTTAATCGTCGCGCCCGGTGTTGGGCAAGAGCTACCAACCAATGCCAGTTTTGAAGCAAGCCAGGCCCCTACGCTTGCACAAGTGATCATTAATATGTTCCCAACTAATCCTATTAACGCAATGGCAAATGGCAACATGCTACAAGTCATTGTATTTGCGCTTCTGTTTGGTGTTGCTATGGCACTCAGCGGTGAACCGGGAAGGCGTGTTGCAAAAGTGTTCGACGACTTAAATGCTGTGGTATTAAAACTGGTTACTTTACTTATGAACTTGGCGCCTTACGGCGTGTTTTGTCTAATGGCAAAACTGTTTACCACAATCGATGTAGGCCTGATTTTCAGCTTAGCAAAATACTTTTTAGTGGTACTTGTTGCTTTATTTATTCACGCCTTGGTTAACTACTCAATCATTTTGAAAATGCTCACAGGTTTGAATCCTGTTACGTTCCTGGCCAAAATGAAAGACGCGTGTATGTTTGCGTTTAGTACCTCAAGTTCAAGTGCAACAATGCCTGTCACGTTAGAAACCGCAACGAAGAAGTTAGGAGCGCACAACTCGGTTGCGTCTTTCACTGTGCCTTTAGGAGCAACGATCAACATGGATGGCACCGCAATCATGCAAGGCGTGGCTACGGTATTCATTGCACAAGTCTTTGCAATTGATTTAACAATCAGTGATTATCTCATGGTTATTTTAACAGCGACACTCGCTTCTGTTGGCACG
>NZ_JBSVEM010000017.1:0-124494 GCF_056312285.1 Pseudoalteromonas sp. ABE4_541
TGCGCATTTTATGCGGGTATTAAGCGCCTTGGCGCAGGGAGAAGGGACGTCATTGAATACACTCCCTATGCTCTGTGAAGATGAGCAGTTCCAACTAGTGACTGAGTTTAATAACACGCACAAGGAGTATGCAAAAGATACCTGTATTCATGAGCTTTTTGAGCATCAGGCTGCTCTAAACCCCGATAATGTGGCGGTTGTTTTTGAAGATAAGCAGCTTACTTATTCACAGCTCAATGAAAAAGCAAATGCGCTAGCGCATTACTTGATAGACATACACGATATAAAACCTGACACCTTAGTGGGGTTATGTGTTGAGCGCTCAATTGACATGATGGTTGGCATTTTGGGGATCCTTAAAGCTGGAGGTGCTTACGTGCCCCTAGATCCAAGCTATCCGCAAAACAGACTCAACTTTATGATTGAAGATGCTGCGCTAACAACGATAGTCAGTCACGCGCAAACTCACTCGGTGTTGAAAGCGTTTACTGGTCAACTCGTTGATCTGAGAGATGAGAGCGCTCTGTGTGGTTTTAGCACACAAAATATAGCGAAATCATCTGTGCAATTGACCTCTGAAAATTTAGCGTATGTGATTTACACATCCGGTTCGACAGGTAAACCAAAAGGTGTGCTATTACAGCATCAAGGCGCGACCAACCTGTCCTTTAACCAGATAGCTAGATATGACATACGACAGAACAGCAGGGTATTGCATTTCGCTTCAATTAGCTTTGATGCGGCAACTTCAGAGTGGTTAATGGCATTTAGCAGTGGCAGCACATTAGTTATTGCCAACCAAACTATCCGTGGAAATAGCGATGAGTTGATTAACTATTTGGGTGAACAAAAAATAACCCATGCCACCTTGCCTCCTGCATTGCTCAATAACTGTCAGTTCACAGATGATTTGTCCTTGAAAGCGTTGCTTGTTGCAGGGGAGCAATGTCCGAGTGCTGTTCTCGATAGTTGGGGCAAAAGTTATCCATTATTTAATGCTTATGGGCCATCTGAAGCATCTGTTTGTACTACTGTTGGTTTGCAGCAAAGTGGACACATTCACATAGGTACTAACTTACACAATGTTGTTACCTACATACTCGACAAAAAGCAGCGTCTTATGCCATTTGGCTGTATCGGTGAGCTTTACATTGGTGGAGATGGCCTCGCCCGCGGATATTTGAACCGACCAGAACTGACAGCCGAGCGTTTTATTGACAATCCATTTTATGACAAAAATGGTCTCAATAGCGCAGCGCGGTTGTATAGAACTGGTGACTTAGTACGTTATTTACCTGATGGTAATTTCCAGTTCGTGGGTCGTGTTGATGATCAAGTGAAGATACGAGGTTTTAGAATTGAGCTAGGTGAGATTGAGTCACAGATCTCGGCATTCGAACAGGTAGAGTCGTCTGTTGTAATGGCTAGGGAAGTTGGGGTTACTCAGCAGCTCATTGCATACCTAAAACCGAACGTATCCTTGGACGAAGAGCAACAGGTCGGTTTTTTGTCGCAGGTAAAAACCATGATAGCTGCGCAATTACCGTCTTATATGATCCCAGCTAATTTTGTTGTTGTAAATGAATGGCCGTTTACGGCTAATGGCAAACTCAACAAAAAAGCGTTAATGCAAGCAAGCAATTACTCAACGCAAAGTGACTACATTGAACCGGTAACAGACACCGAAAAGACATTGATAGAGATATGTTCTGTGTTGTTGAAAATTGATGCGGATAAAATTAGTACAGGCGTTAGCTTCTTTGAAGCTGGCGGACATTCATTGTTGGTTATCAAACTACTCTCGCAAATTCTAGACAAGTTCTCGGTTGAGCTAGAAATCAAAGTTTTATTCAGTGTGCCGTCGCTGTCTGCATTGGCTTGTCTCATCGATCAAGAAGTTGAAAAAACGATTGCCGAAGACAAGTTAAGAGCTGTATCGGTCAAGAAAGAATCACAAATAGAGGAAATAATAATATGAAAATGGAGCAGTTTATTGATTGGTGTATTGAACGTTCCATAAGCTTTTCGCTGGCTGGGAATGACTTAAAAGTTAATGCGGAGCCTGGAGCATTGACCGATGAGGTAATTGGACAATTAAAAGCTAAAAAAGCAGAGTTAATTGAGTGGTTAAAGTCTCAGCAAGCAAAAAGGATCCTGCCTAGAAGTGACCATGATACTGTGATCCCATTGTCCTACTCTCAACAGCGGCTGTGGATCATAGACCAAATTGAGCACAGCACGGAACATTACAACGTGCTTGGCGCATTTAGAATAGACGGATGCTGTAAAGCGGAACTAGTCGATCGCTCATTCAAAGAGATTATTACTCGTCATGAGATCTTAAGAACAATATTGAAAAGTTCAGAGCACGGCGCTGAGCAAACCCCTCTAAAAGACTGGGAATTTAATCTCATAAAGCACGATTTTAGCAGCTTAGAACAGGCTGAATACGAGCTTAAAGTTAAAGAGTTAATTAGAAAAGAATCTGAATATAGCTTTAAATTAGACACTGATTTGCCTATTCGCGTTCAATTTGTCGAGCATGGTGATGAGCAGTCTATTTTAATAGTAAATATGCACCATATTGTGTCCGATGGTTGGTCTTTAGGCATTATTTCTTCTGAGTTTATCGAGATCTATGGTGCTTATGCTCAGCAAAAAGCACATAGTTTGCCATCACTACCGGTTCAATACGGTGATTATGCGTTATGGCAACAGGCTTATTTCAACGGCTCTGAGCTGAGCGAATCGTTAGATTTTTGGCGTCAATATTTATTGGATATGCCAGAACTACATAATTTACCGCTTGATTTCCCTAGACCGAAAAAGCAAAACTTTTCTGCAACGCGCTTAATCCAAAAGGTGGGCAAAAGCAAATATCAAGCGTTAAAGAGTTTTGCTCAGGCACGTAATGTGTCGATGTTTACATTGCTGCAAACTGTGTTTGCTTTCTTAGTAAGCCGTCATAGTGATGAGTTAGATGTTGTTATGGGTGTGCCCGTCGCAGGTCGAAATAGAAGTGAGCTAGATTCGCTCATTGGCTTTTTTGTTAATACATTAGCCATCAGAACTAAGATCGACCCGCAAGTCAGTTTTGATGCATTGTTGGCTGAGGCAAAAGACAATATTTTGTCTGTTTTTTCAAATCAAAATGTGCCGTTTGAATTAATTGTTGATGAACTAAAACCGCGCAGAACGTCCGCCTTTAATCCCTTATGCCAAATCAAGTTTATGCTAACTCAAGCACAGGAAGCCGAAACACTTATGCCTGGGTTAAGCATTAGCGAAATTGAGCATGACAACAGTACCGTTCGCTTTGACCTTGATTTATCCGTAACAGAACATGCAGAAGAATTGACACTTTGCTGGCACTTTAAAACCGAATTGTTTAGTGAAGCGACGATAGAGAGAATGGCGCAGCACTATCTCAATCTATTGGATGGAATTTTAACAGACTCAAGCGCGACGCTAGCCTCATTGACTTTGACTGACTCTGTGGAGTCTCAAGCCCTAATAGAGATGGGGTGTGGGGAGGTGAGTACTGAACAAACACACTCTCTAGTAAGGTTATTTGAGGAACAAGTTGCAAAGCATCCGCAAAAAACGGCATTGGCAATGGGGAATGAGCGCATTCCTTATCAACAGCTCAATCAAAAAGCTAACCGTCTTGCAGACATGTTACTAGAGCAAGATATAGAGCAAGGAGTCAGAGTTGCTGTGTACTTGCCCCCGAGTCCATTATTGATGGTGGCATTGCTTGGAGTTATGAAAGCAGGCGCTTGTTACATACCTTTAGATCCTGCCAATAGCTCAAACAGAACAGTTCACATTTTAGATGATGCTGATGTTGACCAAGTATTAACAATCGAGTCTTTGGTGGGAGACTTTCCAGCTGGAGGCTTTGATATTGCAACGTTGGATGGCTGGACACAAGCTGAATGGTTAGAAGAGTATGCTGACGAAAACCCGGAAGATTCGCTTGCTGGAGATGACTCAGCATATGTGATCTATACGTCAGGTTCGACTGGTCAACCTAAAGGCGTGGAAATTAGCCAAAGTGGGCTCTTAAACTATTGTTTATACGCAATAGACACATACTACCAAGCATATCTTGTTGGTTCTTATTTTGTTACCTCTCATGCCTTTGATATTGGTATTCCCTCATTGTTTGTACCTTTAATGAGCGGTGATTGTGTGACATTTTCAACACATGAGATAAGCCTTGAAGGCTTAGCCGAGCACCTTAAGCAAAGCGAACCAAATTTGTTGCGCATGACGCCTAAGCATGCGGAAGGCTTACTAGCACTTTTGGGTAACTCATTTAAGACCGCGACACCGCATGTTTTTGTCATTGGAGGCGATAGCTTTTCTGTTGACCTAGCACGCAAACTGCAAAACTCATTCGAAAAAAGCAAAATTTATAACCACTATGGCCCAACAGAAACGGTTGTGGGTTGTTGTATGTTTGATGTGAGCGAACATATTCACCAACTTCGTGAAGAAATCCCAATAGGCTTACCGATGCATGATCAGTGCTTGTATGTGTTGGATGCGCAATTGCGGCCAGTGCCAATCGGTATTGAAGGTGAGCTATACATTGCCGGCGCAGGCATAGCGAAAGGCTACTTAAATAATGCCGAGCTAACAGCGCAGTGCTTCTTACCTAATCCGTTTGGTGAGGGTCGTATGTATAAAACTGGTGATCGTACATGCTGGAATAGCAAAGGTGAACTTGAATTCCGTGGACGTATGGATGAACAAGTCAAGATACGCGGCTACCGAATTGAGCCGAGTGAAATTCAATATCATTTGTCTCAGGTTAAAGAAGTGACAAGCTGTCTTGTGGTGGCGCAGTTAACGGCGGCCCACGAGCGGGAGTTAGTCGCCTTTTATCAGACTGATAGTGATGTAAGTTCAGACCGAGCGTATCAGGACCTTAATGAAAAACTGCGTACAACTTTAAGTCAGGTTTTGCCTGATTATATGGTGCCAAGTCACTTCTGTGTTTTATCTCAGTGGCCGTTAAATGAAAACGGTAAAATTGACAAAAGTGCACTACCAAACATGGGCAATACGCAACAAGATAAAAAAGTCGAGCTACCTGTATCGGAAATGGAAAAGCGGTTAGCGCAACTTTGGGCCAATCTATTAAATATCGACATAGAAAAAATAGGCCTAGCGAGTAGTTTCTTTGAACTGGGTGGCAACTCATTATTAGCGATTCGTCTTGTTGGCTTATTGCGTCAAAACTTTGATGTAGAAATTACGGTAAAAAATGTATTTGATGCGCCTAAATTAGGCCAATTGGCCGAGTTGATCAACGCTAGTAACTTAACAAACCTAAGACCGGAAATTCTGCCGCGTCAGGCACCTAAAGTTGACGAGCCCCTATCTTTCGCGCAGCAAAGGCTGTGGTTTATTGATCAGCTAAATGAAGGCAGTGCTCAGTACAACATACCCATTGCGTTTGAAGTGCACGGTACTTTTAGTTTAGAGGCTGCTCAAGAGGCTTTAAGTGTAATTGTTGCAAGGCATGAAATTCTGCGTACGGTATATAAAAATGATGAGGATGGCGCAATTCAACATGTGTGTGCCCCCGTACCTTTCGTTATTTCCGTTCATGATTTGAGCCATTTACAAGGCGCTACCCAGCGGCAATCCCTATTGATGCAAATGAACTCAGAAGCAGCGTACGTATTTGACTTAAAGAAAGACCTTATGGTTCGGGCGAGCTTCGTATCTCTTTCCCATGAACACGGGGCATTATTATTCAATATGCACCATATTTCATCTGATGGTTGGTCTTTAAATGTGTTGGTGAGAGAGTTTGTGCAACTATATAGGCAAATTGTCGATAATAAGCCGATAGAGATCGAACCGTTAACACTGCAATATGCTGATTATGCGGTATGGCAACGTAAATGGTTAAGCGGAGATGTATTACAGGCGCAATTGGAATATTGGCATAAAGCACTCGACAATGTGCCGCCTGTACATAGTTTACAGCTTGATAAACCAAGACCGGAACAAAAACAACACTATGGTGCAAAAGTAGAGAGCTGTTTATCAGCGCAAGTCTCTGCGCAATTACAACAATTATTAGCCACTTACAACTTAACTCCGTTTATGTTAATGCATGCCGCATTGGCATTGGTGTTGGCCCGACATAGCAATACATCTGATATTGTGATTGGTACGCCGGTTGCGAATCGTTTGCAGCCAGCGTTAGAGCCTATGATAGGTTTTTTTGTTAATACTTTGGTACTTAGGGTCAATACCTCTCATGAACACTTAGACGCTTACCTTGCTCATGTGCGTGAAGTGAACCTAGGTGCTCAAGACCATCAGGATGTACCATTTGAGCAATTGGTGGAATACCTTCAGGTTCCACGAAGCGCCTCACACACCCCTTTGTTCCAAATCATGTTAACTACACAAACTGACTATGCACTTGCTAATACCCCAGATAATGAGTTGGGTTTACCTGATGTCACGCTCAAGCCGCTTCATGCTAGCGCGCAAACAGTAAAGTTCGACATTCAGGTTCATGCACATTTCGATGAACAAGGTGGCAAGTTGGAATGGGTTTTCGATACCAGTCTATTCACCTCATCGCATATTGAGCAGCTCAACACGCATATGCTCAGTGTATTGAACTGGTTTGCGGATACGCTTGAACAATCGCATATTAGTGATCTGCGAGCTATGCCTATGCTCAGTGCACAAGAAACGCAATATTTATTGAATGATGTGAATGACACGGATGTTGATCTGCCTTACGAGCAATGTTTGTACGAACCCTTCATAGAGCAGGTAAAAGCCAAACCGGATGCAATTGCTCTGTATGACCTCAATGGTAGCATGAGCTATATCGAGTTATTCACCGAGGCTTATGCGGTTTGTCAGTTACTTGAACAGCTAGGCATTCAAAAAGAAGAGCTTGTCGCTGTTCGATTAGCTAAAGGTCGAGATCAGGTAATCGCGACATTAGGAATTATGATGTCTGGCGCCGCTTATTTACCTGTAGAGTTGAAGTGGCCTGATAGTCGATGTGAAAAAATTGCACAAAAAGCCGGGTGTAGATTTGTTTTTGTCGCTGACCAACAGCATCAGATTTCAAACCTGCAAGCGTTGTCTATATCTGAGCTGAAAAAGCCTGCGCTAAACATCAGTCACGCACTGAGTCATTTTGAAAACAAAGCTAAGCCAAGTGATCTAGCGTATGTCATTTTTACTTCCGGCTCTACAGGTGAGCCAAAAGGGGTCGCGATTGAACACCGCTCTGCTGTAAATACAATATTAGATATCAACGATAAGTTTAAAGTTAAAGAACATGACAAAGTGCTCGCCGTATCGGCGCTGAGCTTTGATTTATCTGTTTATGATTTATTTGGTTTACTGGCGGCGGGTGGAAGTATCGTTTTTCCGCATGATGATAAGGCATCTGATCCAGCTCATTGGTTGGAAATGGTTGAGCAATATCAAGTTACTTTTTGGGACACTGTACCAGCGTCAGCAAGCTTGTTGACCGAGCAACTTGATTTTCTTGGGCGACCATGTAGTTCGCCGATCCGTAATATTCTAATGAGTGGAGATTGGATAGACCCAGCCTTACCTAAGAAGTTAAACCAAGCGTTTCCTGTAGCTGATCTGTATAGTTTAGGTGGCGCGACTGAAGGTTCCATTTGGTCTATTTACCACCCAATAACGGTCGATACCAGTGAGCTGAAATCTGTACCTTATGGTAAACCACTGGCTAATCAAAGATTTTATATCGTTAATGAACATATGGCATTAGTTCCACCAGGGGTAACTGGAGAGCTGTGTATTGCTGGAGAGGGGGTTGCGCGTTGTTATTTTGGCGATTGTGAAAAAACCGAAGCGCGTTTTGTATATCACCCAGGTTTACAACAAAGACTTTATAGAACGGGTGATCTTGGCCGCTACATGCCCGATGGTAACATCGAATTTATCGGCAGAATTGATGCTCAGATCAAAATCAATGGCTTCAGAATCGAACTAGGTGAAATAGAACAAAAGTTAAACGCCAGTGATTCTGTGAACACTTGTTTGGTTAAGGTGCATGTGACTGAGCAAAAACAAAAGTACTTAGTTGCCTATGTTGTGCCTCAGAGTACACAGCATGATGAAACAACTATACGCACCTTACTCAAAGCTGAATTGAAACAAGCGTTACCATCTTATATGGTCCCTGACGTCATTGTCGTTATTCATTCTTGGCCTCTTACCGCAAATGGCAAAGTCGATCATAAAGCGCTGCCAGCACCGGAACTATCACTTCAATGTGATGACTACACGGCACCGAAAAATGATGTAGAGCGTGAATTAGTTGCTATATGGTCTGATTTATTGGGCTCCCCTGCTTCACAAATCAGTACAAGTTCAGACTTTTTCGAAATTCGAGGCAATTCATTGCTAGCAACGCGCATGGTGTTTAAAGTCAAGCAGCAGCTTGGGCTGACCTTAGAGTTAAAAGCCGTTTATCAATATCCCACTATTGTAGAGTTGGGCGACATGTTAACTCGTCAGACAAACCTTAACTCAGCGAATCAATTCGTTGAGCAACTGGACGAATCTGAAGTAGAGGAGTTTTCATTGTGATGCACTTTACTGAGGTTATTGATATTGCGCTTAAAAATAATATTTCACTCACCGTGAAAAACGGTGAGTTAAAAGTAAAAGCGGCAAAACAGGCCATGTCTGCTGAAATTGTGATGTTGCTAAAAGAGCATAAAGCCGAAATTATTGCGTACTTGGAAGCATGCGCTCACTCAGACAGCGTAATTGCGCCTGTAGATGAAAAAATCGCGAAGTTATCTCGAAGTGAAGCTTCTAATGGTGTCCTTTCTTTTGGTCAGCAACGTTTGTGGTTGATTGATCAACTTCAAGGCGGTAGCCCTGAGTACAACATGCCCCGAGCCTACCGTTTGGCAGGCAAATTTGATATAGAAGCCGCGCAGCGCGCTATATTACAGCTGCTTGCGCGACATAAGGTGCTTCAATCGGTATATAAAGAAACCGAATCAGGCATTGTACAGCAATGTCTAGATGTGTCTGACTTCAAAATTAACATCATCGAAAATACCAACCTAGATGGGTTTGACCCTGAACAAAACATATGTGAGTTGCTCAAGCAAGAAGCGAGTAGGCCTTTTGACTTATCCTGTGATTTGATGGTGCGAGTCACCTTATTCAAGCTGGATAGCAATTGTGAGCAATCAGTATTGTTTTTCAACATCCATCATATTGCGTGCGATGGATGGTCTATGGAGATTTTATTTCGGGAATTTATTTTGCTTTATCGAGCCCAATTAACAGGTGTTGGTGCAGATTTACCCGAGTTGTCTATTCAGTATGTCGATTATGCCCATTGGCAGCGCCAGTGGTTGGAAGGCAATAGGTTGCAAGAACAACTCGCTTATTGGCAAGCGAATTTAGCCGATGCCCCCGAGCAGCATGGATTAAAGCTTAAGCAATCAAGACAAAACGTCAGTTCTAATGTTGGAAAAATTTTGTCCGGCACACTCGATAAGGTGTTAAGCGATAAGCTTAGAGATGTTGCTAGACGCTATCAATTGACTCCGTTCATGCTTATTCATGGTGCGTTGGCCATTGTTTTATCACGCCACAGTAATACAACGGATACTGTGATCGGTACCTATGCAACCAATAGAGCACAAGCACAGCTTGAGCCATTGATAGGCTTTTTCGTTAATACACTAGCGCTGCGAGTGAATACAGATCACGCCGATTTAAATAGCTACTTTTCGCATTTACGAGATGTTCATTTGAATGCTCAAAAGTATCAAGACGTGCCCTTTGAAAAGATAATTGAAGCGTTAGCGTTACCAGTTGCTGATTTTTCCCCTGTTTTTCAAATTTTGCTGTCAACAAACACTGATTTTGGACACCCAAGCGACACTCAACACAAACACTTGAACTTAGATGAACTGACAATCAGTGCGCTTGATAGTGGTGTCCAGCAAGTAAAGTTTGATCTCGAAATACACGCTGCATTCTCTGAGCAAGGCACTGAGTTGAGCTGGTTATTTAATCAAGAATTGTTTGATACGCATGTTGTAGACCAATTGAACCGACACCTTTGTAATGTGTTAAATGGACTTGCTCAAGCGGGTGATTCACGTCTTGAAGAAATATCGATGCTTGACGAACGTGAGGAACAGGTCTTACTACTGGCTCATAGCCAAACACAGCAAAATTATCGGAATACGGAAAACCTCGCGGCCCTGTTTACCAAGCAGGCTAAGCTCACGCCTGAGCAAACGGCGCTGTGCTTTGAAGGGCAGACATTAAGCTATCGACAATTGAACTTACGTGCGAATCAGTTGGCGCAGTATCTGGTCGCACAAGGGTTAAAACCTCAGATGGCTGTAGGTGTATGGTGTGAACGCTCTTGCGAAATGGTCATTGCAGTTCTTGCGGTACTTAAAGCCGGTGGTTGTTATGTGCCTTTGGATACAAATGCGCCGCTAGCTCGTTGTGAGCAGGTTCTTCAAGAAGCTCAGATCCAATATTTACTTACGACGGATAGCGCCAAATACCAATCATGCGCTTTATCGGACACCGTGTGTGCAGTTTTGTTAGATGACGAAGAGACCTTGAGTGAATTGGCACGTCAATCAAATGCTGAACCTGCGCAAGGTATGCTGGTGAATATGAATAACTTAGCATACATGCTATTCACCTCGGGTTCTACCGGTGTGCCTAAAGGCGTGTTGATAGAGCACAAAGCAATTGTCAATTTCTTGCACGCGATGCTTGAAAAGCTAAACACAGAAGTAGGTATAGGTAAAACGTGGCTTGCAGTGACGGCGTTGACATTTGATATCGCGGGTCTGGAACTATTTGGACCATTACTGAGTGGCGGTACAGTGGTATTAGCCAGCCAAAACGATGTACTTGACCCAGAGCGCATGACATCGTTGCTTAGTCAATATGATATTCAGTGTATGCAAGCAACGCCAGCGGTTTGGCAGCTTCTGGTTGATGCGAATTGGCGTGGTAAGCGTGATCTTACCGTGTTGTCTGGTGGTGAAGCGTTACCCTTAAGCTTAGCAAAGCAACTATTCGATAAATGCGCTCGCTTATTAAATTGCTATGGGCCGACAGAAGCCACAATCTGGTCAATGGTCAATGAAATAGATGCTGCGAGTTTGGATGCCGGAGAGATCTTTCTCGATGGATCGCTTGGGAATTACCAACATTATGTATTCGGGCCTCATCATAGCCTTACGCCCGTAGGTGGGGTGGGCGAGCTGTACATTGGAGGAGAGAGTCTTGCTCGTGGCTACCTCAACAGAGATGAGCTAAGTCGAGAGCGGTTTGCAAATCATACAGTAGCGAGTAAGCGAGTAGAAAAACTATATCGCACGGGAGATCTAGTTCGAGTGATGGCGAATGGCTCCTATTCATTTATTGGTCGTGCCGATCATCAGGTGAAAATTCGCGGTTATCGAATTGAATTAGCTGACATTGAAAGTCAACTAGAGCAAATACAACCGGTAAGAAAAGCACTGCTATTAGCTCACAGTGATAACGCTAGAGGCAACCACCTCATTGCATTTATACAACTGGATGGCGGGGAGAAACAAAATGTACTCGATGCTATCAAAGAACGGCTTGCACACGTTCTGCCAGCCTACATGTTACCCAGTCAGTTAATCCCCTTGTCTGAATGGCCACTGACGAGTAGCGGTAAAGTTGATCGAAGCTCATTGTTAAATCGAGTCAAATTCAACCATAGAGAATATATCGCCCCAGTCTCCCAAGTGGAGCTAGCTTTGGTTCAGATATGGTCACAGTTATTAGGTATAGAGGTCAGCGAGATCAGTCAAGAAGATAGTTTCTTTGAGCTGGGTGGTCACTCATTACTGGCCGTCAATCTTGCAAGTGCGATCAAAAGTGAATTTGCGCTTGGAGATGTCAAATTCAATATTCAACAAGTATTTGAACACCCCGAATTAAAGACTTTGGCAAGTCATATAGAGCTTTGTCAGTTAAAACGACAGCAAGCTGAAAACGAATCTGCGCTTGCGCGGTTAGAGAGTATTGAAGAAGGAGAATTTTAATGGATGCTAAAACGATAATAACAATTGCATCTGAGCATGGCGTTCATCTATACGTTGAATCTAACAAGCTAAAGTTTAAGGCCCAAAGTGGTGCACTGACTGATGAGCTGAAGAAGCTTATCGGGAATAATAAAGATTCTATAATTTCGTTTTTGACTAACACATTAACCACGATAGAAACTGGTGATGATATTGAATCGGTTCAAATAGACAAAGCAGGTGCGTTCGAAGAAGCTTTATCTTTTTCGCAGCGACGCTTGTGGCTTGCTGATCGAATGCGTGGCGGTAGCCCAGAATATAACATGCATTACGCATTAGAAGTGAAAGGTGAACTGGATCTGGATGCGGTGCAAAAAGCCATAAATGTAATCATAGAACGACATGAAATCATCCGAACTGTCTACCAAGAGAGTGGTGACGAGCTCAAGCAAGTTGTTAGAGATAATGTTGACTTTAGGCTTGACGTATTACAGCTAAAAAGCGCTGATGAAAGTCATCGTGACCAATATATTACAGAAGCAATTGAAAGCTTTAACAGTCAGGTGTTCGACTTATCGCGAGATCTCATGCTTAAAGCGGGCTACATGCGCTTGGGTGAAGGTGCTGGGATCATCCTTTTTAATATGCATCATATCGCGTCTGATGCCTGGTCTATGGGTGTTTTTGTTAAAGAATTTCTCTCGCTTTACAGTGCCATACATGAGCAACAAGAAGTACAGCTGTCACCGCTTTCGATTCAATACTCCGATTACGCAAGGTGGCAAAACGATTGGTTGGAAGGGGCAAAGCTCAAGGAACAAGAAAACTATTGGCTGAAACAGCTTGAGGGCGCGCCGGCTACGCATTCTATTGCGTTGGATTCCCCTCGTTCGGGTTCAGCTGACAAGGTAGCAGAGGTGGTCAGAGGTTCAGTTCCTGCTGAGCTTACAAATAGCCTTGAAGCGCTTGCTCAAAGCAACAACTTAACCATGTACATGTTAGTGCATGCGGCTTTGAGTATCGTCTTGGCAAAATACAGTGGTGATGATGATGTGGTGGTCAGCACGGCAGTTGCGAACCGCAGAAACCAAGTTCTTTCACCTATGATTGGTTGTTTTGTTAATACGTTAGCATTGCGTGTGAACACCGATTTTAATGATTTGAAAAGTTACCTTTTACATGTTCGAGAAGTGAATTTACAAGCGCAATCTAATCAAGATGTACCATTTGAGCGCGTGATTGAAAAGTTGGGGTTATCAGGAAGCGAAATTGGCAACCCATTGTCCCAAGTTGCATTTGCCATGAACACAACTGAGAAACAAACTCTACATATTTCAGGGCTTACATTTGCGCCAATAGAGTCTGCACTTGGCCATGCCAAATCCGATTTAAGAGTACACTGTGCTCATGGTGAGCAGGCGCTTACTTTTGATTTCGTCTATGACAGCTCAATATTTAGTAAGTTTAAAGTGGAAAAAATACGCGACTATTTGTTCTCCGTATTAGCTAATATGGCTGATGCCGCTACATGTGCAGATGTCACTTCAAAGGCTGAGATTTGTCGCTTACCTGCAGCGCAGCAAAGAGAGCTACTTAATATGAATCATGGACCTGCAGTGGCTCGAAATACTAAAACGCTGCAGGAGCTAATTATTGAAGGTGCTTTTACACATAAAGACAATATTGCAGCGGTATGTCCTAAACATTCTCTTACTTTTTCTCAACTGGCAACTTTATCTTTGCGACTCGCTGGCTTTTTGAAAAGTGAAACAGTGCCGACCGATAGGGTTGGCATCTTGTTACCTGCAAACTGTGAGTTGATTGTTTCCTTGCTTGGTGTGCTTGCAAGTGGTGTCACTTATGTACCACTGCTGAGTGGTCAAGGCAAAGAGCGAATTGAAAAGATTGTCGATGATGCCGGTATTAATTTCGTCATTACCAATTCTGATTTAGTGCACGAAGTCCCTCTGAAAGGGGTTGAAGTTGTGATGGTTGATAAGGCTTTGAGTGACCCTCAATGGCTTTGTGAATATGATGATCTTGAGGTGTGTTCCAGTGTTGATATGCATGACTTGGCTTACATCATTTATACGTCCGGCTCTACAGGTAAACCTAAAGGGGTAGAAATCACGCACTTG
The DNA here is from genome assembly GCF_056312285.1 of Pseudoalteromonas sp. ABE4_541. NCBI lineage: Bacteria > Pseudomonadati > Pseudomonadota > Gammaproteobacteria > Alteromonadales > Pseudoalteromonadaceae > Pseudoalteromonas > Pseudoalteromonas sp. ABE4_541. The sequence continues at coordinate 14,228 of NZ_JBSVEM010000017.1, forward strand.
GGGCTGCTCGATTATTGTCAATATGCACAAAACGCATACTACCAAAAGCTGAGTGGTTCGGTGTTAGTCACACAGTATGCGTTTGACATTTCTATTCCATCTTTATTTGTGCCTTTGTTGCAAGGTGGAACCGTCAATCTTTGTGGTGTTCAACCAGCCTTACAGCATTTGGCTAATGCCATGAATGATGAGTGCACCGAAGCGTCACTATTAAGAATGACGCCTATGCATGTACAGGCTGTGCTTGAGTTATTAACTGAACCGTTATACGAACAAGCGCATTGCTTTGTAATTGGGGGGGAGGCATTTGCTCCAGAGCTAGCTAAAAAGCTACAAGCGCGTTTCCCTAACAGCGTCATTTATAATCATTATGGACCATCAGAAACGGTTGTCGGTTGCGCTATTTTTAATGTTTCGCAAAACTTGACAATGCTTCAATCTGCTACGCCAATTGGTCAGCCGATGGATAACACAGCGTTATATGTGCTTGATGAAAATATGCAGCTTGTGCCATGGGGAGCGCCAGGTGAGTTATTTATTGGAGGTTTGGGTGTTGCTAGGGGTTATATCAATCTGCCTGCCCTGACTGAAGAAAAATTTATTGAGAACCCGTTTAGCTGTGATTTTGCATCGCGTTTGTACGCAAGTGGTGACAGAGTGTACCTCAACCCTCATGGACAACTTGTATTTTCAGGCAGACGAGATGAGCAAGTCAAATTGCGCGGCTTTAGGGTTGAACTAGGTGAAATTGCTCAGGTAATTTCCTCTTACCCAGCTATTCAATCTGCGGTTGTGGCTGTGCAAGATAATAAAGCGCAACTAGAACAGTTGGTGGCCTATGTTGTACTTGAAGAGAGTGTTAAAGAGCAAACGGATGATTTAGCAGGCAAACTGAAGCTGTATTTAACGGATTTATTGCCGGATTATATGATCCCCTCACACTTCGAGTTATTAACATCACTGCCTTTAAATGCAAATGGCAAGATTAATAGAAAGGCTTTACCTGCTATTTCAGCTGCCCCTAAAAATGTTAATAACCATGTATTGCCAACGAGTCAATTAGAGCTATTTGTAGCCAACATATGGCAAGACATTCTAAATGTCGACACGGTTGCAGTACATGATAACTTTTTCGACTTAGGCGGACACTCATTACTTGCAATTAGAGCAATCAATAAGGTTCAGCAACACATAGGCGAAATTATTCATCTAGCCGTGATATTTGATCACCCGAGTCTCGCTGAATTTTGTCAATTCTTAACCACAAGTTACACAGAGGCATTGATTAAAACTGGATTGCTTAGCGCCGATGAATTTGCCGTTGAAGAGGTGTTACAAAAGCTTGAGATTGATGACAATGAACTCGCGCAGTTTAAAGCTCTGATACCCAAAGTACCTGCTCTGCAAGAAGCACATAACGCTAAAAACCCAAAGGCGATTTTTATCCTATCACCGCCACGCTCTGGTTCTACTTTATTACGCGTCATGCTTGCCGGCCACCCCCAATTGTTTGCGCCTCCAGAGCTTGAGTTATTGCACTTCAACTCTTTAGAAGAACGTAAGGAAGCCTTCTCTGGTCGTTATAAGTTTCGCTTAGAGGGAACAGTGAGGGCCCTGATGGAAGCTAAGCACATTGATGCGGATACCGCAGAGCAGCTTATTGCTGAATATGAAGCGTCAGGTATGTCTGTAAAGGACTTCTATGGGTTACTTCAAGATGCTGTTAGTCCGGCCGTGGTATTGGATAAAACGCCATATTACTCATACCATCCTGATATTTTACGTCAAGCAGAGTTAAACTTTGACGATGCTCTATTCATCCATTTGGTTCGACATCCGCACGGTATGATCTCGTCGTTTGAAAAAGCGCAAATGGACCAAGTTTTGTACATCGATAAGCATGATTACACTCAGCGTCAATTAGGTGAAATGGTCTGGGCAAACTCTCATACTAATATCTTAGAGTTTTTATCTGAAATCCCTCAATCGCGTCAACATCGTTTGTATTTTGAAGATTTGTTATCCCAGCCAGAAGTTGAAGGACGTAAGTTATGTGAATTCCTGGGTGTTAAATACGACCCTGCACTATTAAACCCGTATGACTCAGACAATAAACGTATGACGGACGGTGTCGGCGATGACTCTAGAATGCTGGGAGATGTGAAATTTCACACCCACGCAAAGATAGACTCTCTGGTTAGAGATGCATGGAAGTCTAGAGTGTCTCGCGATTTTCTAAGCGATTATACGTGGGAACTTGCTGAGTCATTTGGTTTTGAAAGAATGGATGCAAATCGAAAAATCCAGATTATGCCAATTGTCGCACGGGAAAATAAAGACATCATTCCTTTGTCTTTTGCGCAGCAGCGACTGTGGATTATTGACCAGATGGTAGACAATAAAACTCAGTACAATAATTTGATAGCGCTGAATGTAGAAGGTCGATTTGACCTTAAAGCTTGCGAATCGGCGCTTACGCGTATTGTTTCCCGTCATGAGATTTTGCGAACAAACTATGTGACAGACAGCGGTGTACCCGTTCAGGTTGTCCAAGATCCAACAGATGTTTTAATTACTGTTTCAGACCTCACAAAGCTAACAGAAGACGAACAAAATAAACAGATCACAGCGCTTATCGACGAAGAAACTCAGCGCGAATTTGATCTAAAATCAGACCTAATGTTACGTGTGTCTTACGCTCAGCTTAGCGATGAGCGAGGTGTATTGATGTTTAATATTCATCATATCGCCTCAGATGGCTGGTCAATGAACTTGCTGACTAAAGAGTTTATTACACAATATCAGTCTGTGATAGATGGTCAGCCCGATCCTCTTCTTGCGCTTGAGGTGCAGTATTCGGATTATGCATATTGGCAGCGTAATTGGTTGCAAGGAGATGTTTTACAAGAGCAGTTGGCATACTGGGACCGCCAATTAGCGGGATTACCGCACGAACATGGACTTCGACTTGACTACCCAAGGCCAGAGGTCAAGGCCCATGAAGGTGAATGGTTTAATGTTAAGCTAGAACCATCTCAACTAGGTAAATTAAAGGAGTTGGCTGCACGGCATGATGTAACTTTATTTATGTTACTGCATGCGGCGATCAGTTTGGTCTTGTCGAGACATAGCAACTCAGATGATATTGTTATCGGCACTCCTATGGCCAATCGTCGTCAAATAGAGCTTGAACCTCTCATTGGCTTTTTCATTAATACATTGGTACTGCGTGCAAACACAGATCACGAATACTTTGTAGAGCTGCTTCGTCATGTGAGGCAAGTCAGCATTGATGCGCAAGATAACCAAGATGTGCCTTTTGATAATTTGGTTGAGAGGTTGAATCTACCGAGAGATACCTCGGTATCGCCTGCTTTCCAAATTATTTTCAACATGGGAACAAATGAGAAAACCACGCTGGCGCTACCTGGAGTGAATGTGTCTGCAGTAAGTGGCACAACTTCGTTTGTAAAGTTTGACCTTCATATCATTGCGACTGAGATTGAAGATCATCTCAGTATTACATTTGGGTTCGACAAATCTATTTTTAAACGAAATACCATCGAATCCATCAGCACACATTTGAGTAATTTGCTGGCTGAAATTGTTAAAAAGCCAGAAGCAAAACTCTGTGAGCTGAACATGTACAGTGATACAGAGGTTGCTAAGTTAGTGCTTGGCAATACGGAACCTTGTGAAGAACAGTCAAACCTTATCCTTTTACATCAAAATTTTGAAAAGCAAGCGCAATGTCGACCTGACTCAGTAGCCGTGCGTTTTGGTAACACAACGCTCACTTTTGGTGAGTTAAATTACACAAGTAACCGTCTTGCCTCGTATTTATGTGAACAAGTTGCAGAACAGAATGAGCCTAAAATAGGCATCTTGCTAGAAAAATCAGTTGAGTCTGTCATCGCCATTCTAGCAGCCCTTAAAGCTGGCATAACTTATGTGCCAATGGATGTGTCAAACCCTACTGCTCGTATCCAAGCTATGATCACATTGGCTGATATTTGCTGTGTACTCTCGACGAACAACTTGATTAATCAATACCAGTTGTCAGAGGTGGTTAACTGCGTTGGCTTGGATGACTCGCAAGTAGATTATACATTGCATCAGTACAGTGGTGACGAAGTACTGCGAGTGGGTGCGCACGACGCACAGCAACTAGCCTATATAATTTTTACATCTGGTTCGACTGGGAAGCCGAAGGGGGTTTTAAATACATATGGAAATATGTCTTATTTTGCTCGAGGTTTTGAAAATCAGCTCAGTGAACTCGGTGTCAATGAGCAAAGTGCTTGGTTATGGAATGCCTCCCATGCTTTTGATGCTTCAGTGAAAGGAATTGTAGCGCTTTGTGCAGGTCGTACACTGGTGGTCCCGACTGAAGAAGAGATGAGATCTCCTTCCCAATTGGTTGAGATTTTAGGAAACAATGACATTGAAGTCTTTAATGCTCAGCCTATCTTGATGGGCTATGTGCTGTCTGAGCTAGAAAAACAAAATTGTGGTGTCAGCTTAATTGTCAGTGGTGACAAGGTTGAACGTGGTTTAGTCAACCAGATGATAAAGTACTGTCAATCGTATGGTACACGCGCAGTTAATGCCTATGGTCCAACAGAAGCCACGGTAAACGCAACTTATGGGCAGCTAGATGCGGGTTATCCATACTCTATTGGGCAACCTATGGCAGGCTGTAATGCATATATATTAGATAAATACCAAAGACCTGTACCACATGGAGTGACAGGTGAGCTGTATTTAAGTGGTCATGGAATAGCCGCTGGATATATGAATGATTTTGAGGCGACAGCTCAGAGCTTTATGGCAGATCCCCATGTACCGGGGCTCAGAATGTTTAAAACAGGGGATATGTGCCGTTTTAGCGAAAAAGGGTGTATTGAGTTTGTTGGACGTGTTGACTCTCAAGTTAAATTAAGAGGTTATCGAATCGAGCTTGACGAGATTACACGAGCGTTAACGGCATTGCCTAATGTGTCACAAGCACACGTGCTTATTAAAGAGACGAATATACTGGCCTATGTAGTCGCAGATGAGAGTGCACAGGAAAAGCAATTGCAAGCTGCGTTGTCACAAGTTTTACCGCAGTACATGCTGCCTTCAACGATAATGTTGTTGGAGGTCTTGCCTGTTAATGCCAATGGTAAGATTGATGTTAATGCGTTGCCGCAGCCGCGTGAGGGGTGGGAACCGCAAGTTGAAGCTGCAACGAATACACAAAATAGTGATATCGCAACACGGATGATGGCAATTTGGTGCGACACATTGTCTGTTGAGCAAGTTGAAGCTGGTGATGACTTTTTCAAGTTGGGAGGTAATTCGTTACTATCGCTCAAATTAATGCACGCAATTGATCGTCAATTTGGGGTAACTTTTGAAGTAAGGGATTTGTTTTCTCACTTAACTTTGTCTTCTCAAATTGAGTTTGTTGAGGCGCGTCACACAGTTTCTCCAGCTACCGAAGATGTTGATACTGAGCTTGTGCCTACTGTGCAAAGTGACGAACCTTGCTTGTTGTCGTTTGCCCAGCAACGGCTGTGGTTTATCGATCAAATGCAGCAAGGTAGTGCTGAGTACAACATGCAAAAAGTGCTTAAGCTCGATGGTGAGTTTAATTTGAGCATTGCCGAACAAGTTGTTGCCAATATCATTGAACGTCACCCCATCTTAAAAACCAATTATCGCCAAGAAGGTGAACATAGCTATCAGTTTATAAATAGTGATTTGCAATTTGCAATACAAGAGTATGACCTAAGTGCGCTCAATGACGCTGAGCAGGCTGCTCGCACGTCATATCTTATCAACCAAGACTCTCAACGTGTATTTGATCTGAAAAATGAACTTTCAATTCGAGCGCTTTTCATCCACACGGGTACCACTGAACAACCCTCTGGTATGCTGGTTCTGAACGTGCATCATATCGCTTTTGATGGCTGGTCTATGGGCATCTTCATTAAAGAGTTTGTTGATGAATATAGCGCGCTGTTTGCTGGGCAAACATGTGCCATAGAAGTACCTTCGGTGACGTACCATGACTATGCAGTGTGGCAACGCAATATGCTGCAAGGCGATTACTTAGCTTCCCTAACAGACTACTGGAGCAAACATCTTGAAGGTGCACCTGTATTGCACGGACTAACAACGTGTATGCCGAGACCTGCAAACAAGGGCTATCATGGAGGAATGGTCACAAGCGATTTACCTGCACAGGTTATGGATAGTTTAGATAACCTCGCAATGCAGTATGGTATGACGCGCTTTACATTGTTGCATGCGTTACTCTCGCTGACATTGAGTCGTTTTAGTAATAGCCATGATATTGTAATAGGAACACCTGTCGCGAATCGGGGGAATGAAAAAACAGCGCAAATCATTGGTCTATTTTTGAATATGTTGGTGCTGCGAGTCGATACGCGATATCAGAATTTATCTGACTACCTACAACACGTGAAGCAAGTGAATACACAAGCGCTCGCTCACCAAGATATGCCATTTGAGTTCTTGGTTGAACTATTAAAAGTCACGCGCTCAACGTCACATAACCCATTATTTCAAATCATGTTCTCTTTTAATGACAATGAGCAAGCGCAGCTTGATTTACCACATTTGAAAGCTGAGCTGCTTGATACTCATGACTATACGGCTAAGTATGACTTGACCATTAGTGTGCAGCAACATGAACAGGGATTAAACATATCTTGGTGCTACGATAGCGCCTTATTTGAGCTTGATTATATAGAAGGTCTTAAAGCTTACTTCGAAAGCTTGTTGACTCAGCTTGCAATGCAGCCGCAATTGAATTTATTGAGTGACCTAACGCCGGTTATCGACCAAGCACAGAGTCTATTGTGTGATTGCCAAGGTTCATCTAATACATACGCTACGCTGCATACTTTATTTGAGGCGCAGTCTCATAAAACACCGCAGGATACTGCTTTGATTTTTGGTAATGAGCAAGTCAGCTATGAAATGCTTAATAGTCGAGCAAACCAACTAGCTAATTACCTAATCAGTCAAGGAATAACTGCTCAAATGCCTGTAGGGGTGTGGCTCGAACGTTCAGTCGACATGGTGGTTGCTTTGCTTGCGGTACTCAAAGCCGGTGGTTGTTATGTGCCGCTGGATCCAGGCATTCCTCAGGCTCGATTGGCGCACATATTGGAAGAGACCAATATTGTACTGATATTAACTGATGGGCAAAAGTCGATACCACCATGTACAAAAGGTACGCGCGCTATTTGCTTAGATGATACCGACACACTCTGTGAGATACAGCATTTCAGTACAGGTTCTCCTTGCTTGGAGCATGACATTGCGAACGACCATTTAGCCTATATTCTGTTTACTTCTGGCTCTACCGGAGTACCCAAAGGGGTTATGGTGGAACATCAGGCGATTTGTAACTTTTTGCGGGGGATGTTGGCAACAGTTGGTAATACTGAAAATGCTATCTCATCTATGTTGGCTGTGACGGCACTGACGTTTGATATCGCTGGCTTAGAGCTCTTTGGGCCGCTGATTAGTGGGGGTAAAGTGATATTGGCTTCTTCAAATGATTTATTGGAGCCGCAGCGAGTTATCGGTTTGCTTGAATCTCATGATATTGAATATATGCAGGCAACACCTGGTATGTGGCAAGTTATGATGGATGCAAATTGGCAAGGCAAAGCCGAGCTGATTGCTCTGTGTGGGGGAGAAGCGCTACCACTCAATTTAGCTCGTGCACTACAGACTAAGACACTTAGGTTGATTAATTGTTATGGTCCAACGGAAGCGACCATTTGGTCTTTAGTTGCAGAAGTAACAGATGAAGAACTTCGTTGTGGTGAAATTACCCTGAAAGGCCCGTTGGAAAATTATGGGCACTACGTAGTTGGGCCGCACGATTGTTTAACGCCTGTTGGCGGCGTGGGAGAGTTATTCATTTCAGGGCCAAGTCTAGCGAGAGGCTATGTCAATCGAAATGAGCTCAACGCAGAAAGGTTTAAGTTACATACACTGCCATCTGGTGACAAGGTACGCTTATATCGCACAGGCGATTTAGTGAGAGTACTTGAAAGTGGTTCTTTGGCCTTTATGGGGCGAGTTGATCATCAGGTTAAAATTCGTGGTTACCGAATTGAACTGAGTGAAATAGAAGCCCAACTCGCACAATGTGACTTGGTTGAAGGTGCTCAGGTCCTAGTCCACAACACTGCCGCTGGTGATCCACAATTGGTTGCTTTTGTACTTAGTAACTCAGCCCATGATGATTTAGATGCTCAAATTAAAGCGCAGCTAGCAATGCATTTACCTGGGTACATGTGGCCTGCTCAGACGATTAAAGTTGAGCAATGGCCGCTGACTAGCAGTGGTAAAATAGATCGAAAAGCCCTTGCGAGCGAAATCTCAGCCAATGTAAGGGAATACGTCGCAGCGCAAACAGAAGTGCAGACTGAGATCATAGCGATTTGGTCTGAGCTACTAAACATACCTGCGAATGAAATCAGTATTGACGACAATTTCTTTGAACTTGGTGGACATTCTATGTTGCTGATGCGCTTGGTTGCTATGTTCAGAGAAAAGTTCGCGGTTGATTTTGACATGCGAACATTGTTTACACATTGTACAGTAGCTAAACACGCCGACCTGCTGAGTCAGTCAAAGGCGACTACATCATCTGATGAATATCGTGGGCAATGCATCGTTAAACTAAACAGTGCGACTGAACAAGCGAAACCATTATTTTGCCTACCGCCAGGTTCGGGTAATGCAATGGTGTACTTGAGTTTGGCCGTTGGGCTTGAAGATACCAGCCCCTGTTACGGTTTACAGCCTCCTCAAGTATACGAAGATATTGAGATGTCTTCGGTTGACGAAATGGCCTGTTATTACATCAAGTTGATCAAAGGTGTTCAGCCTAAGGGACCATATCGCTTGCTTGGTTATTCACAAGGTGCTGGATTAGCGTATGAAATTGCAGTGCAACTTCAGGCACAAGGTGAGCATGTCACATATCTTGGTTTAATTGATGCTGCTCCATTTGACTCGTTAACTTCCTCATCGGATTGGGCGTGGTACCGGCCAATAAAGACCGCGATTGAGCACTACATCAACCTTGATTTTGATTTTGATTGGAGTGAGCTTGATAACGTTGGGCAAGAGCATGGCTTGGATATTTTAGAAGCTGCTTTGCTTGATAGTGACATCAATTTAGACGGCGGAAGCGGACAAATTATTCGTCCATACCTGAAGTACTTCATCTCTAAACGGCAGTTGATGGAAGCGCATCAACATCGACATTCTGAGCTTGATCTGCACTTATACAAAGTGTCATCGCCGCTAAAAGAGCGAGATGACAATAGGCTCTCTGAACAATTGAATTGGGATCGCTATTGTCAGGGCCGTATTTTGACGCAGGTATTTGAAGGTAGTCACTTTTCGATCATGAGTAACCCCCACGTGTTACCACTGGTAAATGAAATAAAACAACAATTAAATAAGGAAATATCGAATGAGCCAGCTAACTGAAATGGATAAGGAGATTGAGTCGATAGGTGGTTGCAAATTGCTACTTAATGTCGACCATCAAGGAACTAAACTAATTGACTGGGCAGAGCAAAACCGTGACAACATTGAGTCTTGGCTAAGTACACATGGCGCATTGTTGTTGCGTGGACTGAACATTACTAGCAGTAAGCAGTTTGGCAAATTTATGAGTACCGTGTTCGGCTCTGAGTTATTGAATTATGAACATAGGTCGACACCACGCACTGAGCTAAAAGGCAATGTGTATACAGCGACAGAGTACCATGCCAATCAGCTGATAGTGCAGCATAACGAGCAGGCCTATACCAATAGCTGGCCACTGAGAATAGGGTTTTACTGTATGTTGCCTTCTGTGGCTGGTGGACAAACGCCTATTGCAGACAGCCGAGAAGTTTTTAAACGAGTGCCTGAAGAAATAAAAGCAAAGTTTAGGGAAAAAGGCATTCTCTATGTGCGTAACTTTTCTCAAATTGATCTGCCTTGGACAGAAGTATACGGCACAGACGACCCCAAGGTGGTGGAAGCATACTGTGAGGCAAACAACATCCAGTTTCAATGGCAAGCCGATGGGGCATTAAGAACGCAGCAACACTTACCAGCTATTCATACTCACCCCGATACACATGAAGAGTTGTGGTTCAATCAAGCTCATTTATTTCACTCTTCTACATTAGGCGATGAATTGCACGATGCATTGGTGAATTCTGTGGGCAAAGACAATTTACCGCGAAATACCTTTTATGGTGATGGCAGTGAGATTGAGAGCGACGTGATTCAAACGCTGCTCTCAATTTATCAAAAGTGCAAGATTAAATTTGATTGGCAAAAGGGTGATGTGATGTTGTTGGACAACATGTTATTTAGCCATGGCCGCGAACCTTTCGAAGGTGAGCGTCGAGTTTTAACCGGTATGGCGCGCGGATATACGCTTGTATAAGCAATTGAGAGAGAAAAAATAATAATGAAGAATATTAAGAAATTTATTGCTGAAATTCACTATGCGATGGACAACGTGCCTTTTTATGGGAAGTTGCTAAGTGATTTAGCCATTACGCGTAATGATATTACTGAGTCATCGTATTTCAATATACTCCCATTTACACAAAAGCGTGACTATAGGAAAAACTTTCCGAAAGGCGTTTTAGCTGAAGGGTTTACACTTAACCACCCGATGCTAAATAAAAGCCAAAGTTCAGGCACAACAGGTGAGCGGTTGATCACCTTCGAGATTGGCATGAACTTACTTCAAAGGGCGAATAGCTGTTTGGCCACCTTTACCCCAGCGCAAAGCATATTTCTTCAGGCAAGCAGAAAAATATGCCGATATGCAGCGCCAAATTGCTCGGATGTAGAATGTGCGAACCCAAATAGTATGATGGAGGATAGACTTCTTCCTGACGGTACTTTGGTATTACCCGTATATCATGATCTAATGACGACCTCACAGACTTTGATCGATAGAGCAATCGAGGAAGTGCTTAGCTATCAGCCAGACTTATTTTATGTCGACCCAACCCACTTTGCTTTTTTGCTTAGAGAGTTTAAAAAACGTGGCCTTACACCACCCAAAGTACCAGTGATCACTTCTTACTCGGCGGTGACTGCGGTGAGTCGAAGACAAATTGAAGAATTTTATCCAACTGGGTCACATTTTACTGAGTTGTTATCCTCTTCCGAAATGGGATGGGTGGGTATGCAATGTGCTCACGGGAAGTTTCATTTGAATGACGATAGCTTTTTCTTTGAGTTAGTAAATAGCCAAAACCAATTAGCGAAGGTGGGTGAAAGAGCTGAAATATGCATTACTAGCCTAGATAACGGGGCTGTACCTCACTTACGTTACCGTACTGGAGACATGGTGAGAGTTGAAGCGCCATGCAGTTGTGGCAGTGACCGTCAGGTGGTTACGCTAGAAGGTCGTGAAACACATTTTATCGTTCAAGAAAATGGAGAACTGTTATCTCCTAAACAGGTCGATAAGACAATTGGTGCTCCAATTTGGTTGGACTTGTATCAAGTAGAGCAAGTATCAGAGCATGATTTTGTGTTTAAGCTGGTTGTTAACGACCATTACCAAGTTGGTGATGAAGACCCTATTATCGCGCAATTTAAAGCGCTATTTACAAATACCATTAACGTGCGTAGCCAAGTTGTGGATTATATCCCTTCTGAGCGCTCCGGAAAATTTCAAGCAGTAAAAGGAATGAACCAATGCTAAATGATGTCGCTTTACAGCAGATAAGAGGGGACTTCCCCGGTTTAAAAACAACTTTAGATGGGATGCCGATCACCTATCTAGATAACGCAGCAACGACTTTAAAACCGCAATGTATGATTGATGCCATTAATGAATATTATGGTGGTATTTCATCCAATGTGCATCGTGGCAAGAATTTTAGCTTAGAAGCCGTTTCTAATCGCTATGAGCAAGCTAGATATAAAGTCGCTGAACTACTTTGCTGCTCTGGAAATGAAATAGTATTCACTCGCAATACAACGGAAAGTCTCAACTTAGTGGCGAACGGGTTAGGTCTGAATAAAAGTGACCTAGTCGTTGTTTTTTCAGATGCACACCATTCAAATTTTTTACCTTGGATGGAAAATGCAGATGTTCGGGTCGTACGCACCAACTCATATGGCATGATTGATATGGTCCATTATGCCGAGCTGCTAAAACTATCGCCAAAAGTTGTGGCCATTGTGCACAGCTCTAACGTAACTGGGATCTATTGTCCATTGGCTGAAATGGCCAGTGCAGCTAAGCAGGCCGGGGCGATAGTGGTAGTGGATGCCGCACAATCGGTACCTCATCGACGCATTAATGTGAAAGCGTTGGACATCGACTTTTTGACTTTCTCTGCACATAAAATGGCAGGCCCAACAGGACTTGGCGTGTTATATGGCACCAGTACAGCGCTTGAACAACTGAAGCCGAGTTTACTGGGCGGTGGTATGGTTGATTGGGTAGAGAGTTCGAGTTATCGCTTGCGCAAGATCCCACACCGACTGGAAGCTGGTACGCCTCATATTGCAGGAGCCTACGGGATAGCGGCGAGCATCGATTACTTAAATAAAATAGGCTTTGACCTGTTAGAAGAGCATGACTCGTACATGGGCAAACTTCTACTGGAAAGCGCATCAAAACGTGATTACCTCGAGGTAATTGGCGCTGATCCTAATGCTGATCGTGGTGCTGTGTTGAGTTTCAAAATACCCGCGGCGTCAAACCTAGATGACATTGCTCGAGTATTAAGTGATTCCTACGGCATTATGTGTCGCAATGGTCATTTGTGCGCGCAGCCGTATGTTACGGAGCAGGCTGGTAGCCAAGTATTACGTGTATCTGCATATATTTACAACACACCTGACGAGGTAACTCGTTTCTTTGATGCGTTGGATGAAGTCAGCCAATACATGTTTTATTGAAACGAGAGGCGTGCTGGTGTTGCTAACTAGCCAGTACGTTTGCTCTGTTCTATGTCGAAGGAGACGCAAATGGATGTCGTAAAAAAGAAAAAGACACCTTTTTATAAGACTAAATATGCCAAGTTTGGCTTGGGTGCTGTCATTTTTGTTGGTGCCTTAATATACAGTACTTTTTTTAAATTAAATCAATACGAAGTGGATAGCAGCAGCATAGTGACGGCCACAATCAAACGTGGTCCTATGGCAGTGACCGTTGCAGCGCCAGGGGTTTTAGCTTCAAGAGATGACCGCTGGGTGGCTAGTATCGTTGAAGGTAAAGTTGACCGTATATTAGTTCGTCCGGGTGCAGAAGTTGAAGCCGGTCAGCTGCTAGTGGAAATGAATAACTTTGAATTAGAGCAGCGAGTAAACGAGTTAACCTGGGAATTAGAAGGACTCAAAGCTGAAAGTCGAGCATTAGAAGAGCGCAGAAAAACGCGTTTGCTTGAGCTAAAAGCAGAATTGTTAGATACCAAGCTGCACTATGAGCAAGAAAGAATGCGATTGGATGCAGAACAAAGGTTGATTAAAGAGGGGAACGCGACGGTTTCAAAATTGGATTTCGAGACTCGCAAACTCGCAGTGGAACAGCTAGCCAAAAAAATATCAATGAACGAATTGCGCAAAGATCAGCTACAGAAAACACTTAAAGCTGAATTTGAATCGCAAAATTCACAGTTAAATTTGTTGCAAAAACAATTAGAAAGAGCTGAGTTTCAATTTCAATCCTTACAAGTTAAGGCGCCTATTTCTGGGGTTCTTCAAGCGTTGCCACTGGATTTAGGTGAACGGGTTGCGATTGGTGACAACATTGCCAAAATTGCCCGACAAGATGACCTGATTGCTGAGTTGAAAGTGCCAGAATTCGACGCCTTTAACATAGGACTTGGGCAGAACGTGATGATAGATACACGCACCAGCAAAATTAAGGGCCGTGTCATTAGGGTTGACCCTGCAGTGGTGGACGGTACTGTTCAAGTGGATGTAGAACTGACCTCTGAATTACCAATCAGTGTACGCTCTGAATTGTCGGTTGATGGGGAAATCTTGATCAGCGAGAAGATGGACACGCTGTATGTAAGAAGACCGATTTACTCTCAGGCGAGCCAAACTATGTCCACCTACCGGCTAGACAAAGAAGACAAGTATGCACATCAAATAAATGTGCAGTTTGGTATGTCATCCAGTATGGATATTGAAATCTTGAGTGGCGCGAATGAGGGCGATGTACTGATTGTTTCTGAGATTGAAGAGTTTGCAAATAAAAAGTCGATATTACTCAATTAAGCAGTGATTATTTCAAGGAATTAAAAATGAATACAATAATAAAACTATCAAATATAAAGAAAATTTTTGCGACTGAAGAGTTAGAAACACATGCTTTGAGCGATATTAGTTTCGAAATTCATAAAGGCGAATATGTCTCTATTTCTGGACCGTCTGGGTGTGGAAAGTCAACCTTGTTATCCATTTTAGGCTTGCTAGACGCGAGCTCAGAAGGGTCATACCAACTTAATGGTCAAGAAATTGCTACGCTTAATAATCAGCAACGAGCGCAAATCCGCAACAGGCACATAGGCTTTGTATTTCAGTCTTTTAACCTCATTAGTGATTTAAGTGTTGAAGAAAATGTTGAATTGCCTTTGACCTATCGTGATGACCTTACAAAAGAAGAGCGTAAGAAGCAGGTTGAAAATGCATTGTCAAAGGTCGATATGTCGCATCGTGCCAAGCACTTTCCAGCACAGCTATCTGGTGGACAGCAGCAGCGTGTGGCTGTAGCACGAGCAATTGTTGGTAACCCCGCGCTAATTTTAGCGGATGAACCGACAGGTAACCTTGATTCAAAGAATGCGGAGCAAGTGATGGCATTACTTGATCAGCTACATATGGATGGTGCGACTATCTGCATGGTTACACACGACCCCCGCGGAGCTAAAAGGACTGACCGAGTTATTTCAATTTCAGATGGTAAGATAGTCTCAGATGTTAAAAACTCTCCGCAAGTTAAAGCAAGCACTGTTCATAGTGGGCATGAGCAGGTAGCGGGAGTTGAGGCTTGATATGATTACTTTCGCTGATATCAATTACGCATTTCGATCAATACGACTTAACCCTAAATATAGTGCTTTGACTATATCTGTCATGACGCTAGGCCTTTCATTATTTATTTTTATGTTCGGCTTTCTCAATAGCACTTTGTGGACACCAATTGATTTTAAACAGGGAGAAAGGTTACGTTTTCTAAAGACGGATGGGATCTGGGATTCGATCAAAGTTCACGACTTGGAGGATATACGACAGAGCCAAAATTCGTTCGAAGTATTGGATCATTACGCTTTTGGGATCCGTAATATTAAAACGACTGACCGTTTTAGGAGAGAGCGTATACTCGAGGTTACGCCAGTTTTCTTTGAGTTATCAGACGGTGAGGCGATGCTGGGCAGGACCTTGATTGAGGATGACTACAAACCCGGGGCTGAACCTGTCACGGTACTGAGTGAAGGGTTTTGGCGCAGCGTATATGCGGGTAATGAAGATGCCGTGGGGCAAAAGATCCAAGTGAATGGCATTCGACATACCATTGTTGGCGTGATGCCAGCGTCATTTAAATTTCCTGAAGCCGTATTTAAAATGTACTTGCCAAATAAGCGCACCGCTAAAGGGGTTGCGCGCGAGGATGGTCAAGATGTACTGGTTTATGGTGTGTTGAAGCCTGGTGTAACAAACCAGCAGGCTAATAGAGATATTGGTGAAATCGTAAAAAACATCAAGCAGCGTTACCCGAAACTGTTTAGAAAAAACAAAGTCGAGGTGATCACTTTTCAAGAAAAAGCACTTACCTTGGACAAATCATTAATTGGGCCGATGCAATTATGTGTTGCTTTAATTCTATTACTGGCTTGTATTAATACAGGTAATTTGATCTTATCTCGCACAATTGAAAAGGGAAAAGAAACAGCTATACGTACTGCTTTAGGAGCTCCTAGAGCAAAGTTAGTGGTTCAGATGTTGCTTGAAGTTATTATCATCTGTTTGATCTCCGGTGCGTTAGCGCTGGTTATCGGCAATTGGCTCATTAATGTCAGTTTGAAAATGCTTGCAGCTTCTTACTATGGCGCACTTGCACCATTTTGGTGGAAGTTTCATATTACTTGGGACATTGCTGTATTAGGTTTATCGACGACCTTTGTGAGTGCGTTGATCATGGGTATTGTTCCTGCTTTGAGCGCAACGGGTAAGGACTTTAACACGGTACTTAAAGACGGTACCAGAGGTGCACAAAGCCAGTCATCGAGCAGAATAAGTAAGGGTATCGTGATAGTTGAAATTATGCTTTCTTGTGCACTGTTATTCCCATCCGTCGGTACTGTGTATTCTGTTTTTATGGATAGTAATATGGATTATGGTGCCTCGATTGATGGCTATCATGCGGTGACTATGAGCTTCAGCCGTTCAAAACACGACACTCCTGAAAAAAAAGTGCTCTACAACAGAGAACTTAAACGCAGTCTTGAAGCGCACCCTGGCATACATTCCGCATCCTTTTCCAATGCATTACCTATTTATCGTGCCTACTATGCAGGGATCAATATGCAAGGTGTTGAATATGGCGCAAATCCAGTTTATCCAAGAGCAGGATTGATTAATGTAGGTCATGATTTCTTTAATAGCATGGATATTGAACTCATCGAAGGGCGTTTGTTTGATTCTCGAGATAAACTCAATACACCAATGACAGCCGTTGTTACTGAGCGTTTTGCTCAGCAATTTGTAGAATCAGGTTCTGCAATTGGTAAACAATTTAAACTCAACAAAACGGAAGATTTTGCCACTTATGATATTAATGATGAGCAATGGTATACCGTGGTGGGTGTTGTACGTAATGTCGTGTTTGGTGCGGGCAACGAATTTAAAGGTAATGTTTTTGTTTCTAATGAGCAGACCCCATTTATTTGGGGATCATTTATTGTCAAAACAGACTTAAATAGCAGTCAGATGGAACAAGTTTTTAGAGATGCAGCATATCGAGTCGACCCCGATCTGGCGCCAGTTAGATTCCGATCTATTACTCGTTTAAAGGAACGCGTCTTCGCATATAGAAACTTCATGGGCAGTGTTTTTATGTGCTTTGCGATTGTCTCTATGGTGGTGGCATTTAGTGGTATTTATGGTGTGATGGCGAATACGATCGTACAACGTACACAAGAGATTGGCGTCCGACGGGCGCTTGGTGCAGACGATCGAAAGGTTGTTTCTCATTACACCAAAAGGGGGATGGGACAGCTATTGGTTGGTTTGGTTTTAGGTATTCCAGCAGGGCTTGCGTTGCTCAACACTGTTGATGAGTTTCACATAACAGAAACCGTATCAGGGGTCGCCGTGCTCTCACTCATGCCAATAATGATCGCAGCCATTGTTGTTGTCGCGATTATTACCCCTCTGATGGCTAGCTTGAAAAAGCAACCTATCGATGCGTTACGCTATGAGTAATTTTGTGTGTAGCGAGTAAAACGAGGTAAGCATAATAGCAAAGTAGTTTGTGGGAGTGTAACTAAGGAAGTTGTGCAGTTTGTTAGTTTTCATATTTACAAGGCGCGCTGCAAATATTAAATAGAACATGCTGCATCACAAACTACTGTTTTACGTTATAAGAATGGGTATCTAACACTTTGTCGTTTACACATGTACACATGTGCTAGATACCCACCTAAGTCGCCGTATATCTTCAAAAGACCGCCTATCACCCACATGAACCCTGTTACTTTAACTGCTAGCAGAGCTCACCACATCGACGTAATGTGCTGTAATTCTTTGTAACTTGGTGTAATAGATAAAACTCAGGCCCTGAAATATGCTTTTAGAGCAAAAGCGTAAAGGAGCATATAGAATGAACAGCGAAATAGATATTGCCATTGTGGGTGGTGGAGTGTCAGGTGTGTATAGTGCTTGGCGTCTACAAGAAAAGTACGGAAACACGAAGAAAATAGAACTGTTTGAGTATAGTAACCGAATAGGAGGTCGACTATACAGCCGTACATTACCGGGATTACCGAACGTTGTTGCAGAGCTTGGCGGGATGCGCTTTATCCCAGAGGATCACATTATGGTGAGCACTTTGGTAGATGAGTTGAAGTTAGAAACCAAAGATTTCCCCATGGGCTCTAAATTGCCGTTATACCCTTCTGACAAAACAAGCTCTGTTGAGGCTGGCAGCGAAAACAATTTATTTTACCTGCGCGGACAGTACTTCAGATACCGTGATTTTGCCGAGTGTCCAGACAAAATTCCCTATAACTTAGAAGAAACTGAGCGCGGCTATGGCCCGGAAGACTTGCAAGTTAAAGTCATGAACTTAATTTGCCCGGGCTTTGCTGACATGTCTTTATCTGAGCAGATGAAAGTAAAAGTATTTGGTAAAGAAATATGGAAATTCGGCTTTTGGAACCTGCTTGAGCATGTGCTAAGCAACGAAGCCTACCTGTTTATGAAAGAAGCGGGGGGTTACGATGCCAACGTGGCCAATGCAAGCGCGGTCACACAGCTGCCTGCAACAGAGTACAGCGATGATACGGTGTTTAAAACCCTGAAAAAAGGTTTTCAGGCATTGCCACTTAAGTTATGCGAAGAGTTTGAAGCAGCCAACGGCTGCGTTCATATGCTTAAACGTTTGGTTAAGATAGAAATTCATAAAGGGTGTGACTATCGCTACGAGCTTATTTTTCAACCCATGATGGAAACTGACAGTGGTCAGGTGGTCGATTCAAGTGAGTCAACTCAACGTGTCAAAGCAAAACAGCTCATCCTTGCGATGCCAAGACGCTCCCTTGAACTCATTGAGTCAGAGTTTTTTGAAAACCCCTGGTTAAAAGAAAACATCCCGTCGGTCTTGATCCAAAAAGCGATCAAAATGTTTATGGCGTACGAGCAGCCTTGGTGGCGCAGCCTAGGGTTGGTGGCTGGTCGTTCAGTGACCGATTTACCTATTCGCCAAACTTACTATATGGGCACAGAATGTGACCAACAAGAATGTGTGGAGTTTGAGGTAAATGAGCAAGGCGAGCAAGTATGTAAATCACAAAAAACCTATGGTCAGCCAAATACTAATTCTTTATTAATGGCTTCATACAATGATATTGGCACTATCCCATACTGGAAAGGGCTAGAAAAGGGCGAGCACTACCAAGGTTTTGTGCCTGCATATGGCAGTGAAGGGTATAGCGCTGATGAAATTGTGCCTAAAAATCAGTATCAGATCACAACAGGTATGGTTGAAGCGGCGCACCGTCAAATCGAAGCTTTACATAATCAAAAAGCATTGCCCATGCCTTACTCTGCTATTTACCAAGAATGGGGCGACGATCCGTATGGTGGCGGCTGGCATGAATGGAAAGCAAATTACCGCTTAGATGAAATAATGTGCAGGATGCGTCACCCTGTTGAAAATGAAGAAATTTACATTATTGGTGAAGCGTATTCTTATGAGCAGGGCTGGGTTGAAGGCGCGCTTAATACCGCGGAATCGACATTGGCGCAGTTTTTTGATTTGTCTACACCGCAATGGTTAACCAAAGACGAGGCACAATACAAGGAATGGCTGAAAACTCATCACAACTACCTCCCTGTGGGTTGCACTAATGGCTGCAATGTAAGTACGGCTCAAAATGAACAACCCAATGCCGATCCCAAAACGCTTGACGAGGTCACTGAATTTGCTTACAGGGGGATCAATCATGAATACCAATAATTACACCGTTGCATATCACTTGCTTCGTCGCCTCAAGCAGTTTGGGCTCGAAAAAGTATTCCAAGTACCAGGTGATTATGTTCAAGAGTTTATGACTACGTTGGATAACTTTGATGGTATTGACGCGGTTGGAGATGTGACTGAATTGGGGGCTGGATATGCGGCGGAAGGCTATGCCAGATACAAAGGCATTGGTGCGGTGTCTGTGCAATATGGCGTGGGCACATTCAGTGTGTTAAACGCCATTGCGGGCGCTTATGTAGAACGTAATCCGGTTGTTGTTATTTCCGCGAGCCCTTCGGCAGAGAATCGTGTAGACATTGAAGAAACAGGTGTACTGTTTCATCACTCAACCGGAGATTACAGTGCCGATAAAAAGGTATTTGAAAATGTGACAGTTGCCAGCGAGATACTGGCTGACGCGCAATCAGCCCCCGCTATTATCGATAATGCCCTGCAATTGGCAATGAGTGAGAAAAGACCCATCTATTTAGAAGCGTGGCAAAACGTATGGGGAGCAGAATGCCCTAAGCCTGAAGGTGATTTAGTTATTCCATCTCTGGGTGCTAATCCTGCTATGATGACGTCACTGTTAGACAAAGTAATAAGCCGACTCAAAGCCGCAAATAGCCCAGTTGTGCTGCTGGGTATTGAGCTGGCGAGGCTCGGTTTGCAGGAGCAGGTCGTTACGCTTTTAAGCAAACTCAACATCCCCTACACCACAACGACGCTGGCAAAATCGGTCATTAGTGAAGCCCAAGGTGTTGGCCAAGAGCTCTTTGTCGGCACTTACGCAGGCGAAGCGTCCTGGAAGGATACGTTTGATTTTGTGAGTGGTTGCGATTGTATTTTGGCACTGGGGGCGATTTTCACTGATGACTATCTCACCATGTTAAAAAAACAAGGCAATGACCTGATCAGAGTCAATATGAATGTCGCTCGGGTGGGCAAAAGTGAGCAATTTAGCGGCATCAATCTGGCACAGTTTATTGATGAATTGACCCGTTATATTCACTGTCACCAGCCGGAACTAAATAGCCAGCTGCCAACCATCCGCAATCTTTACTTCACCGAGGATGTCGATAACAAGGATGCAGATAACAAGGCAAAAATAACCTACGACAAATTTTTCCGCGTGTATCAAAAGCAATTACAAACCTGTGAAACGGTTCGCAATTATAACCTGGTATTAGGCGAAAGTTCGTCCTTGTATATGGCTGCTCGTTTAACTGGCTTAGAAAAAAACCGCTTTGTGAGTGATGCGGCTTGGGGCTCTTTGGGCCATGAAACCGGCTGCTCGTTGGGCACCGGCCTTGCCGATGATGCACGTAGCGTAGTGGTTGCCGGTGATGGGGGCTTTATGATGATGTGCCAATCCCTCTCTTCCATTAAACGCTATAACCGCAATACCGTGGTGTTTGTGATGAACAATCAGGTATATGCCATAGAGCAATCGTTTGTCGATATCTGCGCCTTTACCTCTGCGGCTGAATTTGCGCCGTTCGATAAACTTCATCACTGGAACTATGAGCCATTGGCACAAGCGTATGGCGTCAATTACAGGAATGTAGAAAAAATCAGCCACCTGGACGGTGTTTTTTCAACCATTAAGCAAAACCCAACATCGCCTTATTTAGTTGAAGTAAAAATAGCTGAAAAAGACTTAGCTCCGGCAATAAAAGATTTAGCAGAAGCAATCACGGGTACTACGGTGAGCGGCTGCACGTGCCAAAAGACTATGTAAACAAGGACATGATTATGACTGAACAATGTAATAAACCCATTCCAGAGTGCCAGCTGGAAGAAGCGCAAAAGCGCATCGCACATTACTGGCAAGCAACGCAAAACTACATAGATGCGCTTAAGTCCAAGTTTAAAGCCGACCAGTTGCTGACTTTGCTGCCTGGCGGCGATACCAGTATCGAGCGCTTTAACAACTATCAAATGAAAGCCTTAATCTTCAACACGCGCTTGCAGTTTTCTCCATCGGTCATTGTTATGTGTAAGAGCACCGATGATGTTATGCATGCTTACCAAGAAGCAATTAAGCATAACTTACCAATTCGCGTACGCTCGGGTGGTCACGATCACGAAGGCGAGTGCACGGGAACCGATGTGGTCTTGCTCGATTTAAGTGGGCTAAAAGACTTTTCTATTAAAAAAGAAGGGAATGACTATATTGCGCATATCGGTTCCGGTTATCGTTTTTACCAGCTTGTTCCTAAGCTTGCTAAACCAGATAAGAATATCCCGCCTTTGACCATCCCCCATGGAACCTGTGCAACGGTTGGTTTAGCCGGTTACATTCAGGGCGGTGGCTGGGGACCGTGGACGAGAGCACATGGCATGTGTTGCGAATCGCTTGTGGGAGCCACGGTCATTTTGCAAGATGGCTCTATAGTGAATGTGTCGGAAACGGAGCGCAGTGACATACTCTGGGCGCTACGTGGTGGTGGTGCATTAAGCTATGGCATTGTTACTGAATTTAGAGTGAAGGCGTTTGAACTACCTGAAGAAATACATCGTTTTGAAATTCACTGGAACAACCCGACAGGTGACTCCACAGATCTGAAAACATGGGACTTGCTGACGCAATGGGAAAATGCCATTAATGACCCAAGTACGGAACAGCTAGTCGGTACTAACCTTAAAATTAACGCCATTGCGGATAAATCAGTAGCCTGTGAAAAGGACTTAGAACATCCAAGTACTATGTATGGCTATTGGCAGGGCACTGAAAGTGAGTTGATTGCGTTTGGTAAAAAGTACTTTCCAACATCAAAAATAGTGGTAACGGGTAAAGATACCAAAGACAATTACAGTGCGGCGTTGATGTCTGACTGGTCGCGAAATACGCTGGCTAACTTACCGGTTGCGGGTGTTAAACAAGGCTTAGTTGCCAATGCCAATGGTACGCCATTTACGCCAGATTTTGACGCGCCAGCGCCGCATAAAATTACCTCAAAAGTTGTCCGAGAAAGCGGTCTCACTGAGCTGGGAAAGAGGCAGTTGTTGCGCTCGTTAGCCTCGTCTTTGTTGTTTGATGAAAATGCGCCATTGGGTTTATTTAGTTATGTGACCTTAGGCGCAATTGCCGGCAAATTCTACGCCGACGAATCGAGTGTTGATGCCTTACGTCGAGTTGCATTCCCGTATTCTAAAGCACAGTACACCATTCAATATCAAACTTGGTGGAATACTGAGTTGAAGTATGACGGGCAAGATGACAGCAAAATGTTGGGCCAAGAGAACCCGGTATACCGCTTTGTAAATAGAGCGCTCGACTGGATTGAAGTCAGTCGTGACACCTCTATTGACGGTGCCTATGGCGCATTTATCAGTTTCAAAGATGCCTCCATTCCAACCAAAACTTACTTTCAGGAAAGTTATGAGAAATTGATCAAAATAAAAGAGAAATACTCAGGCTTTGAAGCTCCGTTAGACTGCGGTGGTGGAAAGGGGGTTTACATTAACTTCAACCGCTTAAGAACGCGTAAAACGATTATTTAAAAGTCCTAGTTGTTTGAACTGTCAGATTGGTTGTCGAGCGGTCGCGAGTCTGACAGTTGTTCTGGTCACGAATAACTATACAGGTGAGGTAGGGTAAGGAAAAAGACAAAACCTGACCCAAAGATCGACATACTTAGAGTGGTGCAATGAATTTTCCACGCTCATAAAAGGAGGTTGGATTTTGTGCCTCTTAACTGATTGATAAAGCCACTTAACGTATCACTTATTTTAAAATTAAACGCGCTCATTTATGTTTGTTATGCCCATTAATCATAACTAGGTAAAAAATTATGACACGTGTTTATTATTCGTTATTTTTGAGTTTGCTGGCCCTTGATGTTCATGCACTCTCACCACGTCAATATTATGTGGTTGCAGATGATTATATTGCTCCTCACCTTACACAAGTACATGAAAAAGCATTGGTCGAATTCAAGCAGCAGGCTGATAAAGTGAACTATCAAGGAAGTTGGCTTTTTTACGAATTCGACAATGGCCGACATGTTGCATTTAGTGCGAAAGAAAGTCATGACTACGAAAGTTCAGATGGTGCTCAATGGCAACAAGTAGAAAAAAAGTTTCCAAAAGGCTTTTTGTCGACAAACAATGAAGTATACAAACAGACCATCACAAATCAGGACTTTTTCTTGGTAAGGTACCTGAAAGACTTATCATTTGACTTTGACATTTCAAAAGAAAACCCAAGTAGTCATCTTATTTGGATGGAGTTGCAGCTTCATAGAAAACCAGTACGTCAAACAATAGTTAATTGGATTAAACAGCTTAGTAAGCAGGAAAGTGCATTACGGTTTTCTGTATACTCCAAACAATATGGACGAAACTTACCTACGATGTACATGGTATTTCATTGCGATTCGATAGTTGAATTTTATAAAATGCTACAACAAAAAGGGAAAATTGACCCTTTACGCTTATTGCCCGAAGAGGTTTATCAGGGCGTTGAAAAATATGACATCAGCATTGCCAGATATATTCCAGAGGTTAGCTATTAAGTATGTGTAATTTTACTTGATGCACAAAGCGCTAAACATAATATATTAGTAGCAACTTCTAAAACACGGGATCCCAACTTGTTACTTAACAAACAATTATTAGTTTTGAACGCAATCACGTGGACTGTTTATGGAAGCATTGAGCACCTAAGTCACGTTATTTATGGAGAAAACCATTGGTTCGGCAGCTTATTGGGGGCCGTATTTGGATATATTTTAACTTTGTTTTTAGCTGGTTTGCATAAGTGGTTAAGTCGTCGTTTCGTAAACAGTACTAAAGTGTGTGGAGTTATATTAGCTACTTTTCTTTGTGCGGTACTTTGGCACAATATTACCCGAGTAGCACACCATAGAAATTCTATCTATGAGTTGTTAAACGGTGAAGGGGCTGTGTTTTTTAGCGGTGCTTCGTATTCAGTATTGTTATTTTGCGCTTGGTTTGGGTTGTATTTTGGTATCTCTATCTATGTACAGAAACTGCGGCAGCAAAAAGCGGTACTGAAGTTTCAAACCCTAGCTAAAGAGGCGCAATTGCAAAGTTTGCGATACCAGCTTAACCCACACTTTTTGTTTAACGTGCTTAATAGTATTGATGTGGCCGTTTTAGAAAATGACAATACGGGCGCTCATAATATGATACAAAAGTTAAGTCGTTTATTACGTGTTACATTGGAAAGCAGTGCGGATCGAAAGGTGACCGTTGAACAAGAACTATCGATATTAGAAGACTTGATCACGATAGAACAACAGCGGTATGCGCATGAAATTGACTATATAAAAGCAATTAATGAGGATTGTAATTTCTATTTGTTACCTTCTTTGATCTTACAGCCTCTGATAGAAAATGCGCTCAAGTTTACTTGGCACGCAAAGCAAAAAAGACAAATTACGCTTCGTATTTCAAAAACCGATACTCATTTAAACATATGTGTAAGTAATCCTGATAATTATGGGGCTGAGGTTACTGTTGGTACACGATCAGGTTTAAAGAATGTGCAGCAGAGACTTCAAATTATGTATGAAAATGATGCTAGCCTGAGTGTTTATCAAAAGACTGGGTTTTTTATCGTTAAACTAGTGCTCCCACTCGAGAAAGGAGAATAGTTGTGGCTTACACGTGTTGGGTAATAGACGATGAAGTTGCCGCCCACAAAGGTATTGAAATTGCGCTCAGGCCTTATAATGAGTTCACTATAACTCAGCATTTCTATTCTATAGATCAAGTGCCTAAGAATTGTGCTTCTGAAATTGATGTTATTTTTTTGGATGTACAAATGCCAAGGGCAAATGGGTTTACATTATTTGAAAAATGGCGAGGCAGAAAACCCATTGTTGTTTTGGTCACTGCATACCAGCAATATGCATTACAAGCTTTTGAAAATCATGTTTTTGATTATTTACTGAAGCCTATTGATGATACTCGTTTTGAAGATGTTATTAATCGATTAAAGGCACGGTTAAGTGAACAGAGGTTGTGTAGCACGATTACAAAGTCACTATTATCAAATAACCAGATGCCAAGTATTAAAGTCAATACAGATCAAGGGCTTCAACTGATATTGATAAAGGATATAATCTACTTTCAAGCTGTAGGTGATTTTGTATGTGTAAAGTTGCATGACCAAGAACTGCTGACACGAAGCACTTTAAAAGCATTTATTTCTAAGTTATCGATTCATGGTGTGGTACAGATCCATCGTTCGTTTGCTATTAACATGTTGATGATGGAGCGTCTGGAAAACGCGAGTTTTGGTGATGCTTTGGCTTATATGCGATCGGGTGATACTTTAAGAGTTAGTCGCCGTTTTAAAAAACAAGTTATAGCGTCACTTCAATCTCTCTAAAAACAAAGAGGTCAAGTCACTTGTTTCATGACATACCGATGGCATGATCGGTAATCATCTCTTTGCTCATCACCGCTGGTGACATAACTAAATTCAGTGGATCACGTCAGCTAATTGCCAAACAGGCCGTCAAGGCGTGAATCTTGAGGCCATCAGCTTAACCAACCCATCCCATCCTTTGACGTAGGCCGGAACAAGGCGCGCAGCGCAACCATCCGGAAAAAATGATGAGTTTACTTAGATACAACCTTACTTACCGTGTAGAGTATTGTAGATGAACTCAGGATTTGGTCAGAGTCCCATCAAATTTAACGGTAGCCACTTTGAATTATTTAGCACACCTGTACTTAGCACAGCCCAATGCAGATTCTCATTTTGGAAATCTGCTTGGCGATTTTGGTGGAACAAGGCAGGTAAAAAATTTGCCAATCACAGTGAAAAAGGCATTGGATAATCATTATTTAGTCGATAAATTTACAGATAACCATGCGGCAATTAAAGACGCTAAGCGGTATTTTTCTCAGCAACGTAAACGATTCGCAAGTATTGCCATTGATGTCGTATTTGATCACTTTCTAATTCAACATTGGGCGCAGTTTAATCACGAACCATTAGCTGACTTTAAGCAAAACAGTTATCAACTTTTGAATCAACGTCTTGCTGATATGCCTAGTAGAATGCAAAAAGTTATCAGTAATATGACCCAAAATGATTGGTTTAAAGAGTATGAAACGATAACTGGCATAGGCGTAGCTCTTGACAATATTGCAAAGCGTATCCGTTTTCCTAATCATTTTTATGGCGCAATTGAAGATATTCAGTGTCACTACAACGAATTAGAAGTGCTTTTTTTAGAGTTCTTTCCACAATTAATTGATCATGTAAATCAAAATGCGATTGAGGGCAGCAAGGTAAGAAGGATTGTTAGACACCACGATTAAAAGCTGCTTGCTGGTGGTGCCAGTGGGGCAGGCCATCTAACTTAGAAGTTATGGAGTTCGTCTAAACCTTTCGTTTTAAAGTGCCAGTCTTTTGATGAACGCCCCTTTTGATGACGCCATAGTGCAATTACATCTAAGACGATGGATTGGCGTGATTGGAATGTGTGTTGTCATGATCCGATTGCTCTTGGCGTTATATGCTGGATTAAACTGTACATATCTTTTTTAAACATACAGTCAATAGGAGAATATGATGGCCAATACGGCATTAATTACGGGCGCATCAAATGGTATCGGGTTAGAGCTTGCAAGAACTCATGCACAACAAGGCGGAAACGTAGTACTTGTGGCACGCTCAGAATATAAGCTCAATGCATTAAAACAAGAACTTGAAACAGATTATGCTGTAAGAGCTGATGTTGTTGTTATGGATCTAACTCAGCCTGATTCGGCGCAGCAGGTATTTGACTACACACAATCAAAGGGGTTGATCATAGATGTGTTGATAAACAATGCAGGTTTTGGTGGACACGGTAAATTCCATGAGCGAAATTTGGTTGATGATCAAGCCATGATGCAACTGAATATGGTAACCCTAACCAATTTAACCCATTATTACTTACCGGGTATGGTGGAACGCAATCGGGGTAAGATTCTCAATGTTTCATCAACGGCTTCATTTATACCAGGACCTTTGCAAGCCGTTTACTATGCGACAAAAGCTTACGTGACCTCGTTTAGCCAAGCAGTTGCTGAAGAAGTCAAAGCACATAACGTGACTGTTACCGCGCTGTGCCCAGGCACTGTGGCGACAGGTTTTATTGAAGCTGGCGATTTACAAGGTGTAGATGCTTGGAAAAACGCCAAATCTGCACAATCTGTTGCACAGTGTGGTTATAAAGCGATGCAAAATGGGGAATTGGTAGTATTCAACGAGGCATCGCTGTCGTTTATGTTAAATTGGGTTATACCTTTGCTACCAAGAAAGTTGGTGCTGAAAATATCTCGCCAATTTATGGAAAAAAGTGATAAATGAACAGAGCAAATAAATTTCTGATTCCATCCAACTGGCAAGTACTGTTGCATGACTTAGGTATTGACCTGAGTACGGCACTTGCCTACGCGGAATTACCCAGTGCGCTATTTAAGCAACAGAAAGTTTACTTAACACCTAGTCAATATTTTGCGCTTTGGCAAGGAATTGAAGCAGCCTCTGGAGATACTGAAATTCCACTTAAACTAGCAAAGGTAATGCGGTTGGAATCATTTGATGTGCCGATTTTTGCGGCTATCTGTAGTCCTAATCTCAACGCTGCGTTTAGTCGGTTAGCGCAATACAAGCCACTCATTGGTCCTATGTTGCTTGACCTTGAGATATCAGAATCTGGCACCACAGCTGAAATTGACTGCTATGGTTATGAAGATGCTTTACCAAAATGTTTTATCCTTGCTGAGTTGGTCTTTTTTACTCAGCTTACTCGGCTGGCAACTAGAAATCACATAGAGCCTATTGAAGTGGTTGTGCCTGAGCTTCCAAAAAACCGGCAAGCGTATGAAGATTACTTTGGCTGTAAGCTGACATGCGGTGATAAAGGCAAGATCCGCTTTACTGCTGATGACGCAAAAATGCCTTTTATAACGAGTAATCAAAGTATGTTGAGTTTCTTTGAAGGAGAACTGCAAAGCCAACTTCAAGTGCTCTTTAACGATGAAACTCTGACTGATAGAGTGGCAGCTATTTTGCTTAAATCTTTGCCACAAGGACAAAGTAGTATTGAGTATGTAGCAGGTCAACTGGCAATGAGCAAACGTTCATTACAGCGAAAACTGACGGCTGAACAGCAGAGCTACCAGCTGGTATTACAACAGGTACGTGAACAACTGGCGGAGCACTACCTAACACAAACCGATTTACCAATCATAGAGATCTCCTTCCTACTGGGGTTCCAAGAATCTAATTCGTTTATTCGTGCTTACAATGGGTGGACGGGGAGCACGCCTGCTCAAAAGAGAAGCACCGTTTAACTTTTACAGCCTTAAAAACACGACTTTATTTTATTTAGCCATTCAGTTTCTCATGATCAAACCGATAAATAGCTTGGATACTGGTATTTCAAGGATTGAACATGAATATTCAAATACATCAAAACAACTTGTTTGTGAGCGTTTCGATATTAGCTCAGTCTCGAAAGTCTGATAATTTGGCTAAGCTGCATCTTCGCGCTCAGGGTGAGAGCGAGCCTGACGACAAGAAGCTGCCGCAGTTTATGCTTTCTAAAGAACTCGACGAAGAAGCCGCAAAGTACAAAGAAGACAATGCCGTATTTAAAGAGGAGTATGAAAACCTAGAAAAGGTCATGGATCTTCTTCAAGCACAAATTAAAAAGCTACAAGCACGTATCAACAAGTTAATGCAGTCTCAAGAGCAGCGTTTTTTGAAAATTGAGCCACAACCAGAGCAACAGCCTGCTGAAGACGGCGTAACCGTTGAACACCATGGTAGTAAAAAGTATCGTGATTATTCAAAAATTGATGAGATTGAGGGGTTGGAAAAGCAGCTAAATGAGCTCAAACAAAAAGAGGGAGAAACACGGGTTTTGATGATTAAGGCAATACTTGCAGAGCGAGAACGATTAGAAGAGCTAAAACGAAAGAATAAAAAGTAGCCATGAAAATAGCACTACGTACTCTTTAAAAAGTCTGGAAGTTTTAAAAAATAGAGTGGTTTTTGCAGTATTGGGTTAGGAGTTTTTATAGCGAGCTCAATAATCTGTTTAAAAACAGTGTTATTGATGGAATTATGATAGCTACTTTTTAATAACAATAATAAAGCGGTAAGCTGTTAAGCGATTACAAGAGGGTTTTGTGAAAAATTTTATCATTATTTTTTTATTTATCATGTCTTTTGCTTCAAGTGCATTGGAGTCAGTTTTAAACATTAAATCAAAAGCGCTTGGCGAGCAGATAGAAGTTAAAATTTATAAACCAAGCTCTTACAATGAAGTAAATCAAACAAAATATCCTGTGATTTATGTTTTAGACGGCCCCCAGCATGCAAGTCATACTGTTGCTAACGCCGCTTTTCTCAATTCAACCGATGTTATGCCTGAAATCATTGTAGTGGCTATATCCAATGTGAATCGATATAAGTTTTTCACGCCAACATTGGTGGAGCATAATGGGCGTGAATCAGGAAAAGCAGACCTTTATGTGCAGTTTTTAAAGTCTGAGCTCATGCCCCAAATAAACAACAGCTATAGAGTATCTGGCTTCAACATGATTGCAGGACATTCATTAGGGGGGTTATTGGCCGCTTATATTTTACAGTCAGAGCCTAACTTATTTGATGCATACTACATGTTTAGTCCATCTATGTGGTGGGATAATGAAACGCTAATTAGCCAAATGGATGCAAAGCCAAATATAAAAATGCCTTTTGTGTATGTCAGCATTGCGAACGAGCAGGGCAAACAAAGAGCCGCTTATGAGCATTATAAAAACAAGCTTTCAGTGGCTTATCCTCTTGCCATTTATCAAGAATTTCCCAATGAAGATCATATGACGACACCTTTGATATCACAAATTAGCGCATTTCGTGCGCAATTTTCCCACTGGTTACTCGCATTCGACGATGTCGTTAAAAATCCACAGGTATTTATTTCTCATTACCAGAAGCTCAACAATCAATATGGCACAAACGTACAGGGAAAAGAGTGGGAAATTGGCCAGCCAACACAGCATATTATTAATGAGTTAAAGGATATAGACAAAGCTTTAGTTGCCAGTGATGTGCATTTTAAGATGTTTCCTCAATCGCAATGGGCTTATAAATCAAAAGCAGATGCGCTCGCATTAAAAGGCGATATGTCCAGTGCTATTTCATACATGAAAAAGGCGGTAAAAATAGCTGAGGAACAAAATGACCAATATCTTGGTTTGCTGCAATCAGCACTTAAAACACTGACAGATAAAAGTAACGAGTAACAAACGTTGACGCCTAAAAAGTGCGCCTCAGTCAGAGGTGCTTAGGCATCTTGTGTTTAACTAGGTGGCTGTTCGTTATTGTAGGTTCAATGTACTGACATTTTTAGTATGCCTGAACGCTGACCATTGGTTTTTCAGCATGTTATTAAATAACCTCAGCTGCACATAAGAGAGCTTGCCCAATAAAGCTATTTCGCTCACTCTCTTCGTTATTTTCATTTGTAATAGCTCGCTATTACTTCACGAAAATGCCTTGATATTGAACAAAATATCGTCATTGGATATTGAAGGGGTTGCAATGTCTCTCTTCTAAGCTATCAAAACTCTTATCCGCAGCTGAGGTTAAATAACTTTCTTTGCAAGCCACCCATGCAAGACACGTAAATAACACCAATTTCATAAACATCTAAACTAATATTAGCCCCCTACCAAACATTCAAAATCACATCGACAACAAGACTATTTGTAAGTTTCTGCCACAATAGATATTGACCTGTCTAAAGCTTCACAGTTTATAGTTTGCTCATGAATGAGAGGAAAGCGCATGTACCGTATTTCTGAGTTGGCACAAAAGGTGGGGTTGAGTCGTTCAACCATACTTTATTACGAAAAGCTCAAACTTATTTGCGCTAAACGGCAAACAAATGGCTATCGCTACTATTCAGAAAAAGATGTTCAGCGACTAAAACTGTTGCAGCAATTACAGGCTGCAGGGCTTACTTTAAAAGAGTGCCAAGCTTGTTTGGAGGCGCAAATTGACAGAGCGTTGCTTGTGCATAGGCTGGAGGTGTTAGACGAAGAAATTGCGCGAAAACAAACAGCAAGGGCGCTTCTTTGTTCCATGCTTGGTATGGATTCGATGAGAGACTGGCATCAGGCAATGGAGCAGGAAGCGCCAACGGCACACTTAGATTGGTTAATAAAACAGGGCTTTAGTGAAAAACAGGCTCTGCGGCTTAAATGGTTATCAAAAGAGATGAATGAACATGAGCAATACATGGCTGAATTTGAAGCGATCTTTCAAGATTTAGAGTACTTGGGACCTGCAGATGAGGGGGACACCCTCAAAGCGCTAAGCGTCTTACCATTTAAGTTGGGCAATGTACTTGAGATTGGTTGTGGAAAAGGCACTACCACGCTTTGTTTGGCAAAGCACTCTGCTTTTAGTGTGACTGCACTCGATAATGATGAATATAACTTAAGCTGCCTAAAAGTGAAGGTGAAAGAAAGCGGGCTTGAGCATCAAGTTGTATCGATTTGCGCGAGTATGACGGCAATGCCATTTGAGCAAAAGCAGTTTGATGTGCTTTGGTCACAAGGCAGTGCTTATATTATGGGCGTCATGAATGCACTGACTAGTTGGCAACCGTTTCTTAAACGCAATGGTTACTTGGTGATCAGCGACTTAGTTTGGTTGAGCAAAAACCCCGATGCCAAAGTCATCGAGTTTTGGCAACAAAACTATCCTGATATGACGACGATCGAGCAGAGAATTCAAACAATGATGGAAGCAGGCTATGAAGTCATAAATAGTTTTACGCAAAGTGAGCAGTCATGGTGCAACTATCTAGAGCCATTAAAGCAAAAGATAAAGCTGCTCGAAGATAAACATTTTACTACCAGTGCACTCAATGACTTGCGTCAAGAAGTTCACATGCACGAGCAATACTTAGGTCAATATGGCTATCAAGTATTTGTACTGAAAAAGATAGGTTAAACAATGAGTATTAGAACTGAAAACCCTTCAGACACCAGAGAAATTGAAATTCTGATTTATCGAGCGTTTGAGAACCACCCACATCATGAATCGGGCGCTAAACCGGCGGAACATTGGATAGTAAATAAACTGCGTGACGCAAAAGCACTATTGCTATCGTTGGTGTTTGAAGACCAAACGGGCATTATTGGTCATATTGCATTTTCACCGATTTGTGTAAATGGTGAGGAGACTGCTTGGTATGGGTTAGGCCCGTTATCAGTCAAACCCGAGCGTCAAGGAGAAGGGGTTGGTAGCGCACTGATCCGCGAAGCGCTATCACAACTAAAAACACAAGGTATTGAGGGGGTCGTATTGCTCGGTGAGCCTGAATATTATGGTCGATTTGGTTTTGAGTCACAGTCAAACCTGACATTTCCAAATGTTCCGCCTGAGTATTTCCTCGCGCTGTCGTTAACGAACCATATGCCCAGTGGTGAAGTGAGTTATCACAGGGCGTTTCTCGACAGCTAAATGTTGAGCGGCAGGTAGAGATAAAGGCAGCGTCATTTAACGTTTAAATAGTGTTACGAGATGGCGCTGATAAATATAAGGCAGTTGGATTTAAATGAAGCCAAGCAATATGAGCTGTAATACATTGTAAATAATGTTTTTATTTCAAGAGAGGCTTGTAGTCCGTCGCAAAATGTGTAGTATTTAACTAATAACGAACTAATAGAAAGTAGGAGTATTTGATGATTGTATTACCAACCCACCCGGCAGAGAGTCAACGCTAGGTTTTAATAAACTTCTCAACCTTAATTTGTCAATTCTGCCCGGTGTTGCTTTAACACGGGGTTAATGTGTCCCATTATCCCTATTGATCCTCCATTGTGTGCACGTCACACAGACGAAGGGATATTTCAATGAATCTAAGTTATTCATTACGCCAATTAGGTTGGCAACCATTTTTTCAACAACAACTATCTTTAGAAGAGTATGAACATACTGTGTGTGGCCGAATTATGGCGCATCATCGCAGTGAGTATATTGTGCAGCTTGAAACACACAGTATTGCCTTAGCCATTAATCATAATTTGCCCAATATGGTGGTAGGAGATTGGATCTTACTCGATAAAGAACTGCAATTTGTGCGACTGTTGCAGCGAAAATCTTTATTTGCAAGAAAGAGCGCTGGCTCAGAGGTAAAGCAGCAAATGATCGCGGCCAACGTTGATACGCTGTTTATTGTGATGTCTTTAAATCAAGACTTTAATTTAAACCGTTTAGAGCGATATTTGACGCTTGCACACGACGCAGACGTTGAGCCTGTGGTGGTACTGAGCAAGCGTGATCTTTGCGGTGACGTGCAAAGCAAAGTAGCGCAAGTACAAGCGCTAGACCCATTATTGATGGTTGTCGCGCTAAACGGCTTACAAACACAAGCAGCTCAATTACTCGCGCCTTGGTGTGGTAGTGGTAAAACAGTGTCGTTTATGGGCTCGTCAGGCGTGGGCAAGTCAACGCTAATCAATCGCTTGTTAGGAGAAGAAGTCAGCCAAACCAATGTTATACGTGAAGATGATGACAAGGGTAAGCACACCACAACGGCACGCTGTTTGTATATTAGCGAGCAAAATGGGGCGGTGATGGATACCCCAGGTATGCGTGAACTGCAATTGGCTGGGAGCGAGCAAAGCCTGCAAACCACGTTTGCAGATATTGAAATGCTTGCACAGCACTGTCGATTTAAAGACTGCCATCACCAAAATGAACCCAATTGTGCTGTTCATCACGCGCTAGAAGAAGGGCAACTAGACGCTCGCCGTCTTGTTAATTATCAAAAGTTGTTAAAAGAGCAAGCACATAACAACGCCAGCTTGAAACAGCAACGAGATAAAGACAAACAGTTTGGTAAAGTGGTTAAACAGGCAATAAAACAAAGACAACTAAATAAAGGAAGGTAACGAGTAATAAAGCCGGATATTGCATCCGGCTTTATTCAGACGGTTTTCTGCTAAAACGCACTTCAAGAGAATTTACATTTTTTAATATTAAGCTGGTACTTCAATATGTTATCTATGATAACAGCTGATTAAAGTAAGAAATAAATGAGTTCAAACCAGCCAAAAGCTTGCTTTTGATTGAGGGCTCGCTACAAAATACAGACCGATCAGCAGGCGTAATCTCTATTTGTACTTCAGAAGTATCAGCAAATGCGGTACCGCATCTAGAAGAGGATACAGAACCATTTTTCGTGACTTGGTTTGACCATTTGTAATCTGTATGTTTTGAAGAAGTGAATGCGTGATAATTTCCCACATTATCAACTATTACTTTCACATGCCGCTCTTCGCTTCCTTTTTCTGGGCTAATCCACTCACTAGCATTACTCAGAGTTATTTCTTTTCTTTCAAAGCCTTTATTTTCTATGTGATACGTTAAATTTAACACTCTGAATTCAGGTGGTCTAGGTGTTGGGGCGGGAGGCCAATTAAGCACTCCGAAAATAATGGCTACTATAACGCCGATCCCAACCCAATACGGGTGTGCTAATATTTTACCAAACATTATTAATTATCCTTATACTTTTATTAGGTTTTAATCGATTATGTACTTACTCACAGAGTTTTTTGGGTGATTAAATGTAAATGATTGCGGGGTGGGTTTTTCCTTTAATTATACAGGGCCTACACTTAAAGTAATGAGCAGCGCACTATTACTAATGACGTAAAGAACGGAATCATAAAAGCCAAAAACTAAATGCAAACGCTCAGACAATATACTAAAGCATAACTCTAATAGCTTAGATAAAACAATAGGTAAGCTGAGAAAATTTAGATAAAATCTAAACTGACATATATTGGCATTAAAATGTGTAACTGGCCGACAAGTCGAGCAATCCACATACAAAGGATAAGTCCACGTGGTTTAGTGACAGTGTAGATCGCGCCAATCTAGCGATGCCTTATGACTACAACATGCTAATGACGAAATCAAAGACACCCACCATTGAATACATGCTGGGAGAATGAGCTTTAAAAAGTGTGGAAACACCCAATCATTAGGATCAAAAGTGCGCATAAACGGATAAGTCTTGGAGTTTAAGCCTTTCTCATCACTAAAACGGGTTTATCGCGCATGACAACGCACAGTAAATAAAATAGTTAGAAATGTAGAGTTGAGATTGTTCTGTTTACTAAGCTAATAAACGTTCGCAGTTTGCTAGATTTGTCCGTCGTCGTTTTTGAAGCGTTTGGCAGTAAGCAGTTAATTTTCGCTCTCGGCCAACAGCACCGTGAAATACCCGGGAAAATTGCGTGGTGAGTTTTATCCAGTTTTCTGGCTCTATATTTAGCCGAGTGAGAATGGGTTGCGCTTCGTTGATGTAACCGCATTTATCGGCACGAATGATTTTGCCTGTTAATTCAATCAATTCAATATAGGATTTGAGCTCAAAAGGCAGTCCTTTTGGCATCTGTTTTCGAGGGCTGCCAGCAAAGCGTAGTAGGCTCTTTGATTGTTTTCCTAGCTTTGCGTGGTCAATACGCTTCTTGATGCTGGTGTAGTCTGAGGTTTCAGGCGTTGCGGCGATTTTGGCTCTAATCGGGTTTAAGTCTACATATACCAAACAAGCAGCCAGCGCCGCTTCATCTAGTAGGGCTTGAGATTTAAACCGCCCTTCCCAAAATCGGCCAGTACAATTATCTTCTTTATTTGCTCGGCGGGCGATGTCTTCGTTGAGCACTCGCATAAACCAGCTAATGTCAGCCAGTCTTTCTCTGTACTTGGCAATATGCACATCAAGTATCAACTGCTCTGATTGACTGAGTGGCTCACCACCAATAAGTTTATGGCTAAGCCAATTACCTTTAAACAATTTATGCCATCGCAACACAATCGCTTTATCCGACAGACGTTTAGCTTTTTTATCGTCAACATATAAAACAATGTGAGTATGATTGCTCATCACAGCATAAGCACAGACATCGATACAAAACACAGACCCCAACATCAGGAGCTTTTTTTCAACCCAATCGCGGCGATGTTCGTATGATTTTCCAGTAAATTTATCTTCACCGCAGAGAAACGCACGCCTTACACAACGGGAGACACAGTGGTAGTATTTGGTATCGGTTAAACTGATTTGTCTTTTGCGAGCTGTTGCCATAGTTTGCTTTCCTCAATCCTTTGAGTGCAGAACTAAATGGTAGACGATGCCTTGGGTTTGCACAAATTTGTGGTGGGTGTCAGTGATTTAATTTAGTGGGTGTCAGTGATTTAATTTAGTGGAAAAAGGGGGGAGTTAGTCAAAGTAATCCAACTCCCTAGGGGTTTTCAAGTCAGTTCAGAGCACTATTGAGGTTTAGTGACTCGGCACTTGGAGCAAGGTAAATTGCTATCTTTCCAAGCTCCAGAGAAGCTATTGTGCATCCAACTCTCCATTTTCACCGTATCGCCACTGGAGTTTTGAAACTCAACAGGAAACGGGTTCGCTCTTACATAACGGATGGAATCAGGAATACCTGCTTGGCTTGCCTTAATTGCAATCGCCAGTGAGAAAGGTATACCAGATGATTTACCCCCTGAAGCACAGTCAGCGTCACAGCGAATCAATATACGCTCATATTCTGTTGACACATTTAGAGTGGAAAATTCATTATTTATTTCGGTGTTTAACGCTGAGGGAGAGTCAAGCCCTACAAACTTGCCTGTTCCAGACAATTTGTTGTGCACTTCAAAAAAATTATCTAGTTTAGTAACATCAAGACCAAGCTGATTGGCATAGTGCATTTGCTGTAAATTACGTTCTTCAAGGTACCTAGCTTTAAGCTCGGGTGGGGCTGTTTGGCCTGAGTTTAGATACCATTGATATTCAATGATTGATTCCATTTCATTAAGCTGCTTGTATTTTCTTTCTAGAGCACCAGAATTAAGCTTCTGATAAATTTGTGCGGCATGTAAATATTTGTCCGACTCTACACCTATTTCCTCTGCCACTTTATCCAGTTGTGTTTTAAATCCTTCAACTGTATTCGTTGGTTTTGCGCTTACTGATACCGATAATGCTAAGCAAGTGCCAACAATAACTCCATTTAATCTCATTTTATTTTCTCCTCTTTCCTTAAAATAGCGCGATAATTGAGAGTTGTTAGGGTCACAAGAAAAGAACTTGCCTTCAAAAGGATCCTTGCAAAAGACTGCCTAATTAAAGCCAGCTTGTGTAGACCGCCAGAATTCAAAATCTTTGCTTTTAACTCAACCTACCCTATAAGGAACTCCATGAGCTTGCCGACCACGATTTCTGAAATCATTATGGCAAACCATCAGGTCAATATCGCTTGAAATAAATATATTCGAATTAATTGTTTGTGTAATTTCTAGGTTATAGATTATGTGTTAATTTTTTTGTTGTAAAGGTTAATTTTGTGTTTGCTTTCTTGGGCGGTTTTTTAGTAGATTTATGTCTCTTCTATATAGATATAGGTTAACAATCAATACATTGGAATAACACTCAAAAATAGGAATATTATGTCAGTAGTAACAATTAAAAAGAACGAAGACGACACTTACAGTGTATGTGTGGATAGTAAGGTAATCGAAGGCCCATTCACTAAAGCAGAAGCGGAATCAAGAAAGAGTCAACTTGAAAGTGAAAAGACCCATGTTGTGTTTCAAAAGCCTGATGAGAAAAAACAGGAATCGATAAAAGAAAAAATTAAACAAAACAACAAGGCACTTAGTGACGATATCAGTGAGCCAACCTTAACTAATTGAGTACGATAGCAATTTGAGTACGATAGCAATGGCCCAAAGTATTGGGTAACTATCTACGTAAGGAGGCCCAACATAGCGTGCCTACTATCGGGTATATGCTGTAAAGGTGCTTTACAGCATATATCGTAAAAAACAAACCCAGCTTTGGGGCTGGTTTATTCATTTAATTTGCTAAAATTTCAAACACTTGATGCCAAATCACAGCTTAGAAATAATACTCAAGTGTGACTGAGCCGTAGTCGTCATTGCGAATACCGTACAGTGGCATGGTGATGTCGTCGGTGGTAAACAGGCGTACGTCTAAGGTGAGTTTCCATGACTCGCCAAGGCGGCGGCTACCTTCAATAAACGCGGTTCGAGAGCTAGACTCCGTTAAATCTTGGGTGTAACCCAGTAGCAGCTCTGAGCTTTGTACATCGTTTAGGGCAAATCGAGCGCCCACAAAAATATCGTCTTGCAATAGTGAAGACGAGCGCTCATTGCGAGAGTCGCGGTTGTATTCTATAAGGAGCCCCAAGTCTGTTGCGCCCCAAAATCCGACCATGGTGTATTCAAACCCGGCGCTAAATGCACCAAAGTCACCCGTTGAATCATCTCGATGGATGGCTTCTAATTTCCATAACCAGTCGCCAATTGTGGCTTGTATATCAACGCCAAATTGTTGCATTTGATCATATAAAGGCATGGCATTTGGCAGACGCGCATCGGCTTGCAGCGCTGTTAGTACCATATGCGGATCGCGGTTGGTGCCTTTAAACCAGCTCAAGCCTACGTCAAACACATCGATTGAATTGTTATATCTTAGGGCATAGTCGAAATGGTCTTTTTTGTCGCTGCTTTCATAAAATGCATCGTCTGCATCAACGACTAAAAGGCCTCTCAAACGGCCATCAACACCGGGAAAAGTTCGTTCACGAAAGCCGGGAAGTACAAATGCACTGAGCACTCCCCAGTCTCTTAAAATAGTGCCTTGTAACATGGGCTGGCCGAGTTTTTCCTCACCATCAATCGATTCAACTAAATCGGTTTGGTTGATGATATCAACAAGGTGATTTGATTCCGTGACACCCCAAAATACTTTACCTATACCTGCACGGAATTCCCATTCATCACCCACGTGTAGCCATAAGGCTTCACGAATATCAAGGTGAGTACGCTCGTCGTCTAAATCATCATAGCGTGCAAACAATTTGAACGTGAAACTGTTGTACCGGTCCTCATCGCTCCAATAAAGCTCTGGTTCTGCAAGTACTGAACTTTGAAGCTTATCATCGTCTGTAAATAAACGGCTTTGTGCGCCTACTTTACCTGAAATTTCAAGTGCTTGCGCTAAACTCGGAAGTACGAGTAATGAGCAAATGCAAATTTTTTTTAACGTGTTCATATGTGTATGTTACATCCTTGAAGTGGTTAAGCTATTAGCTTGTTCACGCATTGAAAATGTAACTAGCCAATCCTTTAGCTTGTATGCCAATACAGAGCTTTTGCTAGTTGGTTTTTTAATCATGATGTAAAACGCAGCGAGATTTTTGCACCTTTTCTCAGTCGAGTCAATTACCCCAATGGCTATAAAGAGTTACACACGTAACTGTCAATAAGTTCATAAAAAATGCACAAAATTATAATTTTTTATGTGAACATAGTGCTAGTGTATTTTCAGGCTATGGTTGTCAGGTCGATAGGGTAGGTGGGTTGCTAAAGTAAATGCTCTGCTCATTCATAGTGCTGCAATATCGTACTGATATAACAGAGCCTAAATGTGCACGAGTTTACTTTTTGGAGTAAGTAGCTTGGACACATCATCAATGACTATTTCGTCATGATAGATTTATGGGTCACGGAGTAAACAAGCATGAATGCTGGCTTGTGTTTATATAGGTACGCAAGAAAATGCAATGAACTGATATATGCCTAGCCCTATCACATTGAATTTATTTTTAAATTTACTTGTTCGACTTTGGTATGACTTGCAGCCGGTTGGCAAGATTGTAGTATTTACAACCAACTTGGGACTGATGTAACATTTAAAAGTAACTAATGGTTTAAGGAAAAGTTACATGGATATTAATAATAAATATGAGACGGTCGGAACTCATAACCTTGTTCGGATGGAGCACACCGCATTACTGATTGTTATGGCTGGGCTCGCAGCGATTAATTACGAAAGCATAAATTGGTACTTATTCAACGCACTATTCTGGGGGATTGATCTCTTTGGTTTTTACCCTGGCATGATGTATTACAAGTATGTGAATAAAAATGTACCCAAAATATTTTATGTGATTTATAACACTTCACACAGCTATCTGACTTGGATCGTGTTCACTGTTGCTTGGGTTTATTTTTACGGCTTCGACTATGTGTTATTGGCCCCATGGATACATTTAATGGCCGATAGAGGTATTTTTGGTAACACCATGCGTCCTTTTCATGTCGCATTCAATGTCGAAAAAAATGAACACTTTAAAAAATTCGAAAATGCACTTTATAAGTAATTAGTTCAATTTAAGTAATTAGTTCAATTAATTATTTGTGTCGCTGTATTTTTTAACTTTGAAATCGCAAGGTAATATTCTAAACGGAGTAGAGTAACAATGCGCGACTTAATACTGAAAAGTGGGGTCCATCGGCCTTTTTTAACATTGCTAGCCAGCTTGGTGTTTATTATTGCTGCTAGCTGGGGAGCCGGCTATTTAACATTTAAAAGTGATAGCCGGGTTTTTTTTAGAGAAGACAACCTTCAGCTACAAGCATTCGACCAAATGGAAGCTGTTTATTCTCAAAGCGATAACGTCGCGTTTTTAATAGTACCAAAAAACGCAGATGTATTTACCAAAGAAAACCTTTCGCTAATTTACGATTTGACTGAGCAAGCATGGCAAACACCCTATTCAAGTCGTGTTGATTCTATTACTAACTATCAGCATACCTTCGCAACGGGCGACGATCTTATTGTAGAAGATTTGGTCCTTGACCCTGAAGCTCTTGATAAACAACGGATGGAAGAAATTCGTCACATTGCGGTGAATGAACCCTTGCTGGTTAAGCGTTTAATTTCAACTGAAGGTCATGTGAGTTTAGTGAATATCACTGTGCAAATGCCGAGCACAAATGCCGAACAGGCGCTGACAGATGTCAGTACCTTTGTGCGTCAAATTCGCGATGACTTGCTAGCAAAGTATCCAAATGTTGAGATCCATTTAACTGGTTTGGTGATGATGGATGTGGCTTTTGCTGAAGCAGCGTTAGAAGACAATAACACCTTGGTACCACTGATGTTTGTAGTGGTGATGATAGCGATAGGCATACTTCTACGCACTATCACAGGGACTATTTCTACGCTTTTGATAGCGATTGTCGCAATTGTGGTTACCTTAGGTGTGACAGGGTGGATGGGCATTTATTTAACACCGCCATCTGCCGCAGCACCTATAATGATCTTAACGGTTGTGGTGGCTGATTGTGTGCATATTTTGGCAAATATGTTCCACGAAATGCGAAAAGGGTTTGATAAACGACAAGCAATTTATAACAGCCTAGAGCATAACCTTAAGCCAATTTTTTTAACCAGTGCGACGACTGCGTTGGGCTTTTTGAGCATGAACTTCTCCGATGTACCGCCATTTCAAGATTTAGGTAATATGGTGGCATTTGGGGTCATGATGGCCTTCTTGTTCTCTGTTACTTTATTCCCCGCACTACTTGCGATTTTACCCATAAAGCCATTTAAAGAAGACGTTAAAGAGCATTCAGATTTTATGGCCAGTATTAGCCATTTTGTAGTTAAGAACTACCGTATTCTATTACCGGGTACATTATTTGTTATGCTCGTGATGTTGTTACTGATCCCACGTAATGAATTAAACGATAGATACGTGGAGTTTTTTGACGAGTCAGTACC
This sequence comes from Pseudoalteromonas sp. ABE4_541, assembly GCF_056312285.1. Classification (NCBI taxonomy): domain Bacteria; kingdom Pseudomonadati; phylum Pseudomonadota; class Gammaproteobacteria; order Alteromonadales; family Pseudoalteromonadaceae; genus Pseudoalteromonas; species Pseudoalteromonas sp. ABE4_541. Next base: position 56,660 of record NZ_JBSVEM010000017.1, read on the forward strand.
GTTTAGAATGGCAACCGAATTAATGGGGAATGAGCTCAGTGGTGTAGATACCATCGAGTTCTCAATTGAAACAGGCACAGAAAATGGTATTAACGACCCGAAAGTGATTGCGGCGATTGACCACTTTAGTGAGTGGTTAAGAACATTGCCTGAAGTAGATCATGTCAACACGCTCAGTGATATTTTCAAGCGTTTGAATAAAAATATGCATGGGGATGATCCTGCTTATTACAAACTACCTGAAGATAAAGAACTGGCAGCGCAATACTTGTTATTGTATGAAATGTCGTTGCCAGTTGGCCTAGATCTCAATAACCAAATCAATGTGGATAAGTCAGCTACTCGTGTTGTTGCTACACTTAAAAACATGCCCACATATGAACTACTTGAACTCGAAGAACTCACAACAGCTTGGTTTTCATCAAACTATCCCGAGTTGAAGCTAGAAGCAGCGAGTATTTCATTGATGTTTGCACATGTCAGTAAGAAAAACATCAATAGCATGTTGTTAGGATCGGTGTTAGCACTGATGCTGATTTCACCTATCTTAGGCATTGTGATGGGGTCATTTAAATATGGTGCAATTAGCTTATTGCCTAACTTAGTCCCTGCGGGCATTGCATTTGGTATTTGGGCCCTGTTGTCAGCGGAAGTTGGCCTTGGCTTATCGGTGGTTATTGGTATGACGTTGGGTATTGTGGTTGACGATACGGTGCACTTTATGAGTAAGTACCTCACAGCGCGCAGAGAGAAAAACATGACACCGGAACAAGCTGTTCACTACACTTTCCAAAGTGTGGGGCCAGCGCTTTGGTTCACAACGCTGATTTTAGTGGCTGGTTTCTTGATTATGGCGTTATCAACCTATCGTGTGAACGCAGACATGGGAATCATGACGGCAATTACCATCACGATTGCTTTGGTGGTTGATTTCTTATTGCTACCTTCATTATTGATAGTCGCAGATAAAACCAAAAAAGATCCACAGCCAGTGGAAGAAGCTAACAACGTCGTTGCGCAAAATTAAGGAGAAGCAAACATGCTAAGAATATTATCTCGAGTCCTCGTCGCTACATTGCTCTTAAGTGGACAGGCTATCAGCGCACAAAGCGATGATGTCGCCGCGAGAGAAAAAGGTTTGACTATCGCTAAAAAAGCGAAAGAGTTAGACAGTGGCTGGGGTGATTCTCAGTCAGAAGTAGAAATGATCTTGCGTAATAAGCATGGCCAAGAAAGCCGCCGAGCAATACGTAGCAAAAATTTAGAGGTGAAGAGTGAAGGTGATAAAAGCCTGATCATCTTTGATGAGCCACGCGATGTGAAAGGCACGGCCTTTTTGAACTTTTCTCACCCAATTGAACCTGACGACCAATGGTTATACTTACCAGCGCTAAAACGCATTAAGCGTATTTCGTCACGTAATAAATCTGGTCCATTCATGGGCAGTGAGTTTTCGTACGAAGATATGTCTCCGTTTGAAGTTGAGAAATACAAGTACAAGTATTTGCGTGACGAAACGGTCAATGATCGTGCCTGCTTTGTTTTAGAGTACTATCCAGTAGATAAATACTCGGGCTACCCTCGCCAAGTTGTATGGCTAGATAAAGAGATGTATCAGCCGATAAAAACTGAGTACTACGACCGTAAAGACAGCTTATTGAAAACATTAATAGCAAGCGATTACAAAAAATATCAGGGTAAATTTTGGCGCCCAGATAAATTAGAGATGACGAATCATCTTAATGGCAAAAGCACGGTTTTGTTGATGGCTAATTACCGCTTTAAAACTGGACTAGATGAACAAGACTTCAGTCAAAATACGTTGAAGCGTGTGCGATAGTTCACTTTTCTAATCAGCTAAAGCGCCTACATTTGGGCGCTTTTTTATTGCTACAAAATGACGATAGCAGTTATTCCTGTCTAACATGTCCTCCCATGAATGTGTGCATAAAGTGTACAAATGATTTGTCTCACGCGTGAGTCACGCAAAATGTAAAGTGTTAAGCGAGTATTTTGCAATAGACTTTTGTCTCACACGTGAGACAAACAAATTTAAATAATCGGAGTTATTATACTAATGTCTATAAAACAGGTATTTTAGGTGAGTTGAGAGTGTAGTAAAGTAGGTCTCATACTTATGAAAATTCAAATTTGAGTGCAGCAAGAAGTTCACGGCATGAGTGCTCAGCTTTGTTTAGTTACAAATATTAAAAGTAAGTGAATTGTTAACTTTTTGTTCGTTTGAATGTTGACTTCTTTATTTTATTAGCTAGTATGGTCCACCTAGAACAAAAAGAAAGCAAAAATACAATAAGTTGTTGTATGTAATATACTATTCCTAGTAGTTATTGAATATTAAAGCTGAAACACTATCTTGTAGATCCAAATAACGGCAAAACGCATTATGGTAAGTAAAGTGCTTTTTATTTCATAAACGCGAAGAGTTTTTTACATGTTAGTTGCTTTTGTGCAGTGGTAATCATTCGTAAAAATAATTAAGTAGAGCAGATTGTGATTATTGTAAATGGACGACAAAAAGACGAGATCAGTGTTAAAGATCGAGGGCTTTTTTATGGAGACGGAGTTTTCGAAACAATCAAGGTTAGCGGTGGTACGCCAAAGCTATGGGCTATGCATATGGATAGACTGATCCATAGCTGTAATAAGTTGAAGATTGTGTTGCCCGATCTCAAACGTTTACAAGCGGATGTAGTCGAAACAATAGAAAATACGGGCCCAAATTTAGTCTTAAAAATCATCGTCACACGAGGGATCGGCAATAGGGGCTATGCGTTTAGCGGCAATGAAAAACCAACGGTTATTGTTATGTCAGGCCCTGAGTATGTTGCCAACGAACATGATTACATTGATGGTGTGAAAGCTATTTTTTGCCAAACTCGGTTGTCGCATAATCACAATCTGGCGGGGTTGAAGCATTTAAATCGATTAGAGCAGGTTATAGCGAGAGCTGAGTGGAACGACCCTCAGATAAAAGAAGGCATTGTGTTGGATTGTGATGGCTTTGTTATTGAAGGGACAATGTCGAACTTGTTTATTGAAAAGGGCGGTGTGCTATATACACCAAACTTAGATAAATCAGGCGTTAGTGGTGTTGTTAGGCGCAAGCTAATAGAAGCGCAAGAAGCGGCTAAAAATCCTGTTTGCGTTAAGAACATCACTAAAGATGAGCTATTGTGCGCTGATTCTGTCGTGATTTGTAATTCGCTAATGGGCATAATGCCCTTGTCACAAATCGACGATAAAGTGTTCACCGTTAGCCCGTTGATAAAAGAAATTGTTAGCCAAAATCTCCACGATTGTAACTAACAAACCAAAAAACTTGGTGTGTATTTTATGCTTACGTGAAATACGGAGTAAAAGATTAAATGGATCATATTTTTAACTAGAGATGAATACAAAAAGGAATAGGTATTTGCACGGATTAGGGAAGGGCAACTCAAACTTACCTAATTGATCTACCTGTCAGGTACATCCTCTAGTGATATTAACTGTAATTAACCACAAACAATCATTGTTGATATTTTGGAGCGAAAATGTCTTATCATGGCAATTTATCATCGATAAAAAGGATGCTTGCACAAAAAGGGGAAAGACTTAGTGTCTCTAATCTAATTGATGTAGCGAGTGAACTGCACGGCGACAAGAGTATATTTTTTCAAATGTCGGAGACTTCTACTGACAACAGTAAAGGACTATCGGCACAATACTTGAGAAAGAGAGCTAACATTTATAGCAACATCTTAAAAAACAAATACCGTATAAATCGCTACGATAGGGTGGGTATTTTGCTGGATAACAGCATGGAATACCACATATGGTTCTTGGCCATTGTGCGAGCCGGTGGCATAGCGGTGCCAATGAATGGTGGTTTTGATAAGACAGAACTAGATGAGTATTTAACGCAAACAGGCGTGAAAATTCTCGTTACTGAGTCTTGTATATGGGGTGACAGCTACCCAACACAACAAGTAGAGCACTACATTAGTTTAGATGACAAAAATCTAGATGCGCGCGGTTGTTATGTTGAAGACGAGGTGCAAGAGCAATCAGACGAATTTAATGGTATTAAGCTTAGCCCTGATGATGTTGTTCTTATTCCACATACATCAGGCACAACAGGCATACCTAAGCCAGTTACACACACAGACTCGACTTTAGTAGCGGTTTTACTGTCAAACTCTAAGGCTATCTTTACATCAAAAGATGAACAAGCAATGCTCGTAATGCCATGCAATCATTGGATTTCGCATTGTGCTTTCTTAGTGACCTTAGTGTCGTGTGATACCACAAGATGGATGGTGAAAGACTTCTCAGCAAAATTTATCCTTGAGAATATTGATAAGCACAAAACCAATAACTTCATCGCTTTTGCAGGTAACTACGCAAAAATGTATAACGAAGGCTTGGATAACTACAGCCTAGATACCATCAAGATGTGGGTGTCTGTTGCCGATGTAAGTTACGAAGTCCACCAACGCGCATTTGTACAAAAAGGAGCATTGTTACGCGTATTCGGCAAAGTTGTCATGAAATCTTTATTTATCGATTTACTTGGTTCATCAGAAACGGGCGTTCCGGCATTGATGAGAAGTATTTCGTCATATAGTAACCGTTTTGGCCGCTACCTAGGTCGCCCAGTCAACAATAGTTTAAAAGTAAATGTTGTCGATGAGTATGGGAATGAGGTGCCTGTGAATCAGCCTGGGCGACTGGTGGTAAGCGGTCCAACTATGTTTAAAGGCTATTGGAACAATAGCGAGAAAGAGTTAGGAGTGTTCCACAATGACTGGTGGTGGACCGGAGACATTGTGTACAAAGATCGTCGTGGCCGCTTTTATCACATGGATAGGGGAGTCAACTTAATCGAAACCAATAGTGGACCAATCTCAACACTGGCTATGGAAGAGCAAGTTATCAAAGCCGATGGTGTTTTGAATGCATGTGTATTGGGTCTTAATCTCAATGGTGATGATAACCCAAGTGTGGCATGTGTGATCCATTCAGATGTAAAAGAAGAAGAGTACGACTCTATTGTAACGGCGATAAAGCAGTTTGATTTGGCAAAGGAAATCAAACACTTCGTATTTACCTTGAATGAGTTCCCGCGTGGCTTAACAGGTAAAGTATTAAAAAGAAGCTTAAAAAGTCACGTCAGTGAGCACTTTGATAAGAATAAAGACCAGGGAATTAAAGAGATCAGCGTGGTTTGATGACGCATTTCTCGCTCATAATTAGAGTAAGGTAATAAAATGAAACTCACTCATTTAAACATAAACTATTTGCTTTGGGGGAAGTTAATGAATTCCCACTCAGCAGAGATAATCCAGATCACTGGAGACATAGATTTTGCACGTTTAAAAGAAGCGATCGCAATCGCTATCGATAAGCAGCCAATCCTGAAGTGCTGCATCAAGCCAAGGCTATTTGGGTTTGATTGGGTCCCACTTCCAGAAGGCACGCCTATATCAATCGAGCGGTGTGATTATAGCCACCTTAGCGAATTAGAAATAAAAGATAAAATTGCAGAGCATACTTGGTGTCGCAAGGCAGACTTTACTGCGGAACGTTTGGTACGCTTTTACCTGATTTATACGGGCGATGATAAATACTACTTACAAAGTGTATCTCATCATGCATCAGCGGATGCGCAATCGGGTTATAACCTGTTTAAGGATATTGCCAAAATCTATACGGCTTTAACGCACTCACAACCAATAGATAGAAGCGAGTACGTTGTTAATCGCCGTGATGTCGGTCGCGTGTACCTAAACAAATTGCCGTTTAGCGAAAGGGTGAAGATATTCTGCCGAGGCATTAAAGCATTTCTTTCTAAACCTGGTTTTAAGGTAACAGGGCTGAACTTACCAAACCCGAAGGAAGAAGCGACTCGTTCGATATACTCGGATGCTTTACCTGATGATATGTTAGATAAGCTGAAAAAGGCGGCCAAGCATTACAACACGTCTGTTCATGTGTTGTTTGTATTAGGCATGATCAAATATCAGCATAGGTTTAACAATGACACTGAGCGCTTAGGGTTTCAGTTATTAGATGTGCTAACCATGCGTCAATTTTCGGACGAAGCCTCCGTATCTATGTCTTACGATGCGTTTAGTATCAACCATTTTAAAGACTTTGACACCAACAAACCTGAAACTGAGATTATCAGAGACGTCACAAATTACATAACGGGCCTTAAAAATGGAAAGATCTTTGAGGACTGGTATCAGCAAAAACTTTGGGTTGGCGCTTTCTTGATGTTACCGCCTTTCTTACGCACTAAGTACGTGACCACGGTGTTAGACGATAAGCTCAGAAGTAACATGTTGATCTCAAACTTAGGCGTTTTCAACTTTGACTCATATGACTTTGGAAATTCAGAAGTGACGGACTTCTTTAGCTTTCCAAACGTCGGCGGGCCACTAAGGCTTGGATTTTTCTTCTGTACGTTTAGAAACCGCTTGAAATTGACGTTAGTGTACGATTCTCGTTGCTTTACACAATCGATGAAAGAGGCGGTTGTAGAGCCATTTACAGATATTTTGAATGAGATCTGCAGCGTAGTAGAACCACCAAAGAGTGTGACGGGATCCTCTAATAAAGCAGAAGTGGTTGATGCGGTGTGAGTACCCATTACCCAGATAGATTTCACTTAAACTTTTAAAACTTAATATAGGAACAAACTTATGCCGTATTTATTTCTAGGTCTTGCAATTTTGTCAGAAGTAATTGGAACTTCTGCATTAAAAATGTCTGAAGAGTTTACCAAACTAGGTCCATCTATTGTGGTCGTGCTTGGCTATGGCGCTGCATTTTACTTTCTGTCTGTTGCGCTTTCTTCGATTCAAGTTGGTGTAGCTTATGGTGTGTGGGCTGGTCTTGGTATCGTATTGATCACTATTATCGGTGCTGTGTTCTTTAAAGAGATCCCAGATCTTCCGGCGATGCTTGGCCTGTTAATGATCATCATTGGAGTTATGGTTATCCATTTCTTCTCAAAAACAGCTTCTCACTAATATTAGGTCGTAAAAGATACGATTATGCATACCGAATGTCCTGTTCGGTATGCAACTTAAACAAGAAAACTGGTTTTATAAATAAAACCCTAGGGGCTTTTTGTGTCATGAATTAGCCGTTAATGGGTCAATAAATACTTATGGGTAAGGATAAATTATGTTTTTAAATAGGGAAAAAGCTGTTGCTGATCAACTCGTTCCTGAGCTGGCAGCCGCGTTAGAACAAAAATCAATGGCTGAGTTTGAAGCAAGTGATGGTCGTGAGCTTTATCAAATCTTAAAAAACTGTGCGAACCCCGGTCTGATGATAGATAAAAACCTGGGAGGCTCGGGAGCGGATTTAGTATCTTCGGTTCGTGTGCACCGTTATGTTGGTAGCTTAAGTCCATCGCTGGCAATCATGATGACGATGCATAACCACACAACCTATGCATTAAACAAAGCTATGGACTCTTCACTGGCAGTGGCAAAAAAGACACTAAGCGATGTCGCTAGTGACCGTTTGGTATTTTGTTCGGGCTTTGCTGAAGCGCGTCCTGGGGCAAATATTTTAAGTTCATCAGTGATGTGCGAGCCAAATACAAGCGGTGATAAATTTGTGATCACGGGGAGCAAAAAACCTTGCACTATGACTGATTTTGCGGATCTAGCATTGGTGGGGATCGCAAATCCAAACGGTAAAGAGCCAGAATCAAGAGGCCTACTCATCGTTGATAATATGAACGCACAAAACATCGAGAAAGTGCCTTTTTGGCCAGCTTCAATTTTGACGGCAACAAGTAGTAACGAGCTTGCGTTTAGAGGCCTTGAGGTGAGCAAAGAGAACGTTGCGTTGATGGAAACTGGTGCGGAGCCTGAGAAAACCAAGCAAGCAATTGAAGTAACTGAGCTAGTAGGCTTAAGTAGTTTCCAGTTGATTGTTGCTGCCTCTTATCTAGGCGCTGCGTCACGCTTAGCTGCGCTGTGTTTTGAAGCTAATCCTGCAAATTCAACAGACGTCAGCCAGATTGCTATCGAGCTTGAAACTGCAGCACTAGCACTTGAAGGTATGGCGGCACAAATTGATACGCAAACTCCAAGTGAAGCCTTAGTTGTTTCATCATTGGCAGTACGCACTATGGTGTCACAGTGCATTGAACGTGCGAATCAACTCTCCGTGATGAGCTTAGGTGGCATGAAGTATTTGGGTAATGAAGACGTTCGATATCTTCTTCAAGTAGCCAATTGTCTGAACTTCCACCCATTATCTCGTGGTGAGCGTATTGATTTTATTCGCCAAGCATTATGCCACAGTCACTTATAAGTGACTGTGTGGACGTTCAGTAACTTTACGTTACTCGTTCAAAGGTGAGCAGGCATGCTTATATGCGTCAGTGCACATGCCAAATCGTCGTTTAAATTTTAATATAGGCAAAGGGAAAAAAAAGTGTCACTAATTAACAGTTATCGAAAATTTTTAACGGGCAAACTTGAACTGGATATACCTATCGCCAAGTGTGAAGACAATAAGGTCTACACCCAAGATGGTCGAGTGGTGCGTGATTACTTGTCACAATACGGCGCATTGCCTTTCGGTCACAACCCAGATTTTTGCGTAAAAGCGGTTACTGAACATTTGCAGAATAAATCGCCAGTATTCACCCAACCAATCTTTCAAGAGGAAACAGAGATGTTTGCTCAAGAGCTGGTTGATGCACTCGGTGGTTGGGCTAAAAATGTTACTTTTGCCAACAGTGGTGCCGAAACCGTCGAAGTGGGTTTTAAAATAGCGCGTATTAAAACGGGCAGGAAGAAAATTCTATCGGTAGATCGTTCATTTCACGGTAAAACCTATTCGGCTTTATTGGCGACAAACTCTCGTCGCCACAATATTGATCACTTACGAGCAGCTGATGACTCGTTCTTCAAAATCACACTAAATGATTTTGAAGCATTAGAAAAAGAACTTAAATCTCAAGAATATGCAGCATTTATTGTAGAGCCTATTCAAGGTGAAGGAGGCATGAATGTTGCAGATCCACTTTGGCTTGAACGTGCCAGAGAGTTATGTTCGAAAACACGAACCGCACTTATTTTTGATGAAGTGCAAACGGGCCTTGGGCGTACAGGCAATATGTGTGCGGCAATGGACTTAGGCATTACACCAGATATTCTGCTACTCGCAAAATCGCTAAGTGGTGGATTGATCCCAACAGGCGCTGCACTATATTCTAATTGGGTTTCAACACCTGAGTTTGATAGAAAGCATAGCTCAACGTTCGCAAACAATGGTTTAGCGACTGCTGTTGGTAGAGCTGTTATCCAAAAGTTGCAAAAAGATAATGGCGCAGCACTTGCCCATGTTAGAAAAATCTCCAACTTAGTTGATGAAGCGTGTGATCGTTTAGCTAAACAATACCCTGGTATTTTTAATTGCCGTGGCGCAGGATTAATGAGAGCGTTGCAGTTTAAAGACACGCAAAGTGATACCAACTACTTTGTTACCTATATGCAAAATAGTGGCTCATTGGCTTGGTTGTTCTGTAGTTACTTGTTAAACGAACACAATATGATGGTCATGCCGCTGTTATCGGACAAGTGTTCGATCCGTTTTGAACCACCATTGAATACCAGTGAGCAAGATATTAAAGACTTCTTCAAAGCGGTACAAAACGTATGTGATATCGTGAAAAATGGTCGCTACGACATTCTATTAGCTGGTTTGGTTGGTAAACCATTATCTGAATTACCGAGTGTTGACGAGTATTATCCGGTCGCACGAGCGGGTCAAGCGGCGCCTACTCATTATGCAGGTAGTGACAAAAAGCGTGGTAAAAAGTTTGCTTTCTTTATGCACTTTACTGTGGTTGAAGATTGCATACGCATGATGCCGAAGAGTATACACAGTAACTACAGTGAAGAAGAGATCCGAGAGCTAGGTGAGCTTATTTTAGAGGTTGGCGCGGTAGATTATGCGCCCGAAATTGCGCTTGAGTTTACAGTCACAGATGAGCATACCTACGCTGATGGCTTAATGATAATGAGCCCTATCCAAGCGCGCGATATGATGAATCTTACGACCGCTGAAAAAGTAAATTTGATGAAAGACTTTGTTGCTGTTGCAAGACGTGAAGGTGTGGAGTTCTTTGGATTAGGGGCGTATACCTCGGTTATTACGCGCGGCGGTGAACAGAACCTCGAAGGTATCGATGGGTTATCATTTACCACAGGCAATAGTCTCACTGCATTGGCAACCACAGAAACGGTCATAGAAGCGGCAAAGCATAATTTAATTGGATCGACGATTAGTATTATCGGTGCCCGAGGTGCTGTTGGTAAATTAATGGTAAGTGAACTGGCCCATTGGTGTGACAGTATCATCTTGATGGGGCGCCCAGGTACAGAAAAGCGCTTACTGGTCGAGTTGGTGCCTATTTTATGTAAGTTAGCGTTTAGTGCGGAACAAAATGCGCAACCGGGCTCTGTTATCGATAATATTCAAGAATACATAAACGCATCCAAGCCTGAATTAGCGAGCTACATTGGCGCGTTAAACGAAGCGCCAGAAGAGGCTGTTACACAAGTGGCAGACGCGCTTTTGGCTGACGATCTAATTCTTTCTACGGGACTGAGAACGAGCGAGAACTATCAGTCAACATTAGAACAATCTGATTTCGTAGTATCTGCGACTAGCGAAGGTAAAGCATTCTTAAGTACTGAATTTCTCAAAGAAGGTGCGATAGCTGTAGATACAGCACGTCCGTTCGACTTTATTGTTACGCCTGGGCAAAAAGCAGAAGTGCTAGAAGGCGGCCTAGTTATTCAACCTGAAGCTGTGCGCTATGGTGACATCAATATGGTCGGTCTACCTCCGGGCATTAATTTAGCTTGCTTATCGGAAACTGTTGCTTTGGCAATGGAAGGATGTGAAGGACAATTTAGCAAAGGCAAATCTATTGCATATTCACAAGCTCGTTATGTTCTTGATGTGGCAAGAAATCAAGGCTTTAAGCCTTTAGGTTACTCGTCAACTCCATCTGGTAATGACTACGCTGACACAATTGAATCGGCGGAGATCGAGGGCAAAGCAGAAGCGCTCGTATAAAGAGCGCCTCATCTCATTTTTTTAAATAACCTTCCTTTTTCAGGTTGTGTTTTGGTTTAAGGAAAGACTGTGAAAATTTTAATTGTAGATAACTACGATAGTTTTACGTTTAACCTGTATCAGTACATTAGTGAAGTATTTGGTGTACTGCCAGTGGTTGTAAAGAACAACGATGAATCAGTTAATGTTGAAGAATTTGATGCCATCGTTATCTCGCCGGGTCCTGGTACCCCATACAGAGAAAGCGACATTGGGATCTGCCAAGAAATAATAAAAACAACAGATAAACCTTTGTTGGGTATTTGTTTGGGTCATCAATCAATTGTGGCTTGCATGGGCGGCGAAGTTGAGATCTCAGGTGTACCGTACCATGGTAGAGCAAGTGATATCGTACATGGTGGTAGTGGTGTTTTTGCGAACTTACCAAATCCATTGGAAATTGTACGTTATCACTCTTTAATAGCATATCAACCCTTGCCAGAGGAACTGATCGCAACGGCATTTACGGAAGATGGCATGATCATGGGTGTTGAGCATCGAACTCGGCCTATGTGGGGTGTGCAGTTCCACCCTGAATCTGTATATACCAACTGTGGTCGACAAATAGTTGAAAACTTCAAAAAACTGGTCGACAAACACTATGCACAATGTAAAAAGCCGGCATTACTTGCTGAGAAAGTCTCGCAAATGGCTGGTAATGAAGGGCAAATGCATAAAACACAGTGGCAATGTCATTTCGATATACTTGATGTTGATGTGAAAACGGTTGATATATTCAGAACATTTTACGAGAAATCAAAGTACAGCTTTTGGTTAGACTCAAGTTCGATAAATAATGCCGAAGCGCGTTTTTCGTTCATGGGTGATGCTGGTGGCTTGGAATCATTTTGGTTTGCCTATGATGTTGAAACAAAAAATATTACTGTAGATGCTCATGGCAAAAAAAACGAATTTACCAAGCCATATCAAGAGTTTGTGAATGAAACTTTGGCTACGACCATTGTTGGCGCAGAGGACTTACCATTTGATTTTTGCGGCGGCTTGGTTGGTTTTCAAGGCTATGAGTTGAAGGTTGAAACAGAATCGGTAGACAACAAATACAGCTCAAAACAGCCAGATGCATCGGGTATTTTTGTAGACCGATTTATCGCTTTTGATCACAAAACCGGGCTTGTTTATGTTGTCGCAATTGAAAAAGAACCATGTAATGAAAACGCGCAGAGTGAGGCACAGAGCTGGATAAAGTCAACATGTAGTACGATTAAAAATGTTGAAAAAGAGGAGGTTAGCGCACCAGCGAGTACTAGTAACTCACCGGAAAAATGTACTCAATCTGAGCAGAATATCGAATTTGTTTTAGAAGATGGCGATAAAGAATATATTGAAAAAATTGCGCATTGTAAGGAATACATCTTACAGGGTGAAAGCTACGAAATATGTTTAACGAATCGAATTCGTTCAAATCTGAAGGTAGAGCCATTTGCCCTATACAATGTGCTAAGGCAAGTGAATCCTGCGCCACGTTCGGCTTACTTACACTGCCCTGAGTTTTCAGTGTTGTGCTCATCGCCTGAAAAATTTGTGAGTGTTGGCAGAAATGCAGTTGTTGAAGCAAAACCCATCAAAGGTACGCGAAAGCGTGGTGCTACGGAGCAAGAAGACGCAGAACTTATTAAGGACTTGGCTGAAAGCGAAAAAGACCACGCTGAGAATTTGATGATTGTTGATTTGTTGCGCAATGATTTAAATCGAGTATGTGAGGCGGGTTCCGTTTGGGTTCCAAAACCAATGCAAATTGAGACCTATGCGTCTGTGCATCAATTGGTGTCAACCGTACGAGGCCGATTGAAGGATCAAGAAACGTTGGCAAGCTTGTTCGGTGCCGCTTTCCCACCGGGATCAATGACCGGTGCCCCGAAGACGAGAACGCTTGAAATAATAGATCATCTTGAATCATCCGCTCGTGGTATCTATTCGGGGTCAATTGGTTATATGTCTTTAAATGGCGCCTCAGAATTGAATGTTGCGATACGAACATTGGTTGCTAGCGAGCATGGGCTAGAGATTGGTGTGGGTGGTGCGATTACCTGGTTGTCTGACCCAGAAGAAGAGTTTGAAGAGATCTTGATTAAAGGTCGAGCCTTGATGAGGGCGATAACAAAATATGCAACAGGTGACGAGAATCGCTATCAAGTGATCGGGGTCACTTCTGACGAGCACTCAGATGCAACATCAAAAGGAATTAACACGCAAAGTTTTGAAGAGCAGCTTTGCACAGAGGAAGAAGGGTTAGAGGCGTGAACAAACATCATATAGTATTTGGTGAGTTAAATTATGCGATGGCTCGCTTGATTTTAACCTTAGCAACAGACAAAACAAGTGAACGTATTTCACTCATCATTCGGCAAAATTCGAATGAAGTAGCATGTAAAAATGTTGTATTTAAAAGCCTAAATGAGATTGCAACTAAAAATAATATGTTGCTGTGTACCGAAGAGCTCGAAAAGCTAACCGTTTACAATCATGACAGTAACACGGGAGTAAATGAAGCGCTGGTGGAAATAGAGCAACGGCTGACCACGCTTGGGATATACCATCACGAAACGGTACATTGGGAAGTTGAAACGCTACACAAACCTGCTGAGAACAAAGAGTACTATGCGAGGGTACTAAAATATTTACCGGGTGATGCCGACAGTCGCGTTGTGCGTGAAATTAAAATAGATAATGTGTCGGGTTCCGTTGGGCATTATCAAGATGAATTAGATACGCCACTAAATCGCTTTATTTTTAGCATGCTGGACTACTCAGGTGAAATGAAAGGTCGTTTAGTTAAAGTGCATATTCCTGACAATTTGTCGTTGCAGTTTATGCCTTTTGAAAACTATTTAGCTCACATTGTGGACGAAAAAACACCTTTAGAGTCGTCGGCAAAAGGGATCAAGGTACTAGTTAAAGAGTTAGTAACACGACTCGCGAGAGCACTTGGACTCGAGCTGACTTTTGTAAGCTCACGTAGCGATCAGGATGTTGATCTTATCGAGTTTATTGAGCGAGAAGAGTTAGCTTTATCAACGTTTGATGGTGCAGAAAAAGATGACACCTTAGTGCATTCATTCCTAGCCAGCCTTGAAACACAAGTACGAGATGCAAAGATATGGAAGGATGATATAACGGTTGATGCCATATTGTTTGCGCATGAAAAAAAGCATACCGAATCGCTGAATTTTACCGACAAGCTTTTAAAGATCGCGGATACAGTTAAGCAAGATAAAGTTGCTATTCATCATTCTCTGAGTGACATGCGCTATGGTGACTTTAACTATTCAATCCAAAACTGTGTTTCTAATATCGTTGATTTGGGTATAAAACCGGGTACGCGTGTAGGTATTGTTGCAAACGATAGCGCTTATTTTACCATCGCAGTGTTATCATTAATGTACTCAGGCTGCACAGCCATCATTATTAATCCTTTGCTAAAAGCACAGACGATTGCTCAAGCATTGAAGTCGGCTCATGTTGATATCGTGTTTGGAGATGACGATTTTTTCAATGTAGTGAGTGAAAGTGAACACTTACATTCAGATATGATTTCATTGCTCGCGAACACCATGGAAATCGCGCCAATCTGCACGGATGCCAATGAAAAAGAGTTGAAAAATTGGGCTCCGGCAAGAACACGTCCGTTTGACTACGCAATAGGCATGTTCACATCGGGCACGACTGGTGTTCCAAAGCTTATTTTACACCGTCATCAGGACTTTGTGGTGGCTGCTGAACGTTACGCCGCACAAGTGTTGAATATTAACAGTAGTGACCGAACTTTCTCCGTTTCAAGAATGAGCTTTGCGTTTGGTTTACATAACTGCTTTAACGCTTTGTACAATCGAGCCACGGCAATACTGTCGCCTCATAATTTGTCTATTGATGACATTGTTGATGCAATTAAGCGCTATAAGCCGACCATTTTTTATGCCGTACCAACGGTCTATCAGTTCTTGTTGACTCACGAAAATCTGAGTACAAATGACTTTATTAGGGTGCGTTGTTTTGTATCAGCGGGTGACCGGATGCCGATCGAGCTTAATCGTAAATGGCAGAAACAGTTCAATGCTGTGATCCTCGATAGTTTGGGCTCAACAGAGGCGTTTAGTACTTATCTAACCAATATTCCTGGCACAAACCGAGCGTTTGGTGATACTGGAAAAATAGTCCCAGGTTTTGATGCAAAGATCATGAATGATCGAGGCATCATCTGCTCGCACGGTGATGTGGGAACACTTTGGCTAAAGGGTCCAACATTACCAAGTCGCTATGAGAACAATGCCGCTGAAACAGACGCGAGATTTAAAGACGGTTGGTATTGTACAAATGACATGTTCAAGTGTGATAAAGATGGCTATTTCCGTTACATCGGCCGTGCAGACGATGTGATTAAGGTGTCGGGTCAATGGGTATCTCCTCAGGATATTGAAGATGTGCTTCTTGGTCACCCTGATGTTGCAGAAATAGCGGTTGTTGCTGTTGGTGATCATGAGACAACAACGAGACCGAAAGCATTTGTTGTCACACATCGCCAAGACCATGACCGACTCACTAAAGAGTTGAAGGAATATGCGAAACAGAATCTAGAGAGATGGAAATATCCTCACTTGTTTCAGTATGTAAACACATTACCAAAAACGGTTACAGGCAAATTGCAGCGCTATCGTTTAAAGCATGTGCTACCAGAATCAGTGATGTAATCATGAATAAATAGCGGCGACTGCTTCGGTTGAAACGAAATTAGGAGCCGCACATTTAACGTAAGTGAATAATTACTTTTAATATATCGCTATTCTTTCAAAGGATAGAAGTAAAAATAAATTAGTGATGGAGACAGAAAATGACACAGAGTATAAGTAAGCTTGAGAACAACATTGCCGCGCTTTCAGCAAAACTAAATGAGCATTCGTTTTTGGTAAGATGTAGAGAAGGCTCAATCTCATTAGATGAACTAAAAGCATTTTTGTTACAACAAGGCTTATACAGTGCTTACTTTACGCGCTACCTTTGTGCAATGATGGCAAACTTGCCATCGAATGATCAGGTAATGGAATTGGCTGAAAACTTATTTGAAGAATTGGGCTTAGAACCAGGAAGCCCGACACCGCACCATATCATTTATAGAAACATGCTGGATAGCTTTGGTATCGAACTCGATTCAAGCAAAATTACTCATGAAACTCAGGCACTTATAGATTGCATGTTTAAATACTGTCGAGAGTTGAATCCTGCGTTTGGGCTCGGTGCACTATGTATTGGGGCTGAGGCGATAGTGCCAGATCTTTACACAAGCTTGGTTGCTGGGTTTAGACATCATGGTGTACCAGATGAACAAATTCATTTCTTATTATTACATATCGAATGTGATGATGGGCACGCTGAAACATTGAACGACATCATGTTAGAAATAGCTGGCTCAAATGAATTCCAGCTCGACAATATGATTAAAGCCGGTGAGGAGATGATAGATGCTCGCATGGCGTTTTTTGACGCGATTGAAAATCAAGTTCGTCACACAGCTAAACTAGAAAGTGCTAGTATCGAGTTCTCGTAAAAAAATATGGAAGTAAGTATGAGCACAACACTAACAATGGATAAGCAATCAATCATGGCTAAGAGTCGTGAGGAGATTGCTCAAAAACTACCTGAAGGTGAATGGAGTGAGCAGCAGAAAGTTGCGTTAACATGCCGAATACTTTTTGCTCAAGGACATGACTCTGGTTTGGCTGGTCAAATAACCGCACGAGGTGAAAGCGCTGGCGAATATTATACTCAACCATTTGGTTATGGCTTTGATGAGATAACTTCAGATAACTTGCTTAAAGTGAATGAAGATTTGGAAGTGATTGAAGGAGAGGGCATGCCCAATCCTGCAAACCGTTTTCACTCTTGGATTTATAGAGCAAGGCCTGATGTGCGGTGTATTATACATACCCATCCACCTCATGTTTCGGCTTTGTCTATGTTGGAACGCCCATTAAAAATCTCTCATATGGATGCTTGCTTGTTGTATGAAGATGTTGCGTTTTTAGCCAAATGGCCAGGTGTTCCAGTTGGTAATGAAGAAGGTGAAATTATCTCTGGTGTATTGGGAGATAAAAGAGCTGCTCTTTTATGTCATCATGGATTAGTGATTGCAGGTCGTACGATTGAAGAGGCATGTATGTTGGCAATTCAATGTGAACGTGCAGCAAAACTACAACTGTTAGCGGAAGCCGCTGGTGAAATAAAAGAAGTGAGTCCTGAATTAGCAAGAGAAGCCCATGACTGGATCTTACAGGATAAGCGCTCTAAAGCTGGCTTTGCTTACTATGCTAGAAGGACGCAAAGAGACTACAAATTTACAGTGTAATTATCTTTAAGAAACGGTATAAAATAAGTATAAAAGTCATATGGTTAGCATCTTAAATATTATGTTAAATAGGTGGCTTTTATACTTTTATGTTAATACTCCCTATCTGCGTGAAAGTATCAGTTAAAGAAAACAGAGAGACTTTGGGACAAATATCGTTATATTTATACTGTAAGAACACATCTTACAGTATAAATATAAGGTAGTTAGTAAAAATATAAGTTAGTACTAACTACCAAGATGGTGTTTGTTATAAATTTATGATTATTACTACATTTGCTACGTTGAATTTATATAATTTATTCTAGTATGATGTGTTCTTTCTTTATAATACCAACTAACCCTCCTTTAAGTAAATAATATTGAAAAGGGCAGGTCAAAATCGGTTTTGTCTTTTAGATAATCATTATAAATGTCGGTGTACTTACGATCAGCTTTGAACATGTATGTTCAAGAGCGAGAAAATCTTTTTTAAAGAAAAATATCACCAAGTCGTTATATTAACATCCAATTACGGTGGTTCGATTCCGCGAGGGCATGTAAGAGTTAGAGTGAGTATGGCCCGGATCATTTAGGCAATTTATGTTTTCAAAAGCTAGATATTAGGCGGTGTTGCTTCCGTTTGTGTAAAACTCAGAAATGCATCTTTTGAACTTAGAAAATGAGTAATTCAGTAAAATACCGGAGAGATTGATAATTTGAGACAAAGAGATTTTTTGGTAACAAAGTCTCTACAGCAATAATCTGAAGTAAGCATTAGCAAATTGTGATGTTGAATTATTCTTTTAGGTGACAATACCTTTAACTTAAAACCATGAACTTTTAATGTGGCTTGTATGTTTTTATTTGGGTACATATTACGAGTTCGTGCTGGCGATTTTTGTTTAAATTATATGTGGATGCTGAGTTACTATAGGTAAGCTAAATGTAAGATGTGTTCTTTGTATGATTAACAAAAGTTGTCTGAATGACTGTTACATAAGTCCATCACATGTTTGCGGAAAGTACTATTGGTTTTTGTATAAACGCATTAGATGAAATATTGAGAATAACCGACGACTTGGATATATCAGGCTTAATAATAAACAATTGCTGAGGTTATTTGCCCGTGTATTTACTTTTGTATGATGTGTTCTGGATAATAAAAATAAATTTCCCTTGATGCGAGCAACGCTATACGTTAATTTGGCCCTTGAAGTAATACTACTTGGAATGAGGAAAAACAATGAAACCATGGAACCCTGACAGTTGGAGAGATCTCCCAATTGTTCAGCAACCTGAATACCCGAATCAAGCTGAATTAAAGCTTGTCGAAAAACAATTAAATAGTGCTCCGCCACTTGTTTTTGCTGAAGAAACGAGAAGTTTATATAAACAGCTTGCTGACGTGTGCGAAGGTAAGGCTTTCTTATTACAAGGCGGCGACTGCGCAGAGTCATTCGCAGACTTCAACGCAGCAAACATAAGAGACACATTTAAAACACTGTTACAAATGGCAGTTGTCTTAACCTACGGCGGCAAATGCCCAGTGGTTAAAATAGCCCGTATGGCTGGCCAATACGCAAAACCACGCTCTTCTGACTTTGAAACCATCGATGGTTTATCATTGCCATCTTACCGTGGCGATATTATCAACAGCTTTGAATTCACAGAAGAAGCTCGTATTCCAGATCCAAACCGCTTAATGACGGCTTACCACCACAGTGCGGCGACGCTTAACCTACTAAGAGCATTCTCACAAGGCGGTTTAGCTGATTTACATAAAGTAAACCGTTGGAATATGAGCTTTGTTGCGGCAAACCCACTGCGTGACAAGTATCAACAACTTGCAGACAAGATCCAAGATGCTCTTGAGTTTATGGAAGTTTGTGGGATCAACTCAGCAGTAGCGCCTAGTCTTAAAGAAACAGACCTGTATACTTCACACGAGGCGCTTTTGCTCGGCTATGAAGAGGCCCTAACGCGCCGTGATCACTTAAGTGGCGACTGGTACGACTGTTCAGCACACTTTGTCTGGATTGGAGAGCGTACTCGTCAACTAGACCATGCACACATAGAGTTTTTCCGAGGCATCAAAAACCCGATCGGCGTAAAAGTTGGTCCAGGTATGAAGCCAGACGAATTGATTGAACTCATTGACGCGCTAAACCCAGATAACATTCCAGGGCGTTTGACCCTAATCACGCGTATGGGTGCCGATGTTCTACCTGAAAAATTACCAGCACTAGTTCGAAAAGTACAAGAAGAAGGTCGGAAAGTTATTTGGTCATCAGACCCAATGCACGGCAATACAGTTAAAGCCAGTACGGGTTATAAAACCCGTAGCTTTAATGATATTCTACGAGAAATCAGTCAGTTCTTCGCAGTACATAAGGCTGAAGGCTCATACGCAGGCGGTGTACATTTTGAAATGACAGGTCAACACGTAACTGAGTGTACTGGCGGTGCATATGGTCTATCTGATGAAGACTTAGCACAACGTTACCGCACCCAGTGCGACCCACGCTTAAATGCAGACCAAGTACTTGAGCTTGGCTTCCTTGTAGCTGATCTACTAAAAGATTCTCGCTCACAAGCATAAATAATTAAGGCCGCACTCGCGGCCTTTTTTAATACTTACGGCGCTTTAGGCCGGTTTCGGAAATAATCTTTGCCGAGATTTCTTCAACCGAATGACTTGTTGAATTCAAGTAAGGGGTTCTGTGCTTCTTAAATAGCATTTCCACTTCACGTACTTCGATACGACATTGACGTAACGATGCATATTTAGAATTTGCCATTCTTCCTTCGCGTATTGCGGCTAAACGCTCAGGGTTAATTGTTAAGCCGAATAGCTTGTGTTTGTATGGGATGAGGCATTTAGGGTAATTTCCTTTTTCTAAATCATCCTCAGTCATCGGATAGTTAGCCGCTTTGATCCCGTATTGAAGTGCCAAATACAAACTTGTAGGCGTTTTGCCGCTTCGACTAACACCTACAAGTATAATGTCCGCTTGTTCATAATCTTTGATGTTTGCACCGTCATCATTTGCCAACGCATAGTTAACAGCTTCAATACGAAAGTCATAACTTGCTTCATGAATGGAGTGGGTACGGTGAATTTTAGGTACAGGGTCAACATTAAGCTCCTTCTTAACCACTTTGCTGGCCAGCGCTAAAAAGTCGTAGCATACGCCCTGTGAAGACAAAATAATATCGGACAATTCATGATTAACGAACGTGAAAAACACCAAAGGTTTCTCTCCACTGTTTTCTGCCGTTAGATCTATTAATGCTTTGATTTCTTGAGCTTTTTGAGTTGTTTCAACAAAAGGAATCGTCTGATGATTAAATTCAACGGGAAACATCGATAATGTTGCATGACCAAAAACCTCGGAAGTAATTGCTGTGCCGTCTGAAATATAAAATGCCGTTCTCATGGTTACCTTTGTACTGATAAATTAGACGAATTTTCCCTATCGCGGTTTACGTAGGTGCGTATACCAGTGTAGAATGCCCTCGACCTTTACTAAAGGTCAAACAATCTCTCACATTTAATACAATTTGTTTTTGGAGACAGTTCCGTGCAAGACTACGTTCTCTGGTATCAAGAGTTAGGTATGCAAGACGTGCCTCGAGTTGGTGGCAAAAATGCATCACTTGGGGAAATGATATCTAATCTATCAAACGCTGGTGTGCAAGTGCCAGGAGGATTCGCAACTACTGCTGAAGCTTTCAATGAATTTCTTGACCAATCTGGTTTAAACGAAAAAATCCACACCATTTTAGATACCCTTGATGTCGATGACGTCAACACACTAGCCAAGGTTGGCGCCGATATAAGACAATGGATCATTGATACTCCATTCCAACCAGCCCTCGACAAAGCAATTCGCGACGCTTACAACACTCTCCACGGTGACACCAATTCTGATGTTTCTTTCGCTGTACGTTCATCAGCAACTGCTGAAGATATGCCAGATGCCTCTTTCGCAG
The DNA here is from genome assembly GCF_056312285.1 of Pseudoalteromonas sp. ABE4_541. NCBI lineage: Bacteria > Pseudomonadati > Pseudomonadota > Gammaproteobacteria > Alteromonadales > Pseudoalteromonadaceae > Pseudoalteromonas > Pseudoalteromonas sp. ABE4_541. The sequence goes on from NZ_JBSVEM010000017.1 coordinate 78,153, forward strand.
GTCAACAAGAAACATTCTTAAACGTACGTGGCATTGACGCAGTAATGGTCGCAATTAAGCATGTATTTGCTTCGCTATTTAACGACCGAGCTATTTCATATCGCGTTCACCAAGGGTATGACCACAGAGGCGTTGCATTGTCAGCTGGTATCCAGCGCATGGTTCGTTCAGATAAAGCCTCTTCTGGTGTAATGTTCAGTATTGATACTGAATCAGGCTTTGAAGACGTCGTGTTTGTCACATCAAGCTATGGTCTTGGTGAGATGGTTGTTCAGGGAGCCGTAAACCCTGACGAATTTTATGTACACAAGCCAACATTAGCAAAAGGCTTACCATCTGTTGTTCGTCGCAACATCGGTTCTAAAGCAATTCAAATGATTTACTCAAGCGATGAGTCGCACGGTAAGCAGGTTGAAATTGTTGATATGGACCCAGCTAAGTCAGCACAGTTTTCCATCACAGATGCTGAAGTTCAAGAACTTGCTAAGCAAGCAGTTATTATTGAAAAGCACTACGGTCGTCCAATGGACATCGAGTGGGCTAAAGACGGTAACGATGGCAAGCTTTATATTGTACAAGCACGCCCTGAGACAGTTCGCTCAAATGAAGATGCGAATGTAATGGAGCGTTTCCAATTAAAAGCACAATCAAATGTTGTTGCCAAAGGTCGTGCGATTGGTCACAAAATTGGCTCGGGTGTCGTACGTGTTCTTAACTCTATTGATGAGATGGATAAAGTACAGCAAGGTGACGTGCTTGTAACTGACATGACTGACCCTGATTGGGAACCTATCATGAAACGTGCTGCTGCAATCGTAACTAACCGTGGCGGCCGTACTTGCCACGCAGCTATCATTGCTCGTGAGCTAGGTATTCCAGCGGTTGTTGGCTGTGGTAACGCAACCGATTTAATTACCAATAACCAAAGTGTAACGGTTTCTTGCGCAGAAGGTGACACAGGTTACATTTACGAAGGTGAGTTAGAATACGAAGTAATTTCATCACGTGTTGACGAAATGCCTGACTTGCCAATGAAGATAATGATGAACGTTGGCAACCCTGACAGAGCATTTGACTTTGCAAGATTACCTCATGCAGGTATTGGCCTTGCGCGTTTAGAGTTCATCATCAACCGTATGATTGGTGTACACCCTAAAGCACTTATTAACTTTGATGCTCAACCAGCTGATTTGCAAGCTGAAATTAAAGACATCATCGCGGGTTACGAGTCACCAGTAGAATTCTACATTGAGAAATTAGTAGAAGGTATCTCTACACTAGGATGTGCATTTGCACCTGAGCGTGTGATCGTACGTATGTCAGACTTCAAATCGAATGAATACGCTAACCTAGTTGGTGGCCAGCAGTATGAGCCGGAAGAAGAAAATCCAATGATTGGTTTCCGCGGCGCGTCTCGCTACATTTCGGAAGATTTCCGCGAGTGCTTTGCTCTAGAGTGTGAAGCAATAAAGCGCGTAAGAAATGGCATGGGCTTAACCAACGTTGAGATCATGATCCCATTTGTTCGTACACTTGAAGAAGCAGCTCAGGTTATTGAACTTCTTGAACAGCACGGTCTTAAACGTGGCGAAAATGGTCTTAAAGTGATTATGATGTGTGAATTACCTTCAAACGCACTTTTAGCTGACGAATTCCTAGAGTATTTCGATGGTTTCTCTATCGGTTCAAACGACTTAACTCAGCTTACCCTTGGTCTTGACCGTGACTCAGGCCTAATCGCGCACTTGTTCGACGAACGTAACCCAGCAATCAAGAAGTTACTTTCAATGGCAATTCAAACAGCGAAAGCAAAAGGTAAGTACGTAGGTATTTGTGGTCAAGGTCCATCTGACCACGAAGACTTTGCAGCTTGGCTAGTAGAGCAAGGTATTGATTCTGTATCGCTAAACCCGGATACTGTGCTAGAAACTTGGTTGTACTTAGCTGATAAACTAAAAAACTGAGTTGACTAGTTAAATAATAAAGCCGGCAGTAGCCGGCTTTTTTTAATTTCAACAACGCTCAAAAACGTTTAGCTCGGTCACAAACACTCAATCAATAATGTAAATTCCTCCCTCAATATTACTTTATCGATGCTTTATACCATCAAGCTTGTAGCACGCTTTTGTAAAAATTTTTTGCACCTTTCTTAAAAGGTTGCGCGCTTTAGGGTAGTAAATAGAAAAGCATACTAGCGCTGCCAAAAGAAATACAATTGACGGTCCCGGTATTACAAAAAACACCATGGCCAGTAAGATAAAAATGACGCCAACGAGGAGTGTAAGTAGTTTTTTCAACGCTTTATATCCATAGATATTTCGAATACTTTTAACTATAGACAAAAGGGTATGTCAAAACTTGTTTAATATGTAACAAAGATTAAATTTCTCAATTTTTTAAATTGCACAGCATGTTACAATATGCACAAAGCAAAAATAGTAAACCGTCATGATTGCCAAAATAAGTCAGCAAGATACAGCAAATCAACTAATCAATGATTATCTAACAACAATTAAAGATGCGGGGTTTCTCGGTGATACCGATGCAAGCTATGCAACTCGCTTAGTCACAGCAACGGACAACAGCGTTTACCAAGAAGTCCCACAAGCAGTGATTTTTCCAAAGAATAATAAAGATATTCAAACTGCTTTACAGTGCGCTTCTCAAGATCCATTTTTATCTTTGAGCTTTGGACCGCGAGGTGGCGGTACAGGGACTAACGGTCAGTCGCTCACACCTGGTATTGTTATCGATTTGTCTCGCTACATGCGAGAAATCATTGAAATAAATGTTGAAGAGAAATGGGTGAGAGTACAAGCTGGTGTTATTAAAGACCAACTTAATGATTTTTTAAAATCATATGGCTTTTTCTTTGCGCCTGATTTATCGACCAGTAACCGAGCAACCATTGGCGGTATGGTAAATACCGATGCTTCAGGGCAAGGCTCTTTAGTTTACGGCAAAACAAGTGATCATGTTTTAGGCTTAAAAACTTATCTAGTAGACGGTACTGAGTTAAACACCAGTAAAATTGCAACTGAAAAGGCAAGATTAGTTGCGGAACAAGACAACAGAACTGCACATATTTATAAGCAAGTACTTGAGTCATGCGAAAGCAATCGCACACTAATCCTAGAGAAATTCCCACGTTTAAACCGTTTTTTAACCGGGTATGATCTAGAAAATGTTTTCGATAATGACCTTAAACACTTTGATCTATCGCGGGTTATCACAGGGTCTGAAGGCTCTCTAGGTGTGGTCGCTGAAGCAAAATTAAATATTACGCCTATTGCGCCATTCAAAACGTTAATCAATATCAAATATGATAGCTTTGATTCTGCACTTAGAAACTCTCCATTTTTAGTAGAAGCGCAAGCAACCTCAGTAGAAACGGTAGACAGCAAAGTACTTAACCTTGCAAAAGAAGATATCATTTGGCATTCAGTATCGGACTTAATAGCCGACGTGCCTGGAATTGATATGCAGGGTCTCAACATGGTCGAGTTCAACGGTGAAACCGCCGATGAAATGGACGACAAAATAACGACGCTTTGCAACAAGCTAGATGACTTAATAAAAAATAAACAGGCAGGTGTGATAGGGTATCAGCTAACCAATAACAAAGAAGATATTCTCAAAATTTACGCTATGCGTAAGAAATCGGTTGGCTTGCTCGGCAATACAAAGGGTAAGCAAAAGCCACTTGCATTTGCAGAAGATACCGCCGTCCCACCGGAAAACCTAGCCGACTTTATTGCTGAGTTTAGAAAATTGCTAGATTCACATGAATTACATTACGGTATGTTTGGCCACGTTGACGCTGGCGTGTTACACGTTCGACCAGCATTAGACATGTGTGATCCTGAACAGGAAAAACTGCTTAGAAAAATTTCGGATCAAGTCGTTGCATTAACAGCTAAATATGGTGGATTGATGTGGGGTGAGCATGGTAAGGGTTACCGAAGTGAGTATGGGCCTGAGTTTTTTGGCGATAAACTGTTCACTGAACTTCGCAAAATTAAATCTGTGTTTGATAGAGATAATCGACTCAACCCCGGTAAAATCTGCACACCACTTGAAAGTGAAGCGAGCTTAGTATCAGTCGATGACCAAAAACGCGCTTGGTTCGACAAAGCTATTGATATTCAGGTTAAAGACAGTTTTGAAAATGCAATGAACTGCAACGGCAATGGACTGTGTTTTAATTACGATGAATCATCACCAATGTGTCCATCTTACAAAGTTACAAAAGATAGACGGCACTCACCTAAAGGTAGAGCAAGTTTAATCAGAGAATGGTTAAGGCTACAAAATAATGCTGGTACGGATCTACTGGCAACCGAAAAGCAATTGGTCAAAGCTGAAAATGACACAACGTGGTGGGAGCGCTTTCGTAATACTCAAGCTAAGAACAAAGGTGAGTATGATTTTTCTCATGAAGTGAAAGCATCAATGGACGAATGCTTAGCATGTAAAGCATGTACGACCGCTTGTCCTATAAAAGTTGACGTGCCTAGCTTTAGAGCTCGTTTTTTAAACTATTATCACAGCCGTTACAATCGACCTTTAAAAGACTATTTAGTCGCCAATGTTGAGTCAATGGCGCCGTTATTGTCTCGATTTGCATCAATCATCAATCCTGTTACCAATAATAAGCTGGTTGCAGGCATCATTGAAAAAGTGTTTGGCTACGTCGATACCCCGCGGCTAAGTGTGCCAAGCCTACAAGCAAGACTTAAATCAGAGTTTGATTTTGATGAATCAAGAATAAGTAAAATGAGTGATGATGAACGCGCTAATAGTGTGTTTATAGTTCAAGACCCATTTACGACTTATTATGAAGCAGAACTCGTTGCTTCTTTGGTTGATGTAGTTCAGGCTTTAGGTAAAAACCCAATCTTGCTACCTTTTGTACCTAATGGTAAGGCTCAGCACGTAAAAGGTTTTCTAAAAGAATTTTCGAAAACGGCCAAGCACGCCAGCGAATTCTTATCCAATGTTGCACAATACGACATTCCAATGATTGGCGTAGATGCTTCACTTGTCATGGTCTATCGCGACGAGTACAAGCAAATCTTAAACACTGATGAACTTGGTTTTTATGTCGATTTGGCCCACGAATGGCTTAAAGATCAAGATTGGTCAAAAGTTGTGTTAAACGTCAAGCACGCTGAAGAATATACATTGTTGTCACATTGTACGGAAAGCACCGCTTTGCCGAGCACAACAAATGTTTGGAAAAATATTTTCGCACAGCTTGGTTTAAAATTGAATACGCCTGCAACGGGGTGTTGTGGCATGGCGGGCACGTACGGTCACGAAGTTCAAAACCAAGAAAACTCCAAATCACTTTATGAAATATCATGGCAAAGTCATGTTAAGGCGACAGAATCTGGAAAGTTATTAGCAACGGGTTTCTCATGTAGAAGCCAGGTTAAACGGTTTGAAAATCAAAAACCTTTACACCCAATAGAGTTTATTGCTAGATCGATATGATTTACGTCCCTTTGGCTTGTAAAATATATTTACAAGCCAATTTAACATAACTAATCGTTAGTAAAAGGTAGTTATAAAAACGCACAAAAGTCTAAAGCCTTCTTTTCGAACCAGACTTAGCCCTATCTTTAATATTAGTCTGAATGTAAATTTGGTCCGTGGTTGCTATTTTTGCATGTCCCAAATCTTCGGATAGATGTTTGAGCGGGCGGTGTTGTGCATCATGAGTTGCGCCGGTATGCCTTAACCAATGTGTTGTCGCAGCTTTTAACTGCTCAGCTTCGTCGCTAAAGCCATCTTTGTTTAGTGATTCAATGGCCAAATCGAAACTTTGCTGAACAATACGGCGTAATTGGCGAACGTTCATACCCCCTTGACCGCGCAATTTATGGACTAAAGGATGGGGCTCGTCAACACGGGGAAGGGGAGAAAGGCCACGATAAGTACGATACCTTTTTAAATACCCAACAAAGTCTTCACTTAATGTAACATCACGTAGTTTATTACCTTTGCCCATAATACGCAGATACCAAAAGCCATCAGGGTCTTGCCAAAAATGGCTCATAACAGGTGACCATTGAGGTCTATCTGATAGCTCTGAAATTCTCAAATATAACCCCTTTAAACAAGCTAAAGTAAACAAATTGCGCTCTAATTCAGGGTGGTGCTCGCATTTATCTTTAGTAACACCAAATACATATTCCCACTGTAAGTTACTGAGCGTATCCGGTAATTTTATTTGTGACTGAACGACAAGGTAAGGACTGTTCTTTTTAACTACTGGTACAAAGTTAGTGGTTGTTTTTTCTTCCAAAATTGCAAACTTATAGAACACATTTAAGGCGGTAAACATAGCAGCAAGAGTTTGTTGACTCACGCTCGATTCTTTTGCAACAAAAGGGCGCCACTTGGGATTTACAGATCGCACACCATTGTTATCTTTATACCGCCACTGTACAGACGAAGAACACCAATTAGCTTCTGGCTCAACCATAAAATCAACATATGCTTCAATATCATCGCGCTTGAGATCAAATACAGATTGCTCTTTGATAAGCCAAGACCATAAATAAAAGCGTTCTAATTCGTTTCGAAAGCGATTATAAGTCGCTTCCGATTTTCGACCGTATACATAAAGAAATTGATATAAAAACGACACATCGGCTTTAACATTCAGGGAGGGATTCATCAGTTTATTTAAGAATTTATTTAATTCTGGGTATTCCTGACTCAGTGTATTATCTTCAATATGTGCGATTTGATAACGAAACTGCTTGAGGGTATCTGCCAATGGCACTAACATGCTTACTATGTCCGATATTGTCTAGTATTGGACATTATACAGCGATTTCAAGTAATAGAAAGTAAAGAATTCCTTACACTTAAATAACAAAAGCGACTTACAATTATTTAAAATAACAGCCCATCATATTTAACATAATATAAATTATAGGTATAAGCGTGTTTGGAATATTGAGAATATATTCACGGCATGGTTTTCGCTTGAACTAATTATTGCGCATTCTATAATATTAAATATGTAGCAGTTCTTGTTCTCGAGTCATTTTGTCGTATAAGTTTGTTCATATAATCATATCGTTACTTCTTTTTTTGGTCAGCAAATCCGGTTTCGCATCCAATAAAGATTACGCTTACAAACTTGATCGTGCACAATACTTTATGCGCTCAAATCCAGTGTTAGCTGAAAATACCTTGGCTGGGATCTACGATTTGAGTTTACTTAATGACGAACAAAAAGTTTCATATCATATTTTAAAAATGCGCTTGTCGCTTACCTTGAACAAACTAGATAATGTTGAACCTATTGTCGAAGCATTGTTCAAACTAGATAATAAACCCGAGTTTAGAGAACAGCTTGTAGCTATCTTAAGTGGTGTTGGGATTTGGCTTCGTAAGATTAACGATTTAGATTCAGCGCGCCACACCTTCTCTTGCGCTTTAAAACATGCAAGTACAGCTTCTCAACGAGTATCTTTACTCATTAGTAGTGCTATCGTTGCTCGCTATCAGCACGACTACAAATTGGCTATTTCTACATATAAAGAAGCAAAAGAAGTTGCACTTCGTGTGTCTAACCGACGAGCAATGGCAACGGTTGATAACAATTTAGGTACCATTGCCATAGATCAAGCAAACTTTTCACAAGCGAATGAATATTTCCGCTCTGCACTTGCAGGCTTTCAAGTATCAAACAATCATTCAGGACACATTAACTCAGGTATCAACCTACTTCTCACCTTTGTGATTCAAGAGCAATATGTCAATTATCAAAGGTTATATCCGCGTATATCAGAGCTGTCAGAAGAATACTCAGATGCTTCTAAAAAAGCATATCTACTTTGGGTGAATGCTGGTTATTATCACTTCCAAGGCGCTAAGCTAGATGCTGCTGCGCGAAAAGAGCTAACCAGTGCATTTGAGGAGTTGGCAGGGCCTCAGCTCCAGTTACTCATCAAAAAATACTTGGCTGATCCCATGGGAGTTGATGTAAAAAACATCGACCCTGCCCCCACTAAACAACTCGCAAAACATGTATGGTATGAAAAAGTACTAAGTTGCAATTGGTAACATCTAAGTTATTTGTCCAGTAGATCTGACAAGATAATATTATTGTTGTTGTCTCGGCTAGTTCTGATAATTTCGTCATTATCAAATTTAAGACCAGATTTGAGTAACCTATCATATAGAACGACATTCACTGTTGCAGCTAAGTTCATGCAACCTTGTGTTGGTACGTAAATAACATCCTGGCATTGTTTTAGTGTTTCTTTATCTAAAGAACCGTCTTCAGGACCAAAAAGATAAAATGCACTTTTGGGATGCTTATACTCGGTAAGAGGCTTGGCTCCTTCTATCAATTCAATTGCCACGGGCGTTGCACCTAACGGAATAACAGACGATAGTGAGTCGGCGCCAATCAACGGTATATTCTGATAAACTTTTTTTGTATCCGTAGTAAACTTGCGCGCGTTTTCAAATCGTTTACCTGTATAAAAAACTGAATTGACTCCATAGCATCCTGCCGCACGCATTACAGCACCAACATTGCTTGGGCTCTTTGGATTAGTCAGGCCAATACAAGCAAAACCTTTATCGAACATTTTACTACCCTAATCAAAAATCAAGACGAGAATGTACAGTAATCGGCGGACGTCGTCTAGGGTGTTACATAGAAGAAACATGATGTGGTATTATTGAAATTTACTTAAGTCAAAAGACAATAAGCAATGAATGAACAAGCTTTTTGGCAAATAATTGAAAATATTAAAGATAGCAATGACAAAAACAGTGCATTACGAGAAATTCTAGCAACAAAAGAACTGGTTGAAATTGCCGAATTCGATAAACTATTTACATCTCAATTGCGCCACCTTTGGCATTGGGATAATTGGGAATTTGCTTATATCATTTGTGGTTGCAATAGCGAATATGACTTTTTAGACTTCTGTAACTGGCTGATAACTCAAGGTAATAAAAATCTTACTGAGATACTAGCCGACCCTGAAATACTATTTGACTACGAATATATGCCTTTCAAAGACAGCTTACCTGCTCCTTATTGTGATGAATTAGATCTTGTTGCTGGTTTGCTCTATGAAGAAAAGGAAGGCCAAGAACTCCCCTACCACAATGTGGTCAATTTCCCACCTCAAGGAAAAAAGTTTAAAAATAAGCCTAAGTTATTAAAGCAAAAATATCCAAAGTTGTTTGGTAGATATTGGCAACAAAACTAAAAAGGCGCTTGATGCGCCTTTTAACTTATAAAAATCTATTGGTACTTAGAAACATGTATAGACAATAGTGCGTTATTGCTTTCGCCATCATGGCATTTGGTATTGCCGCCGTGCCTATTTTCAACAACAAGTGTATATTTTGTTTGGTTTAACTTACTGTCACGTATTGCGTTTAAAACTGGCCCTAGTAAATGCACATGCTCCGGATAGATAATCACTGGCTCCAAGTCAAAACCGCCGTCTGAATATCTATCATAACGGACCTCGTAGGAGTTGTTTCCTATCGCATAAACGTCTTTTAGATAACCAGAACAGCCAAATATGACAGACGCTTGAGATTGTGCAGCGAATAATAGCGCGATTACACCAATAGCTTTCATAAAATTCATCATTTATCTTCCTTAAAATTAGATTAAATCGCCCCTTTATTGGGGACGATTTAATCTAAAATATAAAAGTGACAAATTAGCTCTAATTTTATTAAATCTTTATTTTTGGTTAGTAAGAATTATTCGTAAAATGCGACGAAGTGGCTCAGCAGCTCCCCAAAGAAGTTGATCTCCAACAGTAAAAGCACTGATGTATTCAGGGCCCATACTCAGTTTTCTAATACGGCCAACAGGAATATCCAATGTACCTGTCACATTAACCGGTGTTAGTTCTCTGGCTGTTAACTCTCTATCATTAGGAATAACTTTTACCCAATCATTGTGTGAGGCGATGATTCGCTCTATTTCGTCAATAGGTAAATCAGCTTTTAGTTTAATCGTCATCGCTTGTGAGTGGCAGCGCATTGCGCCAATTCTTACACACAGCCCGTCGATGGGGACCGGCGTTTTCGATGAGCCTAGAATTTTATTTGCTTCAACTTGCGCTTTCCATTCCTCTTTTGATTGTCCTGACTCCATAGGTACATCGATCCAAGGAATTAAACTCCCAGCTAAAGGTACGCCAAATTGGTCTGTAGGCAGCGAATCAGATTTAATTTTATCAGCAACTATCTTATCAATTTCTAAAATAGCTGAACCTGGTTTATCAAGCTGTTGCGCAACCGATGAATGAATCTCACCCATTTGCGTAATAAGCTCACGCATATTACGGGCTCCAGCACCTGATGCAGCTTGGTAAGTCATAGGGCTTACCCATTCAACCAAATCTTTTTCAAACAACCCGCCGAGCGCTAATAGCATAAGAGAAACAGTACAATTTCCGCCAACAAATGTCTTTACGCCCTGCTCTATCCCTTGCGTGATCACATTGCTATTAACAGGGTCTAGAACTATGATGCTGTCAGAGTTCATTCTTAATGCTGAAGCTGCATCTATCCAATATCCACTCCAACCTGAATCACGCAATGCTGGATAAACAGACTTTGTGTAATCGCCACCTTGACATGAGATAACAATATCCATGTCAGATAACGCGTCTATATTCGTAGCATCTAGTAGAGGCTTAGCGGTGCCCGCTAATTCAGGTCCTAACTGACCAGTTTGTGAGGTGGTAAAGAAATAGGCATCTATGTGTGCAAAATCATTTTCTTCCGTCATTCTCTGCATCAATACAGAGCCCACCATACCACGCCAACCTACGAGTCCTACTTTTTTCATATGCTTATACCTTACAGTTAATTTAAAATAGACATTGCGTGAGTCTAGACGTCCAAAATAACAAATATCATTTGTTCCTACTAGAGAAATTACGGAAATTTCTGATAAATATGATTCATGCATGTTGAACAAGGCGCACAAGATAAATCTCGGTTTACAATTTAAGTCCTAATAGGTAGTAGATTTTGATTAGAAAGGTTAGGTTATAGAAAAGCCAACAGACATGGCATCAAAAACATTGATTCAGACAGTTTCAATTTTGATATATAACTTATTGAAAAATCGGCATATAAATAAAAAACCCCGCAATGCGGGGTTTGGATACAACATGTAAAGGTTGTCCTAATCTGATGTTCACGACATCAATTCAGAACTCGGTTTAGGCTTGCTTATACTTATTAGTTATAGCCGTTTGAATGCGTGTAACTTTAGAGTATAAAAATGACAAATATATTAAAGTCATGAGATTTATACTTTTATTTGGCAACTAAATACAAAACTCAATAAGTTCAGTGAGGTAATAGTACGCTAGATGTCATGAATTCGCAATGTTAGCTAGTCATTTTTTATTAGATACTAAAAAGCCAAGATTTTCATCTTGGCTTTTTAGTTATGAGATTTGTTAAAACTTAAAATTCGTAGCTATAACTAACACTTACAGAAGTACCAACTTCTTTTTGTCTAACAATCAAGTCCGACTGTGTTACTTCTTGCTCCTCATCTAGTAAGTTTTTAACTTTAAACTTAACCTTTGAGTTAAAGTCAGGGTACCAGGTGTATACAAGGTCTAGTGAGTGGAACGGCTGTTCGAAAGCATCTTGTCGACCACCGATACCTGATGCCAAAATGCGTTCACCGAATACGTTATACACTAATGAACCACTGTGTTGACCATCCGCAGAGTCAAAGCCCATTTGCAAGTTAACAACATACTTGGAGTGGCCTGTCATACGTTTAGTCGGATTAGTCAAGTTACCTGCGAATGCCGGATCAATTGATACTTCCGAGTCGCTGAGCGTGATGTTACCAGAAGTAAATGTACCACTTACTAGCGAAGATAGGTCATACAACCATTCAGCTTCAATACCGTAGACTTCACCATCGATACCGTTAACGAAAGACGCACTGTAATCTTCATCACCAACACGAAGCACCGTTTCAATTGGATTTTCAATGTCTTTGTAGAACGCACCTACAGAGAAATTATCTCCATTATCCATATAGTATTCGAAACGAGCATCATAGTTTTTCAAATCACTGCTCTTCAAGCCCGGTGTACCAAATGTTTTGATGTCAGTTAGTGGGTCAAAGTAGGCCACAGCGACAAGTTCACGTAAGTCTGGCCTAACAGTGGTTTCACCATAACTAAAGCGAACCTGATAGTTGTTTTCAGCCAGATAAGTTAACGCCAATGAACTGAAAACATCGTCCTGATTGACTGTACCTTCTTGAATTCTCTCTTCTGAGTAGTAAATACCCTGAGTGATCTTATCGAAGATTAAGCTAGATGTACCAATAGTGACTTGTTTGAAATCTTCGTAACGTAAACCGCCACTTATACGCCATTCATTGTTAAAAAATGCATCGAACTCAAAGTAACCAGCATCTATTTTTTGTGCCGCGATGTAATCATCAGCACTCGGTGCTGTTGGTTCATTGAACGTAAGGAAAAAGTCGTTGTCATTAACAAAACTATCGGTTAAGTAGCTAGTTAAATTCAATACGCTATTTACGTCACTGTTAATCGGGATTGGAATGCCCGTATCGTTGTTCACGGCAAAGCTAGAAGTATTATAAACACGCGCTCTGTCTAAAAAGTCGTAACCGGCTTTAAGCGTCACTTCGACGCCATCGAAACTAAGCGGTAAAGTAACGTTGCCATTATAAGACTTTACGCTGTCTACCATATCCGTAAATGAATATGTAGCACGGTTATCATCACCTGTAACAACTGATGTATCGTAAATGCCGTCTTTAAATGTATCGATAAATTTATAATCGATATTAGTTGGAATGCGAGTTTCAGCTGTTGACTCAGTATACTGCCAATCTGCGCCAATTCCCCAGTAATCAAGGAATGTGTGCTGACCTATAAATTGGTCGACATCTAGCGAGCGCTCTTCATAGTTGAAATTATGCGTTCGCTGCGCTTGTCCTGTTCCCGCGATTGTTCTAACCGTACTGCCATTTGGGCTCTGCAATACCGACAAACTCACTTCGTCTTCGTTATCTTCCAAATAAATCTTCGAATAACTAACACTATGTTGGTCAAGCTTGTAACCTAGGTTAAACACACCGCTAATACGCTCGTTCTCGGTCGTCACTTTAGAATCTTTAACCGTGATATAGCAGTTATTTAAAGAATCTTCAGCTGTTGCAAGAGAGGTTGTGCACCCTTCAGCTGGCTGGTCATCGGTCACCGCTGTTTTACGCTCAGAATAGTTCCAATCACTGTCATACGATCCAGCAAGCATAAACCCGATGGTGCCACCAAAGTAATCTTCATCAAAGCTGTTACCAATATTCGCTTTGATATCGTAATTCGGGTCAAGTGATTCTTTAGTTACCTTAAGGTCTCTTGGTAAAGAAAGCGTCAATGCCTTATTGATTTGCGCGGCTTGCTCCGCTCGTGTTTGCGTTTCAGTGCTCTGAATAAAGTCTCTATCAACAATTGAACTCAATCCAAAGTCGCCTTTATAACGAAGTACGGCGGTGCGCAGTGATTGCGGATGACCTGATTTTGGACGACTGTAAGTATAGCCTTCATCAGAATTTGAATTCATACCAACACCTACTTCTATTCCAGCTGTGAATTCAGTTGGAACAGATTTGGTGCGAATATCGATGTTACCACCACCAAATGCCGCAGGCATTGAAGGTGAATAAGCTTTTTGTACAGCCAAGCTTTCAATAATACTTGATGGGAATATATCCAGTGGCACAACATTACGAGTCAAGTCAGGGCTCGGTACAGATGCACCATTAAGTCGCGCACTTGAGTAACGCTCACCTAAACCACGTACATAAACGAATTTGCCATCAACCAATGTCAAACCTGTAACACGACGTAAAGCTGAGGCCGCATCACTATCACCGGTGCGTGACAATTGTTCAGCACCCATAATATCTGCAACGAAGGCCTGATTCTTACGCTCTTCAATTACAGCGGCTGCACTGCCTTGTAAGCGCGTGCCTACCGCTACAACTTCTTCAATTGCTTGCTCTTCCGCTGCGATGCTTGGCATTGACACCCCTACTACCATCGCGGAACTGACTGCTAAAGCAATTTTTTTTAATTTCATTTGAGTATTCATTTGCAATCCTGCCAAAAATCATAAAAAAGGCGCAGTTAGCTGCGCCTACTTCGAGATAACAATTAAAATCTCAAAAGATTATTAGTTAGCAATTGCAGCTAGAGATTTTTGTACCCATTTGTACCAGTCGCTGCTTGTATCTTTATCAGATACAGCACCAATGTAATCTACTTGCTCGAAGAAGCTATCTAAACCAGTTAGGTTGTTTGCTTCGATAGTAATCGCGTCTGCACCTGTATTAGTTGCAAAGCCATTCGCAGCCAAAACACCTTCACCTGTGTTTAGGACTAGGCTAGAACCACCATTACGGAACCATTCTTCTTTGACTTCACCGCCAGGTAATGTTTCACCATCGTTTTTGAAGTTATTCACACATGCAAGCACTGAGTTGTTGAAGTTAAGTAAATCAGCTTCTGCATTTGCTGCTGCATCAGCATCTTTAAACTCTAAACAATCTGTACCATTTGCACCTTCTGTCTTAACGAAGAGCGCGTTGTAGTACATGCCTCTGATAGCGTCGTCGAATTTAGCACCTTGTGATGCACTGTTATCACGAATTGATTTACCGTCAGTAGTTACAACAGTCACGTTAGCAATAGTTGGGTTTGAAGCAGGTACTTCTGAGTAATCGTCACCTTTGTTCTTTTCACCATCGGTCTCAAAACCGTTATTACCCATATAACCTACTGAACCAGCAGGAATTGTCTTCTGCTCACCTTCATCAGAGTAAGTAACGTCTTTCTTAGTCGTGATTGTACCGTGCTGTACGTAGATAAACTGTGCATTACCTTTCCAACCAGCATCGATATCGATAGCATCATCCTGAGTATCAGTTACAACAATGTGCTTGATGTTAGCAGCACCACCAAAGAACTCGATACCGTCATCGAAACCTTGGTGAATGTGTAAGTAATCGAAAGTAGAACCTGAACCAACCGCGTTAAGTGTTAGTGAGTTCAAGTCATCACCGTCACCACCTTCACGAGGGCCTGAACCTGCGTACCAGATGTTAGCGAACTTAATGTTACCGCTGCTGTCTGCATTGTTGTTACCGCCAAAGTGGCTAGTAATACCTTCAGACTCAGCATTACAAGTATTTGCTGCACGCTCGGCATTGGTACATTGGTTAGTTAAACCGAAGCCGTTAATGATGATACCGCCCCAGTCTGCGAACTGTGGGCCTGTTTCTGCAATATCAAACTCTGGGAATACATTTGCTGAAGTAAATGTAATTGGTGCTTCAGCTGTACCGATAGCGTTGATTTTAGCGCCTCGGCCGATACGGATGATAGCTTCACCCGATTTGAATGCTAAGGTTGCGCCCGCTTCAACGTTCAGTGTTGGGCCATTTGCTTCAACTGTACAGCCTAAAGTAGTGTTACAGTTTTTACCCATTTGGATAGCACCATCAAATACGTGTGCACCACCATTTTCAAGCGCTTTAAATGTAATGTCTTCTTCAATTTCTAAAGTCTTACCAGCAAAGCTAGTGCTGTATACACAGTGTGGTGCTTGAAATTCACCCTGAATTTCATTACCAGCTACAGTGCGAGCCGTACATGGGTTTTCAACTTTATCGCCGCCAGTGTCGCCACCTGTATCACCACCAGTGTTGTCGCCACCATTATTAGTAGTGGTTGTATTATTAGAGTTAGTAACACTCGTATCATTGACCGTTGGTGTAATTTCGATGTCACCACCACAACCAGCTAGAACTAAAGCAGAAGCAACAAGGCTTACTTTGAATAACCCAGAAATTTTCATTTGTATCTCCAAAAAAATGTAATAATTATAAGCGCATAAAAAGCTTGGACATAAATTACATTCACTGTATTACAAAAGAGTTACACTTTATGGAAACAAAAATGACAATTCATATTTAAGAAATAAAAAAACCGCCCGAAGGCGGCTTTGGTGTTGCGATTATAAAATCATAACAATGCTTGTTTAAGTGATTCGTTATGTAGCTTTTCTTTTTTAACGTACTTAATC
Source organism: Pseudoalteromonas sp. ABE4_541 (assembly GCF_056312285.1). Lineage (NCBI taxonomy): Bacteria > Pseudomonadati > Pseudomonadota > Gammaproteobacteria > Alteromonadales > Pseudoalteromonadaceae > Pseudoalteromonas > Pseudoalteromonas sp. ABE4_541. Next base: position 94,317 of record NZ_JBSVEM010000017.1, read on the forward strand.
CACTGCTTGGCAAGATTTGCAGACTTTTTATGTTTCTCAGCCTGCTCAAACGCCAATATTGAAGCATCAAAATTCTTTAAGTTATATTGCGCCATACCAAGTGCTACATATGCATTAGATTCGAACGTTAGCTGTCCTTTATCTAATGCTTTTCTAGCAGAGTCGGCAGCTTCATCAAACTTTTCAAGGTTAATGTATATTTCTGCCATGCGTTGATCATAGTTGCCATGGTCAACTTGAGTACTTGCTTTAGCAAAATAAGGAATTGCTTTACTGTCTTCTTTAGCTTGAACTAGTGATTCAGCAATAAACACCTGATTTTTAGCATTATCTTCTACTACACCCGATGCGATACCACGCTCCATCACTTTAGCAGCTTTAAACGATAAACCGTTGTACATATAAACCTGCGCAAGCTGCATAATTTCTGAACGAGATTTAACAAATCCTTGTTGTTCGGCTGCTTCAAAAATCGCTAATTGTTTTTTCTCATCACCAATTTCACCGTACATACCAGCTAATTGAACCCAATAGTTTGGCTTATTATATAGCTTGACCATTTTTTCAAGTACTTCGGTCACTTTTTTGGGCTGATTTAGTGAATAATAAAGCGCACGTTGAAGAACAAGCCAGTTCTCTTTTGGCACGTCACCTTTAGATTCAGACAAACCAATTGCTGTATTAATATACTTAACAGCTTCTGCATATTCTTTTATTTGATAATTAGCTTGCGCACGTAACACATAATAATTATCTGGCGTAACCTTAGTATTTATTGCTTCCCATTTGTCTAAATACTTAATTACTTTTTCGTAATCAGAGTTCGCCATCGCTAACTGCGCAAGACTAAAGGTCGTCGATAATCTCAGTGTTTCGGGAATACCTTCCTCAGCGACCACTTTTTCAAAAGCTGCGATTGCTTTATCAAGTTGATTTTCGTTGTAATAAATAAACCCATAAAAATTGTACATCATGGCAATTTCATACGAGTTCATACTAGATGCTCTATCCTTGATACTATCTAGTGCTTCCAAACCTGCTTTTACATCGCCGTCATCTGCCAGTTTTTGTGCTCTTGCTAATTGGCTGTAAACCTTTTCTCTTAGTGCCGGTACTCGTTTAGTTTTGGTTTCAGCATGCGCCGTATTGACATCAAATGCAGGAAAAACTGACACAAGTGAGGGTCCAAACGAACCCGAAATAAATAGCGCACTATATAACGCTAAATGCTTAAAATTTTTCATAATCGCACCTCTAAGCTTTCATTATCCATTGATCTGGAATGAAATTTTGTTTTGTACACCTGCAACTTCAACGGCTTCTCCGTTTACAACGCGTGGCTTGTACTTAAACTTAAGTGCCGCATCCAATGCTGCTCTGTCGAAAATTGCTTCTGGTTCTGCACTTACTACTTTAGGGTCACGTACTGTACCTTGTTTTGTTACCACAAACTCAACAATCACATATCCTTCTATCCCGCGAGACAATGCGCGACGCGGATATACCGGCGCAACTTTTACGATTGGCAAGTACTCACCATCACTTGACTCCAACGCCAAGCCGCCAGCTAAATCCACATCCGCTTCTACATTTGCACTAAAGTCAAAGTCAGCACCCGCGGCATCGAGATCATTGCTTTGCATTTGCGGTGCATCCATTGGTGGTGGTGGCTCTTTTGGTGTTGGTGGCTTTTGTGGTTTACGCTCTTTCTTTTGTACCGTTTCTTCTTTTTTCAAACGAACAAAATCAAGCACATTTCCTTTTACAGGCTCAGTCATTGCGCCTTCTCCGCCTTGGATAAGCGCTTGCATACCCAAGAACAAGAAGAACGTAATAACACCTGCGATTATCAGTGCTATTAAATAACGCATAATCGTAACCTATGATTCCTGTGCAGCAATCGACACGTCAAACGCACCAGCAGCGCGAGAGGCATCCATTACTTTGATTAACATATCTGTTGTCGCCTTTTTATCAGCCTGAATTACCACACTACCCTGTGGATTTTCGGCCTTTAGGCGTTCAATGTTTGCTTGTACCGCACGAATATCTACTTGGCGTTTGTTGATCCAAATCTCGCCTTTGTCTGAAATAGCCACTAGGATATTTGCACGTTGCTTTTTCACAGCCGTTGCCGCTTCTGGGCGGTTTACGTCAATACCCGCTTCTTTTACAAAAGACGCAGTTACAATGAAGAAAATAAGCATGATGAATACAACATCAAGCATAGGGGTCATGTTAATTTCTTCTGCTTCTTCTTCTTGAAATACTTTAGCTAATGGAGCTCTCATAATTTTTCCTCTTGCTGCTCGGTTTAGTGGTCAAGCAGCATTTTGTCTTCTAACAGTTCAACTTCACGTTTTGCTTTGCGCTGTAAGTAAGTTGATGCAAATACACCAGATAGCGCGCCGACCATCCCAGCCATTGTTGGAATGGTGGCTTTTGAAACACCCGATGCCATCGAACGAGCACTACCTGTGCCAGTGATTGCCATGACATCGAATACTTCGATCATCCCAGTCACTGTCCCTAAAAGACCGAGTAACGGGCATAATGCAACCATCACGTTGATGTACGGCAAGTTGGCATTTAAGCGAATTCCTGCACGTGAAATTTGCGCTTGGCGAATTTGCTCTGCATTCCAGCTGTTTCGCTCGCTACGTGACTTCCAAGCTGTAAGAAGTTCATTCTTATATGTTCTGTAACGTCCGAACACAAACATAAAGCGCTCTAAAATTAGCAACCACATGGCGAAGATGATTAGGCCGATGACCAGGAGAACCTGGCCACCTGTATCTAAAAACTCTCGTAGCGCATTGATTGCTTCAACCAATAGGACCACGATTACGCTCCTTTTTCGCTTCGCTCAGCAATGATCCCCGCACTTTGCTCTTGAAGAATAAGAAGCAAGTTACGTGAACGTGTGTTAAGTAACGTGTATAGGAATACTGTTGGAATTGCGACAACAAGACCTAGTACTGTTGTAACAAGTGCTTGAGAGATACCACCTGCCATCAGTTTCGGGTCACCTGTACCGAACAATGTGATTGCTTGGAAAGTGTTAATCATACCCGTAACCGTACCAAGTAGACCTAGTAGTGGCGCAACAACAGAGATTATCTTAATCAGCGTTAGGTTACGTGTAATTTTTGGCATCTCGCGTAAAATTGCTTCGCTTAATTTAAGCTCAAGCGTATCGTAAGCAACGTCAGGGTATTGGTCTTTCACCTTCATTACGCGACCCAGCGGGTTATCATCACGAGGCGTCGTGTCTTTAAGCTGACGGTTGATTTTAGCACCCATTAGCATTAATGAGATGAAACGTTCAAGAGCAATAAGTAACGCAAGTACGCCTACACCCAAAATGACATAACCCACTGCGCCACCTTGATGTACTTGTTCCTCAGTATTAGGTGCTTGAACTAGAAGCCCTAGGATTGAACCGCCTGTTGGGTCAAGTGCAAACTCAACAACACCTGATTTAGCTGCTTGCAAGTCCGCCGCAGTCTCAGTGAAGCGCGCGACCGGCTGACGCGTCAACTCTGAAATAGTGTTCGTCACTGGATTATAAGTTAGGTACTTACCATCCGCGATAAGGTTAAATGCACCAACACGCATAACCTCTTTGTTCTCTTTAGCACCACCAGCAACAATGACTTCATTGTTGAAACGGGTTACTTTACCTTGTTCGGTCATTTCACGTTGTAATTCAAACCAAACTTTTTCGATGTCTTCGATTGATGCTAGACGAGATGTAGAACCCATCTTCTTCGCCATGTCATCCATAAACTCACTACGACCAGGTATTTGCGCTGAAACCACTGAAGTTTGGAATTTATTACTTGAGTCACCTGCAACTTGCTGAAGTACACCGAATAGTTCTTTTAAAGAGCCCATGCGCTTAGACAAGGTATCAGTCAAGTTTTGTAGTTTAATCTCGTTCTCTTCAAATTGCGTTTCTAAACGCTCAGAGCGAGCTAATTCACCATTACGCTTTTGTGTTAATTGGTTAAGCATTGCAACCTGCTGGTCTTGCTTTGCTTTAAATTCTGCTTCACGCGCTTGGTTTTGCTGGCTCTGAGCAATTTGACCTTGCTCAAGTGTTTTAAGCAGCGAGTCTAAGTTTAATGCTTCTTCTGCTACCGCAGATGTTGAAAGCGCTAGAGTTGCTGCCAGAACAGCGTGTTTGCTAAATTGCTTGATAAATTTCATGATGAACCTCTTATTCTGACGCGTGAACTGGAAGCGATAACATATCTGGGGCAAGTTGCTTACGCGCTATGCGTATGCCTTTTTTGATCTGGCTAATGCTTGTATCTTCAAGCGCTACAAATTTCTTTGCAGATTGATCCCAGCTTCCAGCAAGAGAGCCATCTTTTGTTACATACAGTAGTTCCATACGACCTATACGTAAAAAGTCTACTTCACGCTCTTGTCCGTCAACATTCAGCAGTGCTGTGTACGCTTCGATTGTGCGACCGTAATCAACCTCTACTTGATATGCTTCCAAAACGCGGCGGAATTTTTCACTTGAAGTAACATCCGCTCTATCCATCATTGTTTTAAGCGTTGCAATACGCTCGTTACGCTCTTCCTCTAAAAAAGGCACATCAAGTTGAACGAACTGTTCAAGGCCTGTGATCATGCGAAGCATTAAAGGTGTAATTTGACGTTCGATAACCGACACCTGATCCATTGACGCGTTGATTGCGTTCATTTCATCAAGTTGGTTTTTAATTTGTTTGTCTAATTGCGCGTTGTAAACTGCAAGTCCATCAATTTCTTTATTGAGTGTTTTGAACTTTTGCAAACGCGATTGCATCGTGTCAGCAATAGAATCTATTTTAGTTTGAGTCTTTTGTGCAGATTCATTAATCGCACTACTTTTTTCTACGACTTGATTTAAGTCACTCGCTTGAACGCTTGACGCAGTTGCAAGCAAACCTGCTAACAACAGGGGGTTAACGCACTTCATCGCATACACCTTAAGTTTTTGCTAGTAATTAAATTGGGAGCAGTTTAAGGGCGTTTGATGACAGAAGTGTTGCGCGAATAATACAGTAAGATGACAATAGCCATAAAAGGTACATAAACTAAGTTGCAAGCCTTTTGTTTCGTAAGAAACAACAATTTACCTATTTAAAAAACAAAAAGACCAGCTAAATTTTGCTGGCCTTTCTTGGTAGTAGGTGGGTTGATATTACACTTTAAATTTCATTACCATCTTTTCTAACTCATCAAATTGGGCTTGCAACTGCCTACACTCACCCAGTGTTGCATTTAAATTCTCAGATCCCTGAACTGATAGGTCACTGATGTGATGAATATCACTGTCCAATGATTGGATCACTGTATTTTGCTCTTGCGTTGCACTGGCCACAGCATGGTTGACGCCATCGATTGAATCAATTGCGTTGCTCACTTCATGCATTTTCTCTCCTGCTTGGCTCGCTTGTGAGGCGCTCTTTGCTGAATCTTCTAAAGACGACTTCATAACAGCAACAGCTGATGCCGACCCTTGTTGTAATTCGCTGATGGTATTTTGAATCTCTTGAGTAGACTCTTGTGTTCTTTGTGCAAGTTGTCTTACTTCGTCTGCCACTACCGCGAAACCTCTGCCAGCCTCTCCGGCACGTGCTGCTTCAATTGCTGCATTCAACGCGAGCAAATTTGTTTGCTCACTGACGCCTTTTATAACTTCAAGTACCTGACCGATACTGGCTGAATGCTTATCTAAGCTATCAACCGTCGATTGTGCCTGCGCCATTTTGTCGCTCAGTGATGCGATCTCTGAGATATTGGCATTGAGCGAAGTTTGGCTATCTATACTTAAGCGATTGGCTTCCGTTGCAAGCTCTGATGCATGCGTTGCATTATTAGAGATCTCTACCGCACTCGATGACAATTCATTAATCGCCGTTGCTACATTATCAGTGCGCTTAGTTTGGTCACTATACATGCTTAAAGTTGACTGAGTTTGAGCAATTAAACTTTCTACTGAATGTTCCAAGGTGATTGTTGTATCTTTCACCTGTGCAATGGACACATGTATTTTTTCGATAAACAGGTTGAAGTAGTTAGACAATTCGCCAAACTCATCATCATTTTCTACCTGAAGACGACGCGTTAAATCACCCTCACCTTGTGCAATATCTTTAATTGCTTCATTCAGGTGATCAACTGGGCGCATAAGGTACTTAAGCAAAAATTGAAGCATAAATACGATAACCACAACACCAACTAACATGTAAATGGCCGCCATATTTCTAAATGAAGACACAGATGCGTAAGCAATTTCCTCGTTGATCACCACACCCAGATACCAATCCACATTTTTGATCCCCTTCATTTTCACAAATGAAATCAAACGCTCTGTGCCATCAATCTCTTCTTCAACAAAGTCCGCCTTGAGTTCGAGGTTCTTGCCAAAGAGATCAGACATTGGTTTATCATTTAACTTCGTGTTTGGGTGAGAAAGAATACGCCCCTGCGAATCTAGCAAAAAACCGTAACCAAAACCCAAAAAATCCATCTCATTGATTATTTCAGTAATAGTGGCCATATCAATATCACCACCCGCAACCCCCATTAACTGGCTACCATTTGACACAGGAACAACAGCGGAGATAGTTAACTCATTTGTTGTCACATCTATATATGGATTGGTAAATGCCGTGCCGTTTTTCTCTTTTGCTAGTTGATACCAAGGACGAGTGGTTGCATCGTAATCCGCTGGTAGCACGATACTGGGATCATCCAAAATGAAGGTACCGTCTTTCATACCTATATATACATTTTTAAAATCACCAGCAGCATCAGCAGTTGTTAAGCGCCTTAAGATCTGTTCTTTTGAATCGGAAGCGCGATGCCCTATGGCAACCGAGCTGACTATCGCCAGTCTATCATTAAGCCAGTTTGCGATGTTTTGAGAAACAGATTGGGAGATTTCTTGCAATACAAGAGTGAGTTGCTGTTGCGTCTGACTGCGCATGACGGTGAAGTTATTAACAGTAAATAACCCCAACACTAATACCAGCACTAATGAAGCTGCAATGGTTACCTTGGTTGTAAACTTAAACGATTTGAACATTCTGCGCCTATTATTATTTCTTTTCTGCATTACCCATTATGTTTATTGCAATACACGCTGACATCGATGGGCTTTACTCATATTTAACAAAATTAAACAGGTTTGTCTTTTGCTATCGGTCAGTATCTGAGATTTTTTAGGAAAAAATGAAAAAACACGATTAATCGAATAAAAAAAGAACAAACTTCAAGATGTTAATTTCACCCATAGTATAGCTGCAAAATGACATGTTTGTTTTTGTCAGAAAACTTTGTAAACGAGATAAAAATGGAACGTTCTATAAATTTACATACTTTAAGAAGTATGAATACGTATTCACAGGCCAATTAATTTTCAACAGGCACAAAAAAAGCAAGCCAAGGCTTGCCTTTTTTGCTCGAAATAAAGGTCTATTTCACTTTTTTCTGCCAAAGCGCAGACCAATTAACGACATTGAGCCCATACCATGCAATATATAAATAACAAACCAGTGGCACAATGAAGCTGTTTTGAATATTAAAGTTATCAGCAAATACGCCTTGCAGCAACGGCACTAGCGCGCCGCCAACAATCGCTAGACATAACCAACCTGAACCCTTGCTTGTTAGTGAGCCTAGGCCTTCAATCGCTACGGAGAAAATGGTTGGGAACATAATTGAGTTGAATAGACCAATGGCCAAAACTGCCCACATCGCTACCGCGCCCTCGGATATCATGGTAATAGTCAGCAATGCAACAATACAAAGTGCGTTAAAGGTCAGCGCCTTAGAAGGTGCAATCTTTTGTAAAACCGCAGATCCAATAAAGCGTCCTACCATCGCACCGCCCCAATAATAGCTAATCAATTTAGCTGCGGCATGCTCTTCCAATCCTGCGATATTTGGTTGCGCAAAATAATTCACTAAGAAGCTGCCTATCGCAACTTCTGCGCCTACATAACAAAATATTGCTCCAACCCCCATTACAAGATGCTTCGCTTCAACTAGGTTATGCGCTTTCGCTTTACAGTCTTGCTCTTGAGTATGAGATTCAATTGTAGGTAACTTAAGGAATGCAAAAACTATCGCAATAGTCAGTAGTGCACCAGCAAGCATAAGATAAGGCACTTTAACTGACTCTGCGCCCGCTTCAGCAGCAAGAGCCCCTGCTGTGCCAAAAAACAATAGACCACCCACATAAGGGCCCACGGTTGTACCTAGAGAATTTAGAGCTTGTGCGAGGTTTAAACGACTTGATGCCGTTTTATCAGGACCAAGCGCGGCAACGTAAGGGTTAGCTGAAACTTGTAGCACCGTGATACCCGAAGCTAATACAAATAGCGCGCCTAAAAATAGCCAGTACTCGTGTACAACCACCGCAGGGTAAAACAAAAGGCAGCCTATCGACGCTACTATCAAGCCGGTAAGAATACCATTTTTGTAACCTAGCCTTTTTACCAAAGCGCCAGCAGGTAATGAAACGATAAAATATGCACTAAAAAAACAGAACTGGATCATCATCGCTTCTGTGTAATTTAGGTCAAAGACACTTTTGAGTCTTGGAATTAATACATCGTTTAATACGGTAATAAAGCCCCATAGAAAGAACAGGGTCGTCATTGCTGATAAAGGTAATAGATAGTTTTTATTTTCGTCATCACCTTGAGCAACATAATTTTGATTTGTGTTGATCTCACTCACAAGTAAATCTCCAATATTCGGGTTTTATGATTTTACATGCTATGAAAAGAAATACACGACCCACAAAATGGAACGTTCCTATTGTTTTTTCAATTTTTGCGTGTTTAATGGCCTTTTAAAGCCGTTTTCAAACAGTGCTTAGTTCCCTAAATAAAGCGCAACTGAGATGATATAAACGAATGTATGTAGCTAGGCTAACTCTGTATTGTCGATAGTCTAGCTAAGTGTGATCCAGCATTGAGATTAATCGCAATCAAATTCCGGCCATTGGGTAACATAGTCTTCAAAATCTTGCTCTAAAGATACTTGATTATCTTTAGTAACCCGACCTTTAACGCTGATCCCTAATTGATGCATTTTTTCTTTACTTCCGTCATTAAGTAAAGGGTGCCAACTTGCTAAGCCTCTGCCTTCATGCAGTCGTCTATAACTGCAACTTTGTGGCATAAAGAAAATATCTTTCAGGTTTTCCTTTGTGAGCTTAACACATGAAGGCACTAACTGCTGTCGCTCGCTATAACGCGTACAACCGCACGTCTGCTCATCGATATACTGGCAAATTAAGCTCGTGTATATCAGAGTTTCCCCCTCTCGAAGGAAATCGGTACTGGCAAAGTCGTCGTCTTCTTCATAGTCGCTATCGATAAAACTATGCAAGCAGCATTTACCACATCCATCACAAATTGCCTCCCATTCTTGTTGGGTCATCTGCTCTAGGCTTTTTGTTTGCCAAAACTGTTGCTCGTTCATTTTTACTGCTTTACGGCTCTTCAATGCAGTAAAGTCTACTCAAATACCGGGCATGAAGCAAAGATCAGGCGTATTCAAGGCTTTTTGTTTTGGGCATGACAATATCAATACACAACCCACCTAATAAGCCATTGTGTGATGTCATGTGACCACCGTGCGCCGAAATGATTTTTTTGCATATAGCTAAGCCCATGCCTTTCGCATTACCGTTACGCACTCTTGACGGCTCTTCCCGATAAAGAGGCTCAAACAACATTTGATGCGCGTCATAAGTTAATGGTTTACCATTATCCTCAATGCGAATAACTAAGTTTTCTTCGTTCTCTATAAAGCTCATCGCTATTTCAACGCAACTGCCAGCATATTTGAGAGAGTTACTCACAATTTCTTTAATCACCTTAGTCATAGCTTGCGTATCAATGTTTATCGCATCCACGTCATATAGCTGACAGTTTAAGTTCAGTTTTTGCTTCTTTAAATCAATTAACTGAAGACACTGATGATACACCTCGTTGATATAGGGCTTAAGCTGGGTTTCGCTAATTTTTAAATTTTTTCCGATGTCGGCAGCATCACTCACCTGCATTAAGCCATTAATAAACTCATTGAGCTCATCTATTTTTTCGTGCAGCTTTTTATATGAGTCTTGCACGTTTTCAACAATATTATGCTCAAGTGACTCAACCTGTATCTTCATCACTGTCAGCGGTGTTCTTAATTCATGCGATAAGTCAGTAAACAAACGCTGTTCATTCTTTTTGATTTGCTCAGACTGCACCTTTGTGTAGTTTTGTCCTTCGATAACAGATTGATTCAAAGAGTCAACTTGACTTTGTAAATGGAACACCAATTGCCTTTGAACTGATTTATGCTGGATAGCCATTGCAACCGTGAATAAACATACCTCTATCAAGTACCCTATTTTTATATACGTCGCTATATCGAAAAAGCCAAATGCATCACCAAAACTTGCCCCTACAATTGTGAGCACGTTTACAAATAAAACGTGATTAAACAGGCTGATTGAGAACACACCTATACCTGGTGCTTTTTGTTGTAAAGACCAACGGCAAGTATAAAGAAAAATTGGGATGATAAGAGAGCTTGCAAGCAGGTTGTAAAAAACTGACCCGATTGTTAAAGCCACTGGCACCAAGCAAATGTATAGCGCGATACAGCCTTTATATATGCTGTCTAAACGAACATGAAAGAGTTGTAAGTGCAAAAACCGCCTAACAAAAAGAAGGTGAAAAATAGGCACTATTGCCATTAGTAAAATTGAAAAGTTATTTGAAACGTCACCAGAGTCAGGCCATAGGTATTGAAACGTTAATCCAGCCATATCAATAACAATTAAGAAAAACAGGCTCGTCCAAATAGCGTATAAAGCATTCGTCCAATTCGGGTTGAAGTATAAATTGACGAGTACGATTAATAATATTGCTATCACGACACCCGCTATTGCCGCATTGTTTATTAAACTATTTTGCGACGCTTGAATGAATCTATCTTGGTTGTATAAACGAATGTTTGCAGGCGCGTTGGCGAACGTTTGATACTTGATATAGAGCGTTTTAGTCTCACCTATTCCTATTTCAAGGGGTACATACATTTGCGGGTGTATTATGGGTCTATCGGAAAAGTTACTTGATTCGTCTAACTTAAGTATGGTTTGCCTTGTTTCGCCCCAATACATTTCTAAAATTGGTAGTCTTGCAAAACCGAAAGACACATACCATTTGGGCTGTTGTGTATTGTTTTTCAACGTTAACTTGGCCCATTTCCAATATCCTTTAACATTAGGCTTTTGAGCGGTGTATGGCTTAAGCACATGCTGTAAAGCTTGTAATTGACTCAGACTTGATATTTCGCGCTCGTAATCGAAAAAAAACGCTCCAAGACTATTTACTTCATATACGCCTTGATCATTTGATAGTTCAATTGTTCGTGCTTCATTGTAAGAATGATAGCAAACACAAAAAAATAGCATTAAATATTGAAGTAGTTTCATACCGCATGAGTAACGAATAGCAATTGCCAAAAATTGTATGAGAGGAAAATGTAGTAATTGTGGAGAGATTACATTTATTTCGTAATCCCGCCCGGATAAACAACACTAAAGTTGTAGTTTTATCTTAGATGAGTTGAAGCGTTACAAAGAAAACCTTAGGTTTTTTCGGCGTTAACAAATCATTTTTATCCCCAAGTGCGCAATAAACAAACAAGCGGTTAAAAAAGCGAATCACTGAAATATTTCTGTAATAAACTAATGGTCTAATCATCGCCCCTGAAATAAAAACATCATCAAATTGTCATATTTGATCAGTGAAAATAAGAGAATGTATATGCGTGATACCGCAACTTCCCCTTTCAATAAAGTTCTAAATTGGGCCGCTATTGCTCTATTAGTTTATATGGTACTTGTTGCCGTAGGCACCGTTAGTGGCGGTTTTAAACTTGCTTCAGGAGGAAGCGAAGGTGCAAAAGAAATTTTTGCTTTTGCTACTAATCCATTTGTTGCGCTTTTACTGGGAGCTTTAGCAACAGCACTGGTACAATCTTCTTCAACAGTTACATCAGTCATTGTTGGCCTAGTCGCGGGTGGTTTACCAATCAGTATCGCTATCCCCATGATAATGGGAGCAAACATAGGCACAACTATCACCAATACACTGGTTTCAATTGGACACATCCGTTCCAAAGAAGAGTTTCAACGCGCGTTTGCAGCGTCTACAGTACACGACTTTTTTAACCTTATTGCCGTTGCTATTTTCTTACCTCTAGAATTACTGTTTGGTTTATTAGAGAAAGTTGCTTCTAGCATGTCACACCTTTTTGTGGGTGATGCCGATTTGTCATTAAAAAGCTATAACTTTATAAAACCTCTGGTAAAACCAACTGTTGGTTTAATTAAAGATGGGTTGAGCTTCTTCGATGGTAAAGCGCTTGGTATCGCAATGGTGCTAGCGGGTATCGGGCTTATATTATTTGCAGTAACCGCACTTGGCAAATTGCTTAAAAAGGCGCTTGTAGGAAAAGCAAAAGACGTACTTCACAGTGCTCTTGGTAAAGGTCCATTGGCTGGCATTGGCTCAGGTGCATTAGTGACAGTGATGGTTCAATCATCGTCAACAACAACGAGCCTAATGATCCCACTTGCAGGAAGTGGTGTATTTACAACAAGACAGATCTATCCTTTCACACTAGGCGCGAACATTGGTACAACCATTACCGCATTGCTTGCTGCAACCTCTATCACAGGCCCAGCCGCGGAGGTCGCGCTGACGATTGCACTCGTTCATGTATTGTTTAATGTATTAGCAGTAACATTAATATATGGACTGCCAATGCTGCGTGAATTACCGCTCATCTGTGCTGAAAAACTAGCTCAAGTTGGTGCTAATAATAAACCTGCTGCACTTGGTTATGTACTCGGTTCATTCTTCATACTACCAGGATTAATCATGATGGCAGTTCGATAGCTACAAGCTCATCATTCATTTGTATTAAACGCCGCGTACCATCGCGGCGTTTTTCATTACAAATGGTGACTTAAAAGTGGTTAAAAACCATGCTAGCTTAAACATCCCACAAAAAGGAACAAATACTAACAAATAAGGAAATGTATGTTTGCATTTAGTCGCTCTACACTCGCGGTAACTTTGTCGCTATGCACGCTATCAGCACATGGTAATATGCTTGAAGATCGTTTTCCAATTGTAGAACAAGTTCAGTTAAGCGATGGCTCAACTGTGACAATACCATTCCATATTTCAGGTAACCTTACAACCGCACTTTTAGCCGTGATCAATACCAAACATGCAGCACAATTTATAGATCACAATGATTTCGAACCGATTGAAATAATGTGTGATGGTAAAAATACCCATCAAGGTATTGGCGTACTGTACTTTCAAGATATAGTGACCAATCCGGTTGGCGCCTATGTTGAGACAATCAACACAATTGGTGTAAAACGCAAATCGGCGCCGCCTTTAGAGCTCTCTTGTTTAGCACCATACGCCACAAAGTTTGAAAAAATGACATACCTGCTTACGGCGCAGCAGATAATGGCACAGGCCAATACCAACAATAGTTCATTAGGTATACCTTTAGACTATGCCATGTACAACCAAGACCTCAAATTGAATAATGACCGAGCCATAAAAGCGGGTATAGAGATATGGGGTTACCCAAAATCAAAAGCCCAAATGAATTACAGGGTCGATGAACATTATGTTGATTTACAAGTTAGAGACCTGCCCAGCTACACGCCTGTAGTGGAGTTTAGCTACTTGCGAAAAATTGGCACACAAACGCCCTTACATAGTGAAGGCGACAATGTGCTACCACAAAAACTCAACCCAAGTTCTAACACACAAGCACAACTAAAAGGTATTTTGACCTCAGATAAAGGCTGGATACAACCATTTGTTGGCTATTTTTGGGCCGGCCTATCAACCAGTAAAACTTCGCTGGCACTTCGCAAAACGCAGTTTGAGCCAGTTGCTGTTGTAGAGTACACACAGGTGAAGGGCGTTGCATTACCTTTATATACGCAATAAATATTTGCCAGAACTCTCAGACGCCAATATTTGAGCGCAAAAATAGCGCTTGATCTCAAATTCAGAGCGCTATATATTAAAGTTTCAGTAATTATTGAAACTTTATAACTATGATTCTTTCACCAAAAATTGAAAACTTTGTACTCCACTGCGGAGAAATGGGCAGTCGCTGGGGCTTTAACCGTACTATAGGCCAAATGGTCGGTTTACTTGTGATCCACGAACAACCACTCACAGCCAATGAAATAGCAGATTCTTTGAAGATCAGTCGTGGTAATGTGAGCATGGGGATCAAAGAATTGCAATCCTGGCAGCTCGTCAAGGTAACGCATATTCCAGGTGACAGAAAAGAATATTACGCGCCAAGTGGTAGCATTTGGGATCTTGCTAATCGCGTTTTTGAAGAACGTCGAAAAAGAGAAATTGACCCAACACTCTCATTGCTGCGCGATTTAATTTTAGACGGCGAAGAGTCTAAAAAAGAGGAGTATGCCCTTCAACAAATCCAGTCAATTCATGATTTATTAGAGACCGTAACCAAATGGTCTGCAGAGTTACAACGCCTATCCCCAGAACAATTGCAAACACTAATGAAATTAGGTTCGTCTGTTAGCAAAGTGATTGATTTGAAGGATAAATTATTGAAGAAGTCATAGTCGTCGAGGTGCGTCATGCTTGATACCTTGCTGTTGTCACGAATTCAGTTCGCTGCCAACATTAGTTTTCATATATTGTTTCCTACTATTACCATTGCTCTGGCATGGTTTTTAGTGTTCTTCAAAATAAAATATGACTTAACCGAACACCCAATTTGGCTTCGCGCCTATCGATTCTGGGTTAAAATATTTGCGCTAACATTCGCGCTCGGTGTCGTTAGCGGCATCACAATGTCCTTTCAATTTGGCACTAACTGGCCAGGGTTTTTGGAAAAGGTCGGTAATATTGCCGGGCCTTTATTAGGCTATGAGGTGCTTACGGCCTTTTTCATGGAAGCAACCTTCCTAGGCGTGATGCTTTTTGGTATGAAGCGGGTTCCACCAAAGATCCACACTGCTGCAACGCTGATAGTAGCAATTGGCACCACCTTGTCGGCATTTTGGATTTTATCGTTAAACTCATGGATGCAAACACCTACTGGATTTGAAATAAGAGATGGTGTGGTATTTCCAACCAATTGGTTTGAAGTTATTTTTAATCCCTCTTTCCCCTATCGCCTAACACATATGTTACTGGCAAGTGGACTGACAGCCGCTTTTCTAATTGCGGGTGTGAGTAGCTATCGACTGTTGAAAGGAGACGATAAACGTGCGCCACAGCTCACACTCAAGGTAGCGTTAACCGTTGCAGCGATATTGGCGCCACTGCAAATATTTGTGGGCGACTTGCATGGCCTAAATACTTTAGAACATCAGCCACAAAAAGTAGCAGCAATGGAAGGCGCATGGGAAACGCAAAAAGGCGTGCCGCTTTTATTGTTTGCAATTCCTAACGAACAAACGCGTTCAAACGACTACGAAATAGCTATTCCCAATCTCGCCAGTATTATTCTAACCCATGAAAAAGAGGGAGAAATAAAAGGACTCAACGCGTTTAAAAACGAGCACCCTCCTGTAAAACCAGTATTTTTCGGGTTTAGGGTAATGGTTGGTATGGGGCTACTCATGATCTTTGTCGCTGTATATTTTAGATTTGCTTTGTGGCGTCACAGTTATCTTACCGACTGGCAATTAAAAGTACTTGTTGCAATGAGTTTTTCAGGATGGATAGCCACGCTTGCTGGCTGGTACGTGACTGAAATTGGACGACAGCCCTTTATTGTTTCAGGTGTGTTGCAAGTATCGGACGTGGTTACCAACGTGCCACCGCAGAATGTTGCCATCTCTTTGACTATTTACCTCTGTGTTTATGTGCTGCTTTTAATTGCCTACATACGCACTGTGTTTTACACCGCTAACAAATCAGTAGAAGTGGAAGAGTTTGAACCGCTAAAAGTGAAGGAACTATCACATGCTTGAACCCACCACACTCTCTTATGTTTACGCATCATTAATGGCGTTAGCGGTACTCATTTACGCCATACTAGATGGCTATGATCTTGGTGTAGGCATTTTGTTGCCAATTGATAACGAACAACACGCCGATACCATGATAGCCTCCATTGGTCCTTTTTGGGATGCCAATGAGACTTGGCTGGTATTAGCTGTCGGCTTAGCGTTAATCGCCTTTCCGGTAGCACATAGTGTGATATTACAAGCTTTGTACCTTCCTATTACTTTGATGTTGGTTGGCTTAATCATCCGAGGGGTGTCTTTTGACTTTAGAGCCAAAGTTAAAACCAACAGAAAGTCGATGTGGAACAAGTTATTTAAGCTCGGTTCAATTATTACCTCGTTTATGCAAGGTTATATGCTGGGGTTGTACGTTATGTCGTTTGAACACAGCGCAACGTCGATATTATTTGCGTGTTTAAGTGGCATTGGAGTTTGCGCGGCTTATGCCCTAATCGGCGCAGCTTGGCTTGTGTTAAAAACCGAGGGCGAACTGCAACAAAAAGCGATAGCGTGGAATCAAGTATTTGCCCGAATAGCATTTTTAGGCGTTATTGCAGTATCTGCTATCAATCCGCTGATCAACCACAGTGTTTATGAGCGCTGGTTCGAATCGAATATCTTTGTATTGATACTACCTTTGCCAGTTATTTGCTTTGCGCTATTTGTGGTACTAGACAGAGTGCTCATTCACTTAAAAAAGAAGCCAGATGCTGGAGTGTGGCTACCTTTTGTCATCGCCGCAACCATATTTATATTGTGTTTTTTTGGCATTGTTTACAGCTTTTATCCATACATAGTGCCGGGAAAACTCACCATATTTGATGCGCTGGCAGCGCCTGAATCACTCAGCTTTTTATTTTATGGCGTTGTAGTGGTTGTACCTACAATTATGGCATATACCGCATTTTCGTATCGCGTGTTTTGGGGGAAAGTACAGCCTCTTTCATACTACTGACATTTTAATTAAGTAAAACAATAGCTAAGAATTCATTACACACTTGTAGGCAATATAGCCCAAACCAAAAAGGCAGCATGTTGGAATGCTGCCTTTTTTATTTTTCAAGTGCTCTTTCATCGTTCAAATCTTGGGGTACTCAAGGTCAGGTTTTCATATTTTGAACTGAAAACAATCAAACCTTGCGCCCTGCACTTCTACAATTTGTTCCTGATTTAGTGTAAAATTTCTACGAATTTATAAAGGATCAAATAAATGAATATAAACACAAAACACACTCTAATATCATTCGCCATGATTTCGTTACTCACAGCTTGTGGTGGCAGTAGTAAAGGAAGTGACAATACGAACGCAAATAGTGGCGGGGGCGCAGGAAAAGGAACCGTTTTACCTAAATTTACTACTGTAACAAGCGTTACAAGTTCATGTAGTGACATTGTTTCAACTCAATCGGATGTCGTTTTTCACAACGCAAACGGCAAAGTTGTTAGCACAACAAAGTCTGATAATTCAGGTAAAATTGACGCGAATATTCCTCAAGGTACTCAGCATATCTCTGTGATTATGTCTTCAACCGATAAGAACGGAAACAAGTCAACCTTCGTTGATACCTATTTAGATGTCGCAAATGGTTTAGCTCTGGATAACCTTAGTTTTTATGATTATGACGACACATGTACATGCAAATATGAAGCGCAAGTCAATATTTCCGAGTTGATAGACGCCTCGCCCTTCTACACTTTAGAGGGCATAAATTCACGGCCGATTGAGCTTTACATTGCGGGAGACACAGTGCAAATGTGCAGCCAATATCAGCATGCATACTTGTCAATTAAGGATAATTCCTTAGGTGACGTTAGAGCCGCAAAGGTTGATTTGTCCTCAGGGCAAGTTTACTTAAAAGATGCAGACTTTACGCATCAGGGTGTTAAAGTGGACTATTCTCACATCGATGAGCAATTAATGGGGACTGTCAATATCCGTGGCGCTATCGATAACCGTGATGTTTTTCATCAAGTATCAAGAAGGACCCCTGATAACCTTTATATATTCCCTACATTGGCCACAACTAACCACGCATCACTTGCTGATTTTGAAAGAATCAATCTTGATCAAGGTAGCTTAGAAGCTTTGTCTGTTGCATATAAAACCATTGATGAAAATGGCAACTTTGCACAACCTACGCACTTATCAGCATTTGATGTGGGCTATGAGTTTTCAAATAGCTTTGTTAATGCATTCATGTCGCAAAATGGCAATACAATGTCTTACGACTATACCAATGCTGTACCAAGCGCCGATAGAGTGGAATATATGATGGCATTTAATGACTTCAAACATGGTAGCGTTGAGTGGTATATAAACTCTGAAGCCAAGGCAACCATTCCAGACTTGGAGTTTGGCAGCATTCTTACTGACGATACAATGGATGAAAGCTCAATGCACGTGTCATTTCGCATCTACGACTACAACCATGAAGGTAGTTACATTGATTTTATGAACACCTTTAAGCGCCAGAGCTATGAACAGCGAATAGCGAGTGGCTTGTATGATGGAGGCGCTAGGCTTACGATAGACTTTAATGTGAACTAAATAAGCCCTTTTTAAGCTATATATGGCCATGCAGTAATGTATGGCCAGAAAATATCAAATTAAGCTTGAGTGACGAATTAAGCTTGAGTGACTGTCCCGTAGTTGTCCGTATTAAATTCCCCTTAAAAAGAAACGCTGGCCATTATCGAGACGTTCGCCTTTTAAATACATATTGGCAAATAGCGAGCCTTTAAACAGTTTGCACCAGCGTATTAATACCGCTCTATCACTTAGTCTTTGTGCTTTTTTATCATCAATATACAGCACAACGTGAGTATGGTTACTCATTACGGCATAAGCACACACGTCAATGCAAAACACTTGGGCTAAGAACAGTAAACGTTCTTCCACCCACCCTCGACGATGCTCGTACGACTTACCCGTTAGCTTATCTTCTCCGCACAAAAACGCGCGGCGAACACAGCGTGAAACACAATGATAATATGGTGTATCCGACAAACTGATTTGCCGCTTCCTTGCTAATCCCATCGTTCACTCCTTGAACTGAGAATTTGAAATGATTTTGAAGAAACTAAAGCTTAGGCAAGCCACCAAAAGTTTCAAGTTTGAGTGACTGTCCAGCTAAGTTGTCTTTGGCCTGTCTCATTGATGTATTTCTGGCGGGCTGCTGATTCAACATGATGACTTACAATCGAGTTCCCTAACGCATTGCCAAATGCATCAACCGCGACATTACCAAAGTCCCAGCTTGCCTCATTGCCAAAGAGCTTATCCGCACCATAACGGATACCTGATTGAATAATACCATTGATTGGATTCAATGTCCCTTTACCAATCGCGCCATAATCCCCCGGCGCAATCGCCGAAGTCAGTGCCGATGCAGCTACATCGCCCCATCTAAAGCTTGCTTGGTTACCAACAAGCTTGTTTGCCACCACCGAGCTGCCTGCTGCCGTTGCGCCTTTTATCGCTGCGCGCCCTGCCAGGTTCCAAGCCGATGCTCCTTCTTTGGCTGCACCTAGTGCACTGCCCATCCCCGCAGTTGCACCTGCTGTTAACCCTGAGGAAAAAGCATTTTTCAATGAGAAACTATCAACCGCGCCCATTGCTTTACCCACAACTTGTGATGCCACAGAGCCAACAAAGCCACCAACACCTGCTGCTACCATAGAACCTATTGCTGTCGTTGCTAAAGTGGCACCAGCTACTGTGCCTCCAGCCAGAGCAGTCACACCCGACGACATCGCAGCACCAAAGCCTAAGCCCGAACTACCAGCTCCTACCATCAAGTTTGCCGCAGCACCCGCTGTATAAATTGTTGCAACCACAGCAACCGCTATCATCACAATCGACGCCACCGCATTACACCCAGCCTGTGGCGGGGGTGGCACATAAGGCATCGCTGGCGTGGTATCGCCAATCACTTCACCCATGCAAATTGAGGTGGGTGTCCACGTTAAATACCCTGTCTTGAGTTAAA
Source organism: Pseudoalteromonas sp. ABE4_541 (assembly GCF_056312285.1). Taxonomy (NCBI): domain Bacteria; kingdom Pseudomonadati; phylum Pseudomonadota; class Gammaproteobacteria; order Alteromonadales; family Pseudoalteromonadaceae; genus Pseudoalteromonas; species Pseudoalteromonas sp. ABE4_541. Next base: position 114,420 of record NZ_JBSVEM010000017.1, read on the forward strand.
CGCACAGTTTGACATTGCACGTTTTCAACTCTGTTTCCTCGCAATAATCAATAACGATTTTGATACATTTAACTACTATTTCGGCCCTTTGCTAGAACTACCAAACCACGCCTATTTGTATGTGTTTACCAAAGCGCTCACTTATATACTTAACGATCAACCTGTTGAAGCTATTCAACTTTTACAAGAAGGGATCGCATTGAATACCGAGAATGTGGCATTAAATAGCAATATGAAAAATGTGATCACCCTTTTAACCGAACCAAAAGGCGATAGTAGAGAAGACAGCCATCCAGAAGAAGATGACTTTGCAAACGAAACCAATTCTGTTCTGTTGGATATCTATAAAAATAGCTTCAATTGAATTGCACAGTAGCCGACTTTAGCGAATTCAATGTGTAGTTGAGCGGCTTGACACACTATGTGCTTGTTTACGCCTTTTGCTCCTAGAGTTTGCTCTTCCACCATAAACTAGCACCGTGTCCAGCTGATTTTCCTCAATGGGGCCCCTATTTATCTGACTTACAAGCTTAATTACTTCATTCAGTCAAATTAAACTTTGTCGACATGAATAGTTAGATTGATATGCACCAAAACTAAAAAATGTAATTTACACTGGTATCAGAACTTGAAAAGTGACAGAGCTAAAATGAAGCTAAAAAAATAGCCCAGCTAAAAGCAAGGGCTATCTTCAGTATGTTGCCAATTCACTGTATTTGGCTGTAAGCATTCGCAGCAATATTTAAATCTTCGGATACCCTATCCTATCAGACAAATAGCCTACGCTCGTTGCAAAATAGTATGAACGGTTCCAGTGCATCAATGCTTTGTAGTTATCGTACGCTAAATACATTCTGCCATTTTCATCATCAGGCATAACGAGCGCCGCAGTGACATTCACTTTAGGTAGATCACTGCCATCCGCTCTGCGCAACCCCAAGGCTTGCCACTGCTCTAATGGGCGTTCTGACTGTTGCCAATATTCAAGCCACTCTTTACGCGTTTTGGTACCACGTTTAAGAATATGCTTTTTATCAAAGTTATCTGGAAGCTGCACTTGACGGCCCCACGTTAAATCGTCATTCCAACCGGCTTGCTTGAGGTAATTTGCAATAGACGCGAACGCATCTACTTCTGTTGTCCAAATGTCTTTGCGACCATCTTTATTATAATCGACCGCATAAGCATTAAATGAGGTTGGCATAAACTGGGTTTGCCCCATGGCACCTGCCCAAGACCCCTTAAAATCATCTAACGAAATGTGCCCGTCTTTTAAGATGTCTAACGCAGCCCACAATTGGCGTTTATATAGTGTTTCGCGGCGACCATCAAACGCTAAAGTAACTAAAGCGCTTATGACCGGGTAACCGCCTTGAATACGACCGAAATTACTTTCTAAGCCCCATAAGGCAACAATAAATCTGGCTTGAACACCGTATTCTTTGGCTATTTTCTCTAAGATACCTTGGTGTTTTTTATAGAGTTTTCGCGCTTGGTTCACTTTCCATTTTGGAACACGTTTTGGTAGATAGGTTTCTAACGTTTCGACTACTTCTGGTTGGTTTTTATCGTTGCTAATCACTTTCTTTTTGAACTTTGCTGTAGCAAAAGCCTCTTGGATTAGTGCGTCGCTATATCCTTTTGCTTTTGCTTCAACTTTTAAATCAGCAACATACAGGTCGAACTTTTCTTGTGTATTTGCAAAAACTGAACTTGATAGGCATAAAGCGCTTACAAGCACTGTTAACTTTTTAATCACTAGACACTCCATTTTCTTTTTTAAACTGATCTAACAGGTTTTCTTCTGGTGGAGGAAGCTGTAAGTAAAAGCCCTCATTGCTTAACTTATCCTTAACGAGTGAAATATCAGCAATGCCTAACTTTGCACGTTTAGACAGGTCAAACATCATGACGTATTGAGGTCGCCCAAACATGTTCATGAGTGGCTCAGGTACCTTGCTAAAATCATCTCGTTTTTCTACATAAAGATAAGTGTCAGCTTTTTTTGTGCTTTTATATACGGCGGTGAGCATTATAACCCTATAAATTCTTGCTTATGTCTAGTCGGCACTATACCATGACACAATATGTATTTGGAAAGTTTTGCGACTTTCAATTGTATTATAAACGGGGCCAGAACAACCTAAGAGCCTCATACAAACTCTGTTTTTTTATTGGCATATTGTCAACTGAGTTTGTATAAGTATTGAGTCAGCATTTTATAGAGCGCTTATGTCAGAACAAACATTTGAGTTAAAAGGAAACCTTTTTACACTTTCGGTGTTGCACCTGTTCTCAGTCAATATCACCAATCTTAAAAAAGACTTAGACGAAAAGATTTCTCAAGCTCCTAAATTTTTTATTGGGGCACCTATCGTCATTAACCTCGCTAAATTACAAGACGAACAAATAGACTTTTCAGCACTAAAACAAGCTTTGCTTGATCTACAGTTAAACCCTGTGGGTATTTGCAATGGCAGTACACAACAAAATGAAGAGGCTAAAAGTGCATCTTTGTCAGTGTTGAACTATAGCGAAGACATCGCAAAACCAGTGCCTGCCGCCAATGTCACCACAGAGGTAGTAGAAAAGGCGGTTTACCTACCACCACAAGTGGTTAAAACAACCGTGAGATCTGGGCAACAAATTTATGCCAAAAACCGTGATTTGATTGTTATGGGGGCGGTAAGTAATGGTGCAGAAGTAATTGCAGATGGCAATATCCATGTTTATGGTACACTGAGAGGCCGCGCAATTGCTGGCGCTCAAGGTTACGAAGACGCAACAATATTTTGTCAGCGTTTTGAAGCCGAATTGGTTTCTATAAACGGTAGCTACTGGACCAGCGATTCATCACAAGGTGAGCACTGGGGGCAGGCAGCACAAGTAAAACAACTAAACGATTCATTAGAAATATCAGCTTTGGTCAAAGGATAAATCAGATGGCAAAAATTATTGTCGTAACTTCAGGTAAAGGCGGTGTAGGCAAAACCACGTCTAGCGCAGCCATCGGTACAGGCCTTGCACTTAAAGGCTACAAAACAGCCATAATCGATTTTGATATTGGCCTTCGTAATTTAGACTTGATCATGGGCTGCGAGCGTCGTGTAGTTTATGATTTTGTAAATGTAATCAACGGTGAAGCAAACCTAAACCAAGCTTTGATCAAAGATAAGCGTGTTGAGAAACTTTTCATTCTACCTGCATCGCAAACGCGCGACAAAGACGCACTCACACGCGAAGGCGTAGAGCGCGTATTAAACGAAATGAAAGACAGCTTTGATTTTATTATTTGTGACTCTCCAGCAGGTATCGAAGCAGGCGCAATGATGGCACTCTATTTTGCCGATGAAGCCATTGTTACAACAAACCCAGAAGTCTCTTCAGTTAGAGATTCAGACCGTATTCTAGGTATTTTGCAAAGCAAGTCAAAACGTGCTGAAGAAGGTTTAGAGCCAGTTAAAGAACATTTATTACTGACTCGATACAATCCTGAGCGCGTCGAGAATGGCGAAATGTTATCGGTTGAAGACGTGCAAGAAATCTTGGCTATCGACTTACTAGGCGTTATTCCTGAGTCAAAAGCTGTGTTGAATGCTTCAAACTCCGGCCAACCGGTTGTTCTGGATGGTGAGTCTGACGCAGGCCAAGCATACAGCGATGCGATTAATCGCCTACTTGGTGAACTTGTTGATTTCCGTTTTCTTAATGTTGAGAAAAAGGGTTTATTAAAACGGATTTTTGGAGGTTAATGTGTCATTACTTGACTACTTTCGCTCAGAAAAGAAAAACAGTGCATCGCTTGCCAAAGAGCGACTGCAAATTATAGTTGCCCACGAACGCTCAAAACGTGGTACACCTGATTACTTACCACAGTTAAAACAAGACATTTTGGATGTGATCAGAAAGTACGTAAAAGTAGACTCTGATGCGGTCAATGTGCAATTTGAACAAAATGAAGATGATTTAGCTGTTTTGGAGCTTAACGTCACTTTGCCTGATGATGATAAAGAGACAAAATAACTAAATGCCAACTTATAACATCTACCTGTTGCCATAACTTTGCGCCACAGGTAGATATTATTTATTACCCAATCTTACACATCCCACTCAGCTAACTTATCCTTGACCAAGTCGTAACGCCACTCTTTGAGTAAATCAGGCTTTAGTAAACTCGCTCGCTCTTCAGCTGTTTTTTTCCAATTCCAGCTAATAAGTTGATTTATTTGCTTTTTAGATGCTAACACATCAGCAGGAATTGAGTTTCGTAGCGCTATTTGCTTAATTTCATTACTCAACTCTTTGGCTGCTTTTTTGTAGTTTGGATAGTCAATTAAGCGTAATAGCTTTTTAGGACAACTGGGCTCACTCACTGATTTACCCTTCTCGATACACGCTAGTATTTCCTTACCCGAACGGTTCACTTCCATCGCTTCAACGCCCGGAACATTTCTCAACCCGTTAAGAGACGTCGGCCTGCGTTTAGCAATTTCAACCATATTATGTTCTTTAAGAATGAAGCTAAGCGCAAGATTTTTTCTTTGCGCTTTATTTCTACGCCAAGCTGCCAGCTCTTTGAGTACTGCCAAATCACGAGGTTTAAGCTGCCATGCATTTTTTATATCGAGATAAACTTGCTCGTCCGGAATGATAAAAGCACGCTTAGCGGCAATTAGTTCACACTCAGAGGTAACAATATCCGCGAGATTTTGCTCACTAATACGTGCAAAAATGTTCTCAAAGCATGGCATAAGATAAAACACATCTGACGCTGCGTAATCGAGCTGCTTTTGAGTCAGAGGCCTTTGCAGCCAATTAGTGCGCGATTCACTTTTATCAATCTCTACATCTAAAATGGTTTTAACCATATTGGCAAAGCCGACACAGTTTCCTTCCCCAAGTAATTGCAGTGCAAACTGGGTATCGAACATGGGCGCAGGCACAAACCCTGCAAAATTTTGAAAAACTTCAATATCTTCTGAAGGAGAGTGGAGTACTTTTAATACATTTGGATTTTTGCAGACATCCCACAAAGTGGAAAAGTCTAATTCAAGTAATGGATCAATCAACCCCAAGTGGTTATTGGCAAAAACCTGTATTAGGGCGACTTCCGGATAAAGCGTTCTACGACGCATGAATTCAGTATCAAGCGCCACGACTTTTGTGTCAGCTATTTTACTAACAAATTGATTAAGCTCTACTTGTGATTGAATTACTTGGTACTGCACTGCGTCTCCTGGACATTATTATTTACAAAAAAAAGCCGGCTTATGCCGGCATTCTTTTATTCCTTTAAGGCCCTGCGTAAGATCTTACCTACGTTCGTTTTTGGTAGTTCATCTCTAAACTCTACCAATTTCGGTACCTTATAATTGGTCAAATTATCACGACAATGCTTGATTATATCCTTTTCTGTCAGTGATGGGTCTTTTTTCACGACGAAAACTTTAACTTGCTCACCACTCACATCATGAGGAATGCCGACCGCGGCAACTTCCAATACCCCGTCATGCATCGCGACTACTTCTTCAACTTCATTTGGGAAAACGTTAAAGCCAGACACAATAATCATGTCTTTTTTGCGGTCAACGATGTAGAAGAAGCCCTCTTCATCAAATGTTGCAATATCACCAGTAGCGAACCAGCCGTCTTTCAAACATTCAGCGGTTGCGTCGGGACGATTGTAGTAACCAGCCATTACTTGCGGGCCTTTGACACACAACTCCCCTGCTTCTCCAAGACCTGCCTCTTCACCATTTTCGAGTAAGATTTTTAACTCAGTGCTTGGTGCTGGTAAACCAATTGAACCGTTATACCCATCAAGATCATACGGACAAATCGTAACTAACGGGGCACACTCAGTTAGACCATAGCCTTCCATCAGTTTGCTACGCGTCACTTTTTGCCAACGTTCCGCTACTGGACGCTGAACTGCCATACCGCCGCCTAGAGACATTTTTAGGTGCGAAAAATCTAATTCAGCAAAGCCTGGCGTGTTTAATAGGCCATTGAACAAAGTGTTTACACCCGTAATCGCCGTAAATGGATATTTTGAAAGCTCTTTAACAAACCCTGGCATATCACGCGGGTTTGTGATCAAAATATTGTGCCCGCCATACTTCATAAACGTTAGGCAGTTAGCCGTCAACGCAAAGATATGATAGAGTGGCAGTGCGGTAATAACCACTTCTTTACCTGCATCGAGTACCTTGTCTAAACAGCCTGAAACCTGTTCTAAGTTACCCACCATGTTACCGTGCGTCAGCATAGCGCCTTTTGACACACCAGTCGTACCACCTGTGTATTGTAAAAATGCCAAATCATCCAGCGTAACATTCGGTACTTTATACGCATTTGGATCTGCACTTACTACCTTACGAAAAGGAATTGGATTTGGCAGCGTATATTCTGGCACCATCTTTTTAACGTGCTTAACAACAAAATTCACTAAGTGCTTTTTAACGCCACCCAACATATCGCCTATTTCTGTTAAAACAATATGCTTAACTTGCGTTTGCGGTAACGCTTTTTGCAGAGTTTGGGCGAAATTAGCCAAAATGAAAATGGCTTTTGTTTCTGAATCATTCAGCTGATGCTCTAGCTCTCGCACTGTATAAAGTGGGTTAACATTAACCACTGTACAACCAGCTCGCAAAATACCCAATATAGAAATCGGTGTTTGCAGCAAGTTAGGCATCATGACAGCAACTTTGTCACCTTTGCCTAATTTCAACGTATTCTGGATGTAGCTAGCAACAGCTTTGGTTTTTTCATCAACTTGTTTATAAGTTAACGTCTTGTCCATATTTGTATATGCAGGCAAAGACGAGAATTCGGAAAAGCTTTTGTCAAACAATTCAAGCAACGAGTTGTAATGTTCTGGGTCAATAGTTTCAGGCATCCCTTCTGGATAGCGCTTTAGCCAGATTTTTTCCACTCTTAGCTCCTGTGTTTTAGTTATAATTTTTGATACTTAACCTTAATCGATATAAGGCACTTTAACAATTGAGCAAATACTCTAATGCGGGGATATTCCCACATTTGTTGCGAATATACAATCAAGATACGGTAAATCTATTCAGGTGCTGTTCAATTATCTGCGCACATTGAGACGGATTTTCCATGTGACAATGATGCCCTCCTGAAACTTGCTCAATTTGTAAGTTATTGAACTTTTTAGCGAAGATGCTTTTATTTAACTGAATAAATTCATAGCCCTGAGCGGCTTCAATAAGCAAACTCGGTGTGTGCACATCTGACAGTATTTCAAGTGCTTGAGCTTGAGTAAAACGAAATGCAGACTGTGTTTTTAGTCGAGGATCTGTTGTCAAATAGTAGCCCCCTTCAACTTTTTGAGTATTTCTTTGCATAAGTAACGCTGCGTTTTCATAGCCCAAATCACCCGCATTGCTTCGAGCAACTGCAAGTGCATTAAAGTTTGAATAAAGCCGTTTACTAAACTGCTCCGTACTTTTGCGCTGCTTAAATGCATCAAGTATTTGTTGTTTTAATGCAGGGGGTTCAGTGCAAACTAAACCAAAACCTTCAATCATCGTCAGTGTTTTAACTCGACTAGGGTACAATGATGTAAATAAACCACAGATCATCGCGCCCATTGAGTGCCCAACTAAATGGCACTGTTCTAATTCCAGCCCATCAACTAGACTCAACAAGTCATATACATAGTCAATAAAGTAGTAGTGCGCATCGTTAGACCGCCAGTTTGACATGCCATGGCCGACTTGATCTATGCTGATCCATTGCCTGTGGTCGCTAAGGTGCTTGAATAGACGCATAAAGCTATTACTATTATCAAGCCATCCATGCAAGCAAATAACGGTTTCTTCACCACTACCATGTACTTGCCCTGACAACCCAAGTTGCGCTAGTAACCCCTCTAAATCATGATGTTCATTCATCACTTTACTCATTTATTAAACTTGTAATGCCCTCTATCCTACTGCAACTTTGTTTTGATTCAATCACTAAGCTTGTATCCAGTTCGCTTTTTTGCCGATGAAAAACATATAGTCATCACATTTTGATACGAATAAGAGTATGATATGCGCGAAATTACACGGGGATCCAAAAGGTTTATTCAAATGAAAAAAACAATGAGTTTAATCGCTTCGGGAATATTATTCGCAGCTAATGCGAGCGCAGAGTCGACACCAAAAAACATTATTTTTATGATAGGTGATGGTATGGGACCTGCCTATACAACAGCATACCGATACTATATGGATGACAAATCAACTCCTGATGTTGAACAAACTGTTTTTGATTCAATTTTAGTTGGCATGGCACGTACTTACCCAGATGATAAAACGATTGTTACTGATAGCGCAGCAGCTGCTACTGCACTCAGCACAGGGCAAAAAACTTACAACGGTGCAATTGCTGTTTCAACGGATAAAAAGCCAATTAAAACCATGTTAGAAGTAGCAAAAGAAAAAGGGATGACCACCGCTTTAGTAGCGACTTCTCAAGTTAATCATGCAACACCAGCAAGTTTCGTTGCACACAATGATTACCGTCGCAATTATGATGCTATTGCAAACGACTTTGTTGATAACCAAATTAAAGGCCGTCTTCCCGTAGACCTAATTTTAGGTGGTGGCACAGAGTATTTTATCCGTGAAGATAGAAACATCGTCGAAGAGCTAAAAAAAGCAGGTTATATCTATAGCGATTCGTTAACGAGCATAAACTCATTAGATAAATTACCAGCAATCGGCTTATTCGCGCCAAAAGGCCTACCTCATGCGATTGACAAAGACCCTAACCGTCTAGAGAGCATGACCAATAAAGCGCTATCATTACTTGATAAACAAAGCGAAAAGGGCTTTTTTGCGATGATTGAAGGCAGCCAAATCGATTGGTGTGCGCATAGTAACGATATCGCCTGTGCGATGCACGAAATGCATGACTTCGCCAACGCCATCAAAGCCGTAAAACAGTATATTGATTCTCATCCTGATACTTTGTTAGTTGTCACTGCGGATCATTCTACTGGTGGCGTAACCTTGGGGGCTGCGGGTCAATACCGCTGGGAACGTGATGTAGTTAAAGGCGTTAAAGGTTCGGCGGAACCAATCGCAAAAAAATTGCTTGCCGCACAGGATATGGAACATGTTTGGGTAGCACAAACAAACCTTCCCTACGATAAGCAAACCCAACTGAAATTACAAAATGCCAAAAATATCGACCTGAAGGCGTTAACTAACACAGTTAAACAAATAATAAATGAAGCAAGTTACACAGGCTGGACGACCACAGGCCATACAGCAGTAGACGTACAGGTGTTTGCATACGGCAAAGGTGCTGAACACTTTATTGGTGGCCAAAACAATACAGACATTGCAGCTAAATTATTATCGTTTATCAGTAAATAATTTTTACACATCAACTGTGGTTTCTTATGAAGCGGTGTTTTTCACCGCTTTTTGCTGCTCATTTAACAATTTTATAGCCCGCTCTAACGGCATCGCGTGATAATAAAAGTACCCTTGTACGTAGTCTATTTGAGCACTGGTTACGACGTTTTCGTCATCAATAGACTCAACCCCTTCCGCAACTGTTTTAAACCCCAACTTTTTGCATAAGCTGACTAAGTCACAATATAAAGCAGCAGCTCTGTGATTCGACGAATCGGGTAAAAGACTTCTGTCTAGTCTAGTTTGATGGTCTCAATACTAAGTCTTGTGGTTGAGCCTAACTTGACCACTTTCGATATAGAAGTATCCTGTTGTTACAGCAAAACATGTAACTACCATGATCGGCGCTGCGATGGTGTGAATACGCAGGTTTTTCGAAAGATGGTACGAAAAGGAAATCAAACTTAATAAGGGAAACAATCCCCAAACGAGCGCGTTAAAGTCATTTAAATAACGATAACCTTCGCCCAAACTTGATAACTTAAACCATTGGTTTACTAGAGTTATCAACGAAGCGACGATAAAAAACGGTATAAGCGCAATGTAACTGTCCACTTCCCCGTCAGTGAGACACCTGTAAACTAGAGTTTTCTAACTTTGCCCGGTAAGCTGCTGGCGGCAGATCACCGAGACTTTCA